>CAYLRE010000370.1:0-4220 GCA_964385715.1 uncultured Planctomycetaceae bacterium
GTCGGGTCGCAACCAATGAACCCCGTCTTGAGCCAAGAGCTTTGTGCCGAGATCAAGAAGCAGTTCCCTGACGATGTGAAAGTTGTCATCAAGTCTCAGGAGCGACGAGAAGAATTTCAGATCGATTAGGTGCGCGGGCCACGCGCGAGAAACCGCCGGTCTCTTAGACCACACGAGGGCTTGAGACCTTCGGTCGACCAGGCGGGACGGTCGGGAGACCGTCCCACAACAGTGTTCTAAATCACAAACTGAAAAATCCTGCCGGCAATTTACCTTCCCATGGGCGACATTTCCGAACCAACGCTGGTCCTTCCGCTACTCGCGGCGTTTAGTCGGCACGAGGCGGCGCTCGCTTGGGCACGCAGCAAGACGGAAGACGCCTGGGGACCGGTCGCCTTGGAGAGCGAACCGTTCGAGTTCGTTGAGACCGACTACTACGAACCGACGATGGGCGCTGGCATCAAGAAAATCTTTTGGGTCTATGAGCGGCTGGTCGATCCGGCCACGTTGATCACCATCAAGCGGCAGACCAACGACTGGGAGGCTGAGTATGCCGCCGCTTCTGACCACGAAGAGTCACGGCCGCTGAATCTTGACCCCGGCTACCTGACGCTGGGAAAGCTCGTGCTGGCGTCGACCAAGGATCATGCCCATCGGATCTATCTGGGGCAGGGGATCTACGGCGAGGTTACTCTGCAATATCGCGGCAATCAGTGGCAAGAAGGGGACTGGACATTTCCCGACTATCGGCGGGCCGACTACCACGCTTTTTTTAGCGAAGCCCGCGGCCACCTGCGTGGCCGTTTGCGTGAGCGATAGTTCGCCGCGGCAGGGCGGAATCGATCAAAGATTGACGGCTCCGCGGCCTCATTTCTACAATAGGAGTCGGCCAGTGGGACGCTCCAAAGTTGCCGTATGTCCTCGAGGGACGTACGGATTCGAGTGTCCTGCAATGTGGCAACTCACGCGGGGCAGATATCTTTCTCACGATTGAGGCGAAGCGAATGCGGATCTTCTTGATTATTGTCTTGGCGCTCATCGCCGGCGTGTTGCTAGGGACATGGAGCACGATTGACGAATTCCGTACCGACGCGGGCGACGGCTTCGAACTTCAGGCGCTCAATCCTTGGCACGAAGTCAAGGTGCCGAGCAACGTCTCGATGTTCTACGATCCGCACACGGAGGCACCGGCTGAGAAAGCAACCAAGCCGGTCGTAACGTCACTCAAACCAGCTCCCAAGGATGGTCCCCAACCGAAGGCCCGGGTCGATGCCGACAGCAAGAGCTTTGGCACTGTGGAAGAGGGAGACGAAGGCACGCTGACCTATTTGATTTACAACGACGGGAAAGCGCCATTGCAGCTGGAGAAGGGGCGGTCGAGTTGCAAGTGTACTGTCAGCAACATCACCAAGAAGAGTGTTCCGCCGGGCGAGAGTAGTGAGATCGTCGTCGATTGGCGAACCTCCGTGGCCACGCCCAAGTTCAACAAGCGATTTTCCATCAAGACGAACGATCGCCAGCGACCGACGTTGCAGTTTGCGGTGACGGGTCAGGTGCTGCCGGTGGTTTCTTTCGAGCCACGGAGCTTGTCGGCCTTTACCGTTGTTGTTGGCGAGACGACCGAACTGAAGGCTCGGCTGCTTTACTATCGCGATGTGCCGCTTGAGATTCGCAATTGGCGGCTCAACAACCGGGAGATCGCCGAGTTCTTTGATGTCACCTTCGAACCGCTGACGCCGGAAGAAATTGCGATGCACGTCGCCAAGAATCCGAAGAAGGCCGGCGCCAAGAGCGGCTATTTAGTTCGTATCAAGGTGAAGCCAGGTATTCCGGTCGGTGATAACAGCCAGGAACTCACGGTTCGCACCAATGCCGAACGGAGAACCTCGCCTAAGATCAATATGTTCGTTCGCGTTCATGAGGCGGTTTCCGTCTTCGGCACCAAGGTTCGTAGCGGATGGAACTGGACCAACCAGAGTCTTGCACTCTCGCACCGCCCGGAGTCGCCGCACTACGCTGAGCGGCTTGTGCTTCAAGCGATGGGCAAGGACCGCGCCGACATCGAATTCAAGGTCAAGGAAGTCGTGCCAGCAAAGTTGAAGGTCGAGCTTGGTGAACGCCAAGAACAACATCGTGGCGACGCGCTGTGGACCGACTTGCATGTTTCACTGCCCGACGAAGTAGACGCAGAGGCGGTCTTTGCGGCCTTGCCGGAGAAACGTGGCAAGGTCGTCATCGAGACGACTCACCCGAAGTATCCAGAGCTGTCGTTCGGCGTTTCGTACGTGCCGCAAGAGCAGGAAGAGAAGGGGGAACCGAAAGAGAAGGGGGAACCGACCGCTTCACCTCCGGGGCCGCTGCCCAAGAAGTCGACAGCCGAGGCCGACGTGAAGGGGCCCGATTCCGACAAGAACGAAGCCTCAGACAACGACGAGGCCGAACCAGCCGCCACGCAGCCGGACTGATGTCGCGACTAGCCGGGGCTTAAGTCAATCGTGGGGCTCCAATCGATGGATCGTAATCGCAGGAACAGAATGTCAACGACTCAATACTTCGCAAAGCTGTTTTCAGTTGCTGTCTGTTGTCTGGTCATGCTGCTCGGCATGAGTGGTTGCCAGCAGGACGGGGATGAATCGGCGGTTGAACCTGCGGCGACTAGTGATTCCGCGCCGGCGGACTCCGCGCCCAACGGCCCCGTGGCTGAAGGACCTGCCGCTAGTGACGAGTCGTCTGGCGTCCCTGCCGCCGGTGCGGCCCCCATCGATAGTTTCGAGCAGATTTCCGGCTGGAAGGATGCCAAGCTGTTGCTGGTTATGTCCGGAGCCCAACACGGCTATTTGGAACCGTGTGGTTGTGCCGGTCTCGATAAGATGAAGGGCGGCCTCGGCCGCCGACACACGCTGCTCACGAAGATGGAAAAATTCGGCCCGCCAGTGCTGGCCCTCGATACAGGCGACCTGGTCAAACGGGCTGGCGCCCAGGCGGTGATTAAATATCAGCGTTCGATCGACTCCCTGCTCACCATGAAGTATCAGGCGGTCGGGTTCGGCCTTTCCGATCTCCGGCTTCAGCCGACCGACCTGATCGCGACCGTACCAGCCGACGATCGGCGGACGCCGTTCGTTTCTGCCAACGTTGGACTGTTCGAGTTGGGCGACGACACAATCAGCGCCCGTTTTCGTGTGTTCGAGTTTGACGGACTTAAGCTGGGCGTGACGAGCGTGCTGGCCGACGAGGCGATGGAGGAGCTGCAGAATCCGGACCTGGCCTTGGTCGATCCCGAAGAAGCGCTCCGTGAGGTCGTACCCAAGCTGGAAGCGGCCAACTGCGATCGTCTGCTGCTGCTGGTGACCGGTGAATTGGAGAGGGCGGAGGAGTTGTCCGCCGCCTTCCCTCAGTTCGACTTTGTGGTGGCCGCTGGCGATAGCGATCCGCCACCTCCCGACGTAGCTGAGATTGAAGGGAGCACCGGCCATCTGATCGAGCTGAGTCACAAGGGAATGTACGTGGGCGTACTGGGGTTCTTCGACGACGAGAAAAAACCGTTTCGCTATCAGCGGTTGGCCATCGACCATCGCTTCAAAGATTCGGAAGACATGAAAGCAATGCTGGCTGCCTACCAGGATCAGCTCCAGACCGAAGGTTTCAAGCGTCTGGGCATCTTTTCAAAGCCAGCTCCCCACGATGGGAAGTTCGTCGGTTCCCAAGCGTGTCAGCAGTGTCACGAAGAGGAGTACGACGTCTGGAAGGAGAGCGGTCATGCCCATGCCATGGATACGCTCACCCATTTGAAGCCGCCGCGGCACTTCGACCCTGAATGCATTAGCTGCCACGTGGTCGGCTGGGAGCCGCAACAGTACGCTCCCTTCGATACTGGCTACGAAAGCTTGGAGAAGACGCCGCACTTGGTGGCGGTTGGTTGCGAAAATTGTCATGGACCTGGCAACGCTCACGTGACGCTGGAAAAGGCGGCCGAAGAGGGTGATGTCGACGAGGAGCGACAAGACGAACTCTACGAGCAGATGCGGGTTACGATTGCTCATGCGAAAGAAAACACGTGCATTCGCTGCCACGATCTCGACAACAGCCCCGATTTCGAGTTCGACAAGTACTGGCAGAAGATCGAGCACTAGCAACGTGCTTGAAGCGGTGGCAAATGTTCTCGTCCGGAGCGTAGGTCGTCGCGGCGGCAGGCAGGAGGTCTGGGTTGAGGCTGTACC
>CAYLRE010000371.1:0-4211 GCA_964385715.1 uncultured Planctomycetaceae bacterium
GGCTGGGCTCGAAGGTGTCGAGCAGGCGCTCACCCCCCCGGATCCGGTCAACAAGAACATCTTCACGATGAGCCATCGTGAGCGTCGTCGTTACCGCATAGATGAATTGCCACGCGACCTGCACGAAGCCCTCGACTGCCTGGAAAAAGACAAGGCGATCAGATCTGCGCTGGGCGAGCACGTGTATGAACGGTTTATGGAGGCGAAACGGAGTGAGTGGCTTGAATACTCAGCGATGGTGAGTTCATGGGAGGTAGACCGATACCTCACTGTCTTTTGAGATAGCATCAACAGCATCAGTCGTGTAACATCTTGTCGGCCAGCCCCGAGGCCAACCTGCGGTCTCGGGGCGTTCCATATAGGTTTGAGTCCGGTCGAGACATGAAGAGTCTTACAGTCATAACAACGCTTCTTGCGCTAATGTGCCAACCGGGCGCCTCAGCGCAACAAACCCCACGTGCCAGTGCGCCCATTGTGGACACTATAGTGGTGGTTACGCGAAATGTGTTTGGCGATGAAGAAGCACGCTCCAGCCTGCTGTTTCGGGCAGCCAACTCCATTCATATCACGACCAGAGCTGTCGTCGTCCGACGCGAGCTACTGTTCAAGGTTGGTGAAGCTTACGATTCCGCGAGGGTGGCGGAGACCGAGCGGAACCTGCGCCGGTTGGGGATTTTTCGCGATGTGACGATTGACAGCGTACGCATCGGCTCGAGACTCGCGGTGGTCGTCGTTACGGCCGATGGATGGTCGACGCAAATCCAGCTCTCAGCGTACTCCACCGGGGGTACGTTCAGCTGGTATGCCGGATTGGCAGAACAGAACCTCCTGGGCACGGCAACACGCGCCGGAGCATTCTACCGAGACGAACCCGATCGCACGGCCACCACTTTCAGCATCGGTATGGACCGAGCGTTCGGTTCATCAGTTGCCGTAGGCGGACTCTACGACCGGCTCAGTGATGGAGATCGGGGCGGATGGAACATCGGGGTACCGTGGCGAACGCTCACTGACCGGTATTCCTTTCAGCTGGCGGGTGCGGCTGGTCGCGAGAGGATCCTGCGCTTTCGCGACGGAGATTCCACAGACGCAATTCAGCGCCGTTCGTTCGTACAGACGGTCAACTATGGCCGCGCGCTTAGTGCGACCAATGCCGGCTACTTCCGTGTTGGATTGGCTGGGCAGGTCTACCGAGCGGAGCATGTGGCCTACGCTGATACCGGGCTCGCGATTCCCGACAGTGTCACCGGGGTCGTGGGAGTATTCGCCGAGCTAAACCGTGCCCGCTTCAAGGTGGTCACCCACTACAACGGATTCAATAGAGATTTCGATGTGGACTTGAGTTCGCGAATTTCGATGACAGCGTGGTTTGCGCCTACCGGATTCGGCTACGACAAAACCGGCATTGGTGCGGATGTGGCAGTTCAAACGGGCACGTCCATTGGGCGCGGGTTCGCGACGTTGCACGCCAGCGCCAACGCACTTTTCAACTCCACCGGAGTAGATTCAGGGCAGGCTTGGGTTGGGGTGACCCTGGCGACGCTGCCATTCGCGCGGCATGCCACCGTTTTCCATGTGCAAGCTGGTGCGCAACGGGGCGTCGCGTTTGGAGCCGAGTATGACGTTGGCCATGGTGTGGGGCCGAGGGGGTTCAAACCGCACGCGTTTACAGGTACGCGTATGCTCTGGGGTTCGCTCGAACACCGTGCATTTTTGGTTGATGAGGTCTTGGGAGTGATGGGGTTCGGTGTTGCCGCCTTTGTGGACTATGGAGGGGCATGGTTCAGCGACCAACCCAGACGGATGGGTGGAGATGTGGGAGTGGGAATCCGAATCGGTGCCACGAGGTCGGCAGGACCGAACGTGGGGCGGCTAGATCTGGCGTACAAGTTCGGCGATGGTTTTGACGATAGTCGATGGGTGGTGAGCTTCGGAAGAGGATTCGCGTTCTGACTTGATTCGCCTCGGGGGATGCCGATGAGCGGACAATTCGAGAAGAATGGTTCGGAGCTGAAACCCCAGCCCACACAATTCCTCGACGCGTTGCTGAGTGTCTCTGCTGACGGGATCGCGATTACAGACGAGAACGGAATCGTCGTTGAGGCAAGCGACTCCTTCCTGGCAATCCTCGGTTCGGATCGAAGCAAGGTTATTGCATCCAATCTCAGCTCGCTCTTGGCGGAATCAGGTGCTGAAACGACCGAGTGCTGGGCTGGATTATTGCGCCGTGTCAAATCAGGGGCCCGCCAGTGTGACTGTGAAATCGACATCAGCACGCCGTACGGGGCTAGGCGTTTGGTCGTTACCGCATCGCCGCTCGATGCTGCAAGCGATTCGGGCATGGTGAGCATCTGGCGTGACGAGACAGAGCGCGAGCGGGAGAGGATGGACCTCAGGTTCACTCGGCATGCGGTGGATACGGCTACAGAGTGCATTCTCTTGATGCGATCGGATGCGAAGTTGTTCTACGTCAACAACGCCGCATGCCGTACACTTGGTTATTCCGCTGACGAGCTGTTGTCGCTCACGATCCACGACATAGACATGGGCCTCGATGCCAAGAGATGGACGCAGCATTGGGCCGACATCAGACGTCGCGGATCGTTCACCGACGAGTCATTGTTCCGCACCCAATCCGGGTCGTTGATTCCTGTGGAAGTCTCCATCAGCTACCGAAAGCTGGGCAGAGATGCGTTTGCGTATTCAGTGGCTCGAGACATCTCAAAGCGCCGAGAGGCTGAGGAGGCGCTACGAACGATCGAAGATCGGTACGCGATGGCGACACGAGCTGGGCGAACCGGCGTATGGGATTGGGATCTCCTGTCAGGGCAGTTCTTCGTTGATCCGATCATCATGGAACTACTGGGTTACGAGGATCACGAGTTCCCCACCGATATCCACGGGTGGAACCACCTTCTGCACCCGGGTGACCGGCAAGCAGCCGACGAGGCCGCCGCGGCGTGCCTGGCTGGGACTACTGAGGAATACTATCTAGAACACCGCATGGTGCACAGAGACGAATCGATCCGGTGGATTCTGGCGAGAGGAAAGGTTATCCACGACGCAGCCGCGAATCCGATCCGGGTCGTTGGGACGAACACTGACATCACGGAGCGTCGACAGGCCGAACGGGAGCTTCGTGAGTTCAGGGAGATTGCCGATAACGCCAACTATGGCATGGCGGTAGCGGACCTCGATGGGAACCTCCTTTACCTGAATACGAATTTCGCTGCCGTGCACGGGTACACCGCGGACGAATTACTGGGCAAGAACTTGTCGGTGTTCCACACCGAGGAGCAGATGGAGTTTGTGAAAGCGGTGAACGCCGGCTTGTTTCGCGACGGCAAGTACGGACCGACCGAAGTGTGGCACACCCACCGGGACGGTACTGAATTCCCGATGCTCATGAACGGCATAACGATTCCCGACGACGAAGGCACATCGATGATTTTGGCTGCGACGGCGGTCGACATCAGTCCGCGAGTGCGAGCCGAGAAGGCACTAAAAATCAGGGAACGGCAGCAGGCTATGATCGCGGTGCTGGGACGTCATGCGCTGGCAGGCGGCGACCTGAACATGCTGTTCGCCGAGAGCGTGAACTCGGTAACTGCGACTCTCGATATTGGTCTGTGTGGAATAGTTGAGTTGGCCCCAGACGGAACTGGGTACGTGCTGCGAGATGCCAGGGGGTGCAAGAACGCGGCGATCGGAACCGTCGTCATTGATGCCACATTGGAATGGCAGGGCGCAACTGCGATTCGAGATGGAAAGACGATCGTAGTTGAGGACGGCACACTGGACGGGCGATTCCAACAGCCGCGGCTGTTTAGCGACCATGGCGTGGTCAGCTCGGTTACAGTCCCGATCCGAGGGTGGGGACGGCCATTCGGTGTGTTAATGGCTTGCGACGATAGAAGGAGGGCGTTCGATAGCGACGACGTGAACTTCCTCGAAGGTGTCGCGAATGTTCTCGCGCATGCTTTGGAGCGCAGGCAGGCCGAAGAGGCACTGGCATCCTCCCAGGAACGGCTGCGAAATCTCGCTGCACGGCTTCATGCCGTACGTGAGGAAGAGCGAACGGTGATTGCTAGAGAGATTCATGACCAACTCGGTCAAGCGCTCACGGGCATGAAAATGGACCTCTCGTGGCTGATGCGAAGGCTGCCTGATAATGATTCCGTGACTGAAAGAGCCGAGTCGATGCAGGCCTT
>CAYLRE010000372.1:0-4200 GCA_964385715.1 uncultured Planctomycetaceae bacterium
ATCGTCTGACCTCAACCGCACGTAGCCCTTGTTCTTAGAATAGGCCTTTAGAATGACCCAGGTCCAAAGATTGCGGCATTCCGCTCTTTCTCCTTTCCTGGGCGAAAGAAGTTCCTTCGACCAACCCGAGTAGTAACCACGAAAAACGGCAGGCACGCCAAACAGGAACAGGTCGGGCCTCTCCAGTTCTGGATGAGACTTCTTCAGTACCGCGATTGAAGCTCCGTTCGTGGCGTAAACACCTCGACGAAACTCTCGAACCTCGCCATCGATGGGGTCGTCTTGCCGAACGATAGCCTCCCATTCCTTACGAGCTCTATCCTTATCTGCCGGGTCTTCGTAGCCCCGATCCGGGTCAAAGGTCACTCCTTCGAGGCTCTCAAAGTCCTCGTCCATCTCAGTAATGACGCTGATCTCGTAACGGTCCCTCAGATTCTCACCCACCCCCTTGAGGTCGACGACGTCGGCGATCGGCCTGTCTTTGGCGTCTCTTGGTCTCGCAACCTCAATGTCCGCGAGATCCGCAGCGTTACCGATCCCACTCAACATCAGAGTCTGCGGTGAATTGAACGCGCCGCCACAAAGAACCACCTCGCCGCGCGTAAACACCTGGACGTTTTTGACCTCACCCCCGTGCACCTTCTCTTTCGCGTTAGCCTCCCCCTTGCGCGGTCGGCTCACTTCATAGAGATCACGACCGAGAGACACGTCCACTCCAACTGCTACTGGCGGACCACCATTAGCGTCCTTCTCAAAGATCACGCGATTCACAAAGGCGCCGGTGACGATTGTCAAATTCTCCTCGCCCACCTCTCTTCGAGTCTGCAGCAGAAAATCGCGCGGACCGCCGCGCATTCCGCGCCCCGAAGAAACAGGAACCAGAGCCGCGCCCTCCGGGCTATTCTTGATCGTACGTTCGTCGTTGGGATCCAAGTCCTGAAACAGATAGCCCCTGAAGGCGCGCTTAAGGAATCGTACGATCCTCCCAAGCCCCCCCATTTCGGCAACTTCAACCGCGCTGGTGATCGCTCTGAACATCGGCTTGCCAGCGATTGCCGGATCGGTGATCGTCACGTCGAGCCACCCACCCATTCCGTGTCCGGCCCCGGCGGCATGCCGCGGATTGATGAAGTTCTTGACCCGACTCAACCACGTATATATTCGACTGAAACTGAAACGAGAGTACCGGGCGCGCTCAAGCCGTTTGAAGAAATACCGCATTTTCTCAGGAGCCCAAGATGGATCGCCCGTCAGGTCCTGAATCTGCTGCCAGTCATACTCATTGCCGTAGACTGTGATCATCGAGTTGTGCGACGTACAGCCACCGATCGACGAATTGCGAGGATAGAAGATGGAAGGAGAATCTCCCTCGCATTTTTCGTCGGCAAGTTGGGTCTTGTCGTCTTTGAAATGGCGGACGCCGAAGTGCCAACTAGAGCAAGACTCCGTTGGTGTCGAATCATATAGTTCCGGCTCAGACGCAGCAGCATGGTATCCGGGGCAGTGAAAAATCGCGTGCCGATTCTCGGCCTGGTGACGCGTCGCATCGTTGGGCCAGCCGTCCTTATCGATGCCATCGTCGGAGCATTGGACGTTCGTATTCTCAGCGTCCGACTGTCGATTCTCGGTACGTTCTTCCTCGGCGTCCTGGCAGTTGCATTCGGGCGGCTGTGCACCTCCATCGACACCAGCCTCGAGCAATAAGATTCGCTTGCCCGCTTGGGCAAGCCTTGCTGCGAGAGGAGCACCAGCAGCCCCCGAACCTACAATGATGTAGTCGTAAGGTGTTGACTTTCGATCACGGCTTTCATTTGGGATCGAATCCATTGCGCCCTCGACGGTGTACCTCATGCGAGCAAGACTTAGAGCGTTTTCAAGAACGCGATCAACTGTTCCTTCTGCACATCGGTGAGCTCTTCACCAAAGTGATGGCCGCGGTCCATCTCCCAATCGGGACACTTCGACACGGCTAACAGAGCCGGACCGGCGTAGTCATAGAAAGCCTGCAAAGCCTGAGTTTCTGCCTGAGAAGCCGAAAGGCTCGGGTCGTTAAGGATACCTTTGACCTTGCGGAACGACTTCAACATCCCTCGACTAACCGCGGTCAGATCGAATAGCGATGCATCCACGTCCATGTTCATGATCGCACTCACTGGCGTTCCCTTGGGGAATGGTCCAAGCCTCAAATCACCCACATCGCCGTTTAGAAATGGGCCGCCGGCGTAGAGAGCGACGAACAACCCCAAGCAGGTCAACCAAAGTACTGCCGGCGCGATCCAAGCGACCGCCGGATGCGCCAGACAAAGATCCTTCTTGGTGATCTTCTTTCCCTGCTCCCGCATCTTCTTGATCTTTTCCACACCGCGGTATCGAATTCCCGCAAGCGTTACGAGACCGGCCGCGATGATGAACAGCGCGAAGATGGTCCCCCAGAAAGGAATCAGATGGCGCAACCCAACGACGATTAGCAGGACCAGTAGCACCAACCCCGTTACGACGGCCAGAATCGCTGTCCAGCGACGTCGCTTCCAGGCAATTAAACCAACGAAGATCGCCGCCAACAGAGGAGCAACCCAAGGATGATCTACAAAGTAGAGCAGGAAGCCCATCGGAAGTCCGAGGTTGCTACCCGATCGGGTAACCACACCGCGAATCTGTGACGCCTCGATCTTCAAGAATGAGGGCACGGTCGTGCGCCACACCCATCCATTGTCGCCACCTCGCCAGGTCGTATCGCCAGGGTTTCGAAGTCCTCCGTCTCCACTCTCGGTTTGACCTCGACGTTCCTTCCAAAGCATCTTGCGAATCGCATCGTCGAACATGGCCAACCGTCCCTCGACTGACACTCGGAAGGCGGCATGCTCGTCAGGAACATACATCCCGATTGCGTTGTTATGTCCGAATGGAGCGGTAGCCCAAATCGAAACCAGAGTCGCTGGTCGATAATACCCCCGTCCTTCCCCCTCTGGCTGGAACACGGCCTTCTCGCCGGTCATGGCGTTGACGTAGTGGATTCCTCCGACCGGCTTAAGGTTCTTGTACGTATCGGATGAGAAGTCATGCCACACTTCTCCCTCTAAGGCGTTCTCGGCTAGCGCACGCTGCGAGTTCGTCCCAACCAGAGAGACCGGTATCCTAAGTTCATTCGAAAGAAAGTTCTCCTTCTCAAAGTACCCTTCTTCACCAGCACCAAACTCCCTCGCCGATTTGAGATATCCTTTGTAGGCGTCGCTCTGCAGGAACGCGCTCCAGTCGGCAAAGGAGCAAGGAAGAACCAGGTCGCCGGATTCGTGCGGAGTCGCCTTTGTCCAATCATCACCGTGGGGAGGTTTGCGAGCGAAACGAAGTCCAAAGCCTTCGGGCTGCCGGCTGGAATGACAGATCATGCAGTTCTCGACGAAGATCTCCCGTCCGCGGTCGATCGCTTGTTGGCGATCACCGAGATGCTGCTTTCCAATTTCAGTCTCTTCAAATCGAACCCAATCTGCGATGCGTGACGCATCAAGAGGATAATGCTCCCCCAGTTCGCTTCCGGAACAGCCCCAGATGGCATCTCCCTTGTTGTCCACGGGTATCAGAGCATTCTTCAAACGCATTGCCTGCGTCGAGCTCTCCACGAATTCCAACTTCGGATCGTACAGATGGCCGGCATCGGGCTCCACCTTGACGACCCCCTTCGCCCGATCCCGAACCACGCGGTGATCGAAATAGAGGGCCATATAATGAATTCGATACGCTTCGTTGACGTTCCAGTAGACGGAATTGGTATGGAGCGTGTCCAACTGAAAAGGGCGACGTGGTGGAACACCAATGACCGTGTCTTGGCAATTGTTCCATTGCTCACCGAACAAACCGATGTTCAGATACACTCTCGCCAGTGCAGCCCAAGCCCCGACGGAATCGGCCCCATCCATCAATACCCTTGGAAACCGGCGAGGGTTCTCTCCTTCGCCGAAGGGAGTTGCCAATCCTAGAGCACGTTCTGGTTGCTCCTCCGCCGGGTTTCTTAGTGCCCGATGCATGCGCGCCTGAAACTCGAAGACCGCGTTCATCGAGTTTGAATTGTTGATCCAGTCGGTACTCGTCATCGAAGTATCGACCGTACCCGGCTGCTGATTCATCATGAACTGCTTCAGGAAATTCGTCGGCGTCGTCTGCCCTCCAAAGACCGCACTGGTCCGGAAATACTGATTGCCTATG
>CAYLRE010000373.1:0-4184 GCA_964385715.1 uncultured Planctomycetaceae bacterium
GCAACGGTTGCATCGTCTGGCTGCTGCATGAATCGATGCGGCGGTCTATTTGGCGGTAATCGGCTATTTGGTGCCGGCATGTTCGGGAATTCTTCCTGTTGCGAAGCTCCTTGCAGCAGCTGTGGCGATACCGGATGCAGCACTTGCGGTGCTGGCGATGCCGTCAGTGGCGAAATTATCCTGCCGGCGCCCACGCCCTAGGCTGAATTTGTGGCGTCCTTTCGCCACGTCGGTAGAATAGAAGGAGCGGTAGCCCCACGGCGGGCTACCGTGGTCGATCACGCTGCCCTGGGCTCTTATTCGAGTGCTGCTTGTGCCGGGGTAGCGAACCGACCGGACCGCGTTCCACTCACAGGAATGCCAAAGGGGAGCCCCGTCTCCTCGTCCGCACTTTTACGCCGAGCGAACAAGATGTGGCCCAATGAAAATGGGCCTGGGGAACGCGCAATGCCGTTCGTTGCCAAGACCGTGCTTGTGATGCTGATCGGGACCGCCATCCTGTGGTCGCCTGCGGTGGCAGCTGCGCAGTTCGACGACAAGCCTGCTGCTAGCGATGATAGCGAACAA
This sequence comes from uncultured Planctomycetaceae bacterium, assembly GCA_964385715.1. Classification (GTDB taxonomy): domain Bacteria; phylum Planctomycetota; class Planctomycetia; order Pirellulales; family UBA7805; genus MB-PLM-2. The sequence continues at coordinate 568 of CAYLRE010000373.1, forward strand.
TCGACCGGCGGGGCTCAGCCTGAGGCCGAGCAAACCGTTCGCATTCAGGTCGGCATCATCATCAAGTCGACCGGCAGCGTTCTTCGCGGCGTCTACGGTACCACGCCGATTCCGATCGAGTGGCCCGAGCAGAAGGTCAAGATCGTCGAGGAAGACATCTCGCGCCAGGTGAAGAGCGTGAAGTACAAGACGGTTGGCAAGACCATGAAGCAGATGGTCGTCACCATTCCCACGGTCGAGCGTGGCGGCACCGCCAAAGCCCTGGTCACTTTCGAGGTCAAGAAGAGTGCCCTCAAAGCACCCGAGGAGACCGACGGCTATGTGATCCCGGAAAAGCTCGATCGCAAGATGCGGAAATATTTGATGGCTAGCCCGTACATCGAGACCCGCAACGGCAGGATCCGCAAGCTCGCCAAACAGCTCGACGAACGGACCGCCGATCTGACTGCCTGGAAGAAAGTCGAAACGATCTACGACTGGGTCCGCGACAATATCGAGTACAAGAAGGGCGATCTCAAAGGTGCCCAACGTGCTCTCAAGGATGGTTACGGCGACTGCGAAGAACTCAGCTCGCTGTTCATCGCCATCTGCCGGATCAATGACATTCCGGCCCGCACTGTCTGGATTCCCGGCCACTGTTACCCAGAATTCTATCTGCACGATTCGGAGGGGAACGGCTACTGGTTCCCTTGCCAGGCCGCCGGCGCCCGCGCGTTCGGCAGCATGCCGGAGCATCGCATCATCTTGCAAAAGGGCGACAACTTCAAAGTGCCAGAGAAGAAGGAGCGACAACGCTACGTCGCGGAATTTCTCAAAGTCGACTCGGCGGGCGCGAAAAAGCCCAAGGTCGAGTTCGTCCGCAAAGTACTGCCGTAAACCGCTACTGAATGCTGCCGGCGACGAGAGCTTCCGCTGAGAATCACCGAAGTCGGCAGCGACTTTTTTTGCCATAGGCAGGAAAACGGGGTAAGGGCCAAAAAACTCCAACGTGTTACTGCGTTTGTGCTTGCGCGAAATGCCGTTTTTGCACCTTCTGGCCGCAACTCTAATGGACGGGCGCCCTTAGAGTTAATTCGCCCGATTCGCCGGCGAGGCCAAAAAAGTCCGTCTCAGTAGGAGGGCGAAGTAATCGGGAGGGCGAGGCACTCTCCGTTGTGGGGTGGTCTCCCGACCGCCCCATTGCGAAGACCGCAGGTCTCCAGATTCACCAGATTTCCGGGAGACCTTCGGTCGACCGAGTGGGCGGGTCAGGAGACCCGCCCACAGCATGCCAAGCGACGATCGCGCAGGGCGAGGTCACGTGTGAGGCATGATTGCGTCGCGAGTGGACGAACTAATCCGTCTTGCCCAGCACTGGCTAAGCCAGTGGCACCCTCAGGTCACACGAGCCCCCCCAAGACTCACGTCTCAAGCCTATCAATCCAAATTGCCAAAGAACGGACGCACTCTACAGCATCTAACCCGAAACGTAAGTGAGGGACACGACGGACCTGGCTACCATTCCCGTGCATGTCAGGAGCAGCCTCTCAACGGTCACTATTGATCGGTTGGAGACCTGTTTGGTTGTGTCCCTCGCTGACGCTTCGGGTTAATTGTCATTCTGAACGTCACGCTACCACACCTGCCGGGTTCAAAACAAACAAACTTTCTTGGGCACTCGAACTCATGCCTTAATTTCGCCCGGTCAACGACGCCATCTTGTGAAAGGTGCTTGAGACCTTATGCTCGTGGGAGAAGCGAGGGACCCTGCTCGCCATTTCAAGCGGTCGCTCAACGTTTTCAAATGTGTTGAACAAAACGGGAACAAAGATGGCAGACTTTGAAACACTCCATTGGCAAGGTGACGGCGACCTCGACATTACCGGCCGATTGGTGTTGATCGATCAAACCCGGCTCCCGGGCGAATTGATCGAAATCGAGCTGACCGATGTGGAAGCTGTTTGGGAGGCGATTCGTGTGCTGCGAGTTCGGGGTGCTCCGGCGATTGGTGTCGCCGCCGCCTACGGTGTTTGCGTCGGCATTCAGACCGTGCCCCAGGCTGATGAAGATGCCCTGTTCGCTCGCATCTCCGAAGTCTGTGACTACCTGGCGACGAGCCGTCCCACGGCGGTGAATCTGTTTTGGGCTCTCGATCGCATGCGCAGCACCGCTGCTGCTATGAGGGGGAAAGAGTCCCCTACCGGAATCGCCACTGGCTTGTTGGCCGAGGCGATCGCCATTCATGAAGAGGACCGCCAGATGTGCGCCGCGATCGGTCGCTTCGGCGCGGATCTCCTTCCCGACGATTGCGGAGTCCTCACTCACTGCAACGCCGGAGCCTTGGCTACCGGTGGAAGCGGTACCGCACTCTCCGTTTTTTATGCCGCTCACGAGGCGGGCAAGAAGCTCCACGTCTACTGCGACGAAACGCGACCGCTGTTGCAAGGTGCCCGGCTAAGCGCCTGGGAGCTTAAGCAACGGGGGCTCGATGTGACACTAATCTGCGATTCGATGGCGGCCCAAGTGATGCGAGAAGATCGGGTGCAGGCGATCGTCACCGGGGCCGATCGAATCGCCGCCAACGGCGACGCGGCCAACAAGATCGGCACCTATCAAGTTGCCCTGGCGGCGGCGGCCCACGATATTCCGTTCTATGTCGCAGCCCCCAGTAGCACGTTCGACCTGTCGCTCTCAAGCGGCGAGGAGATCCCGATCGAAGAACGTGACCCGGCCGAGATCACCGCCGGCTTCGGCCCGTCTACCGCTCCGGACGGAATCGGCGTTTACAACCCAGCGTTCGATGTCACGCCAGCGGAGCTAATCAAGGCGATCATCTGCGAACGAGGCGTGATCGAACCGGTCACGGCGGAAAACGTGGCCGAGATGCTGGGGTAAGGGAGAGTCGATCGGCACTTCTTGTTAATTCGACAGGATGAACGGGAAGGGACAAGGATGAGGTAGGTACACAAAGTGTTTGGTGAATTTGCGGCGAATCGGGTAGACTGGGCGTCGGGCACTTGGATTCTGTACCACACATAACACTTGTACGAGGCAGGCACAGCGTTATGAAGGGCTCCATATTTCTGTTGGCAGTTGGGCTACTGTTGCCGCTGGGAACGCCAGGCGGCGCAATCGCGGACGAAGATTTACCCGAGGGTGCGGTTACGCGCTTTGGCAGCACTCACTTGCGTATTGCTCGCAGTGCTGACTCGCTGGCTTTTTCGCCCGATGGGAAGCTTCTCGCCTGCGCCGGTTTCGATGGCAGTATTTATGTTTGGGAGGCGGCCACAGGCCGATTGCTTCATCGGTCGGTGACTGACAAGCATCCCGAAGTAATATTTTCCTCAGACGGTAAGAGTCTTGTCTCTGTTACTCGCAAGAGGGCGGTGGCTTGGAGCGTTCCCAGGTTCAACCCGATTGAGACGATGGGCGAGCAATTGTCTCAACATGATCTGGCGGCTGAGATTGCGCTAGCCCGCGGCCGCTCAATTTACGCCATCGTTGAACGTAAGGACGAGACGTTCAAAAATCGAGGGATGAATACGATGGTTGTGCGTGATGCGCGAGGTCATGATGAACTCATGAAGGTTCCCTATCACGGGTACTCCGTATACGGAGACATCACGCCAGATAATAGG
>CAYLRE010000374.1:0-4167 GCA_964385715.1 uncultured Planctomycetaceae bacterium
CTGCCAAGGCAGCTGCGCTCAAGGAACTGGCCACTCGTACGACCGACTTCTCCTTGGAGTTGGCCGGCCAGGTTCTGGGACGGGAGATGTCGGGGGACGATCACGCCCAACTAATCAGTCGTGCTTCGGACGACTTCATGAAGTTGGACGTGAGTAACAACTGACCATCGGCAATTCGTACGCGATAGATAATCAGGTTGGATTTGATGAGCGAAGATACGAACAAGTTTGACGTCGGCGGCCAACAAGTGGCCGCTGTCTACGCCAAGGCCTTCTTGGGTGCCGTCGGTGCCGAGGGAGATCTCGTGTCGCTCGTTGATGAACTGGAAGCTGTCGTGTCCGAAGGTGTTCTCAAGCAGTCTGGCTTCCAGGAACTGCTTGAGAACGAGCTGGTTGCTCCCGTGGACAAAGTGGGAATACTCGACCGGGTATTTGCCGGCCACGTTACCCCGCTGGTGCTGAACTTCCTGAAAGTCGTGGCCGAACACGAACGGTTGATGTACCTGGGCGAAATCGCCGCACAGGTACGAGAACTGCACGATGAGTCGCTACAGCGACGTCGCGTTCATGTCACGACGGCCGCTCCGATGGACGCTTCGACCGAACAAGGTCTAGCTGAAAAAATTGGTAAGCAATTGGGCTGCGAGCCAATCTTGGTCACCTCGGTCGACTCCAGTTTGATCGGTGGTGTGGTCATTCGGATTGGCGATCGTGTCTACGACGCCTCCGTGAGCGATCGCATCCGACATATACGACAAGACTTGGCAACTCGCTACTCCGAAGCCATCGAAACCCGTCGCGAAGAACTCGTCGGCGAGTTTACCGAAGGATAAGAGTGGCAACGCCAAACGCAGAACGACGACAAGAACTTAATTTTCATATAGTCGCCCTCACCGCGAGCAATTCGCTACGGCCGAGGCAGCGAAAGCATCTAAACGATCGAGAATTGAGATGAAATTCAAAGCTGACGAGATCGCATCCGTCATCCAACAAGAAGTCAAGAACTACGAGTCGCAAGTCGACGTCCGCGAAGTGGGACGCGTGCTCGAAGTTGGTGACGGTATTGCCCGCGTCCACGGACTCTCGGGCGTGATGGCCAATGAAATGGTCGAATTCCCCGGTGGCATCATCGGCCTGGCTTTCAATCTCGAAGAGAGCTCGGTCGGTGTCATCATTTTGGGCGACTACCTGCAAATTAACGAAGGCGATGAGGTGAAGAGCCTCGGCCGCCTGCTCAGCGTGCCGGTTGGCGACGCCCTGATTGGCCGCGTTGTCGATCCGCTCGGCAACCCGCTCGACGGCAAGGGCCCGATCGTCACTAGCGAAACTCGCCCGGTCGAAGTCATCGCCGCTGGCGTGGCCGAACGCCAGCCGGTAACCGAGCCGATGCAGACGGGTCTCAAGGCGGTCGACGCCATGACGCCGATCGGACGTGGCCAACGCGAGCTGATCATTGGTGACCGTAAGACGGGTAAGACCGCCATCGCCATCGACGCGATCATCAACCAGCGTGACTCGGGCGTGAAGTGCTTCTATGTCGCAGTCGGCCAGAAGGACTCCTCGATCGCCGGCGTGATCGAAGAGCTTCGCCGCAACGGTGCCATGGACTACACCACGGTGATCATCGCCGGTGCCAGTGCCCCTGCCCCGCTGCAATACATCGCCCCGTACAGTGGTACCGCGATGGCCGAACAATACATGTTCAACGGAGGCCACTCCCTGGTCGTTTACGACGATCTCTCCAAGCAGGCCCAAGCGTATCGACAGCTGTCGCTGCTCATGCGTCGTCCGCCTGGACGTGAAGCCTACCCGGGTGACGTGTTCTACTGTCACAGTCGCCTTCTCGAGCGATCCGCCAAGCTGTCGGACGAACTCGGCGGAGGTTCGATTACCTCGCTGCCGATCATCGAAACGCTCGAAGGTGAAGTGTCGGCCTACATTCCGACGAACGTGATTTCGATTACGGACGGACAGATCTACCTGCAACCGGACCTGTTCTTCGCCGGTCAGCGTCCCGCCATGAACGCCGGTATTTCGGTGTCTCGCGTCGGTGGTAACGCTCAGATTAAGGCAATGAAGAAGGTCGCCGGTGGTTTGCGTCTCGACTTGGCCGCCTTCCGTGAATTGGAAGCGTTCGCCCAACTGGGTACCGAACTCGATGCAGCCACGCAGGCACAGCTCGATCGCGGTTACCGCATGGTGGAACTGCTCAAGCAGGGTCAGTATCAACCACTGCACGTTGTCGACCAGGTGCTCAGCATCTTCGCAGGTACCCGAGGCTACCTCGACAAGGTGCCTGTCGAGGACGTTGCCAAGTGGGAAGCTGCCTTCCTGAGCTTCATCCGTGAACAGAAATTCGAAATCTGGAAGGCGATCGATGAGTCGGGCGACTTGAGCGACGACACGGTCAAGGCCATCCAAGACGCCATCGCCGAGTTCCTGACTCAGTACGAGGCAGGCTCCGGTGAAGGAGCGGGCGAAGAAGCGACCGCCACCGTCTAGTCGTCCGAAGCAGGAACGCCACTACAAACTGAGTTAACTCATGGCCAACGCACGTGCATTAGATAAGCGACGCAAGTCGATCCGCAATATCCGCAAGATTACGCGGACGATGGAATTGATCGCCACGGCGCGATTCAAGCAGGCGATGGATCGCGCCAGCGCCGCGACCGCGTTCACCGATCGCATGACGCAGCTCGTGGCGGATCTATCGTCGTCCGGCCTCGAGGTTAGCCATCCGCTTCTTGAGCAGCGTGACGAGCCGAAACGTGGCTTGCTACTCGTCCTGACGTCCAATCGCGGACTCTGCGGCGGTTACAACGGCAACGTCCTCCGTCAGGCCACGGAACGGCATACGGAGCTATCCGAATCGATTCCGGAGCTTCGGCTCGAGGTATCCGGCAAACGCGGCGACGCTTACATGAAGTACCGTGGCGTCGAAATGGACGAGACGTTCAACCATTTTGAAGACAAGCCGACGTTTGACGAAGTCGACGTTCTGGCCAGTCGCTATCTCGATGAGTTTGTCAGCGGCAAGCTCGACCGCCTCGATGTCGCCTACACACGATTCATCAACAGTGCTCGCCAAGAAGCGGTCGTCGAGACCTTACTTCCCCTGGGTTCACTCGGTGAAACTGAGGAGACCGAATCCGGTTCGAGCGAACAGTCGATGTACGAGTTCTTCCCGTCCGCTCAAAGCATTCTGGAAGAAGTCGTTCCGACAAGCTTCAAAGTCAAACTCTTCAAGTGTTTTCTCGACGCCGCGGTCAGCGAGCAAATTGCTCGTATGGTGGCCATGAAGTCGGCTACCGAGAACGCTGACGAAATCATTCGAGACCTCTCGATGACCTACAACCGTGCCCGACAGTCGCAAATTACCGGCGAGCTGCTCGAGGTCATGGGTGGTGTCGAGGCGCTCAAGAACTAACGAATCAACGCACAACCCATTCGTTTTTCCTTAACGAAGATCATAGAAAAAAGCAGACCTTACTATGGCAACGACGACAACAAACACCGGTCAAATCACGCAGGTCATCGGCTCGACGTTCGACGCGGAGTTCCCTGAGGGCCAGCTGCCGGCGATTTATAACGCGGTTAAGGTAGTCTCCAACGACAAGGGCGTGGACCTGAACCTGACCGGCGAAGTGCAACAGCATCTCGGTGGCGGTCGCGTTCGCTGCGTCGCCCTCGGTAGCACCGACGGCATGGTCCGCGGACAAGACTGCGTTGACACCGGTGCTCCGGTATCCGTGCCGGTTGGAGACGCCACGCTGGGCCGCGTGTTTAACCTGCTCGGCGATCCGATCGATGCCCGTGGCCCGGTCGATGCGGCTGACAACTGGCCGATTCACCGTGACGCCCCGGCGATCGACACGCTCTCGACGAGTACCGAACTATTCGAAACCGGTATTAAGGTGGTCGACCTTTTGACCCCGTTTGTTCGGGGTGGTAAAGCTGGTCTCTTTGGTGGTGCTGGTCTCGGTAAGACCGTTATTCTCACCGAGTTGATTGCTCGTATTGCTTCGGCCCACGGTGGTTACTCCGTGTTCGCTGGAGTGGGTGAACGTACTCGCGAAGGAACCGACCTGTGGCTGGAAATGCAAGAAGCCAAGATCGGTGACACCGGCCGCAACGTGATCGAGCAGACCTGCATGGTCTTCGGTCAGA
>CAYLRE010000375.1:0-2317 GCA_964385715.1 uncultured Planctomycetaceae bacterium
ACAGACCAACTTTCGGGGCTCGTCAAAGAGCACATTCGACAACTAAACAGCAAAGAGCCCGCCATGGGCTCTGCCCCAATGCCTGAGAACATGATCGAAGCTGTCAGGGACTTGGGGTACATCCAATAATTTTATTACGGTACCCCGACCAGGCCATCACAGGGGCTGCTGATGCGTTAAGATAGAATATTTCAAGTTACCCAACGGCCGCTTCGCCCTTTTTTCGCCCCTGGAAATTCCACTTGAGACTACTCGTCCTATCACTGTTCCTAACGTCGGGCGCCTGTGCCCTGATCTACGAGATCACCTGGACGCGCATGCTTACTCTCGTGTTTGGCAGCACGTCATTCGCGGTCAGTACGATCCTGGCGTCCTTCATGGCCGGCTTTGGATTGGGCAGCTATTTCTTCGGCAAATACATCGACCGCCGTGGCAATCCACTGATGGTCTATGGCGTTCTGGAAGCGATCATTGGCCTGTTCGCGCTGCTCTTCCCGTTTATAGTCGCCGGCCTCACGCAGCTGAACGTATACATCCATCGAGATCTATGGCCTGACGCTTCGTACTACCAACTGAGCGCCGTCAAGTTCCTGATCTACTTCCTCACAGTGCTTATTCCAGCCTCGATGATGGGGGCAACCTTCCCGATCATCGTCAAGTTCTTTGTCCGCCACATTCAAAAGCTTGGCGAAGGCGTTAGCGTCATTTACACGATCAACACACTGGGCGCGGTGATCGGCTGCCTGGCGACCGGTTTCATCCTGATCCGAACACTGGGGCTTACCGCCACCACCTACTGGACCGCAGGGCTGAATCTCTTGATTGGCGTGATCGCGATCGCCCTGAGTCGTGCGGCTCGCACAGAATCGATAACTGAGGCTCCCGCGCCGCAAGCTCCTCAGAAGGGCGACTCCGCATTTACAACGCCTGTCCCGCTGTCCCATGGCATGGCCACCGTGGTTCTTGTAGCGTTTTTCCTGTCCGGTTTCTGCGCACTCGCCTATGAAGTCTTATGGACTCGCATGTTGGTATTCGCGGCCGGAGTTACGACGTACGCGTTCAGTGCAATGCTGGCGACGTTCCTATGCGGCCTCGCTATCGGCAGCATTGTTTTCGCGAAGATCATTGATCGCCAGAAGAATCTGCTCTTGCTGTTTGCCATCCTTCAGTTCGCCATCGGGCTGACCGCCTATGCATCGCAGTTTGTTCTCTACCGCCCCGCTTTCTTCTTAGCTATCGAGACTGGAGAATCCCTCGAATTCGCTCACACGTGGGCGGAGTTCGCTCGGCGCCTGTTTACCACGACAGCTGGCCTGATGCTTATTCCGACAGTCTTAATGGGAGCTACGTTCCCGCTAGTAAACAAAATTTACGTAGGCAGCCTCGGAAGTCTCGGCAGCGGCGTCGGTAGGGCGTACCTCTTAAACTCGATCGGCTCGGCAATGGGAGCCATGGTAGTCGGTTTCCTGATCATCCCCGCCGTTGGCATTGGTAACGGCGTTGCGATCATAGCCGTGATAAATATCTTGCTCGGCGGGTTCCTGCTCTTTAACGCTGGCAGTCCACCCCCCAGCCACACGCATGCTCGCTATCCCCTGACAGCCATCTGCTTGAGCGTCCTGTTCGTCGGGGCCATTATCGTGCACTCGTTTTCTGAAGAAATGTCCGTCGTCGAGAAAGGGCTCCGTAAGGCACTTTCCAAGAACTACAACGTGCTTCATCACCGGGAAGGCATGTCTGGCACAATTACGGTGCGCGAGCACAAAGGAAATGGTGCTCGCTCCCTCTTGATCGAGGGGTTCGATGCCGCCGGCACTGGCACCGATTACAACTACATGCGAATGCTCGGCCACCTGCCGATGCTGCTCTGCGACGACCCCAAGGACGTTTTGGTCATTGCCTTTGGAACGGGTACGACCAGCGGCACGATCGGCATGTACGAACATGAACGCTTCGACATCGTCGAACTCTGCCAAGACGTCATTGACTCCGACCATCACTTCGTCGCTCATAACCGCAATATTATTGACGACGAGCGAACTAGTGTGGTCATCGACGATGGTCGCAATCATGTCCTGACGACCACGCGTAAATACGACGTCATTAGCATGGAGCCAATGCCCCCCTACTTCCCTGGGGCAATGAACCTTTACACGCGCGACTTCTACAAACTCTGCAAAGCCAGGCTTACGGACAAAGGAGTCATGTGTCAGTGGCTACCCCCGCACAGCCAGTCCGGCCCCGACCAACGCGGCCTGTTGCGAGCTTTCGCTGAAGCTTTTGAGCACACGTCCCTTTGGTACTTCGAAGGCACGCT
>CAYLRE010000375.1:2327-4158 GCA_964385715.1 uncultured Planctomycetaceae bacterium
GGGGCCCAGCAGGAATTGTCCATCAGCCTGCCTCAGCTAGCCGAACGCATGAAGTCGCCAGCCGTGCATGAGAGCTTCAAACAGACAGGCCTGCACGATCCCCTGCTCTTTGTCGCTCACTACCTGATGGGCAGCGAAACGATTAAGAGGTACGTCGCCGACGTAGAACCCGCCACCGATGACAATCCCTATGTTGAGTTCTTCTCAATCCCCAAGAAGTCCGCGCTGTTCTATCAGTGTCTCAACTGCCTCGATTCCGTCAACCGAGCCGAGGACCCGTTCCCATTACTCCGTGACATCCCACAAGGGAAGGAAGCGGAAGTGCGGTCAGGTCTCGCGGACCGCGTGAAGTTTGTTCACAACAAATTACGGCAGAACATCGGCGAGGCTGCAAGGCGAGGTCGATTCACGCAAGACCTACTAGATGCTCAGCTTCCCCTGCAACCGGCGGCCGGTGGAAACTAGTCCCAGCCTGGGCGGCCATCAGCGATTACCGAGAGCAAGTACCGTCGATACTCCTCGTGCATCGCATCGGCGTGTTGGCGAAGCTGCTCCGCGGTAATGAAGCCCTTCAAATAGGCCACTTCTTCGACGCAAGCAATCTTCAGCCCTTGCCGCTTCTCGATCGCTTCAATAAAGTTGCCCGCCTGAATCAGGGAATCGTGCGTACCCGTATCGAGCCAGGCAAATCCACGGCCCAGCTCTTGAACATGCAGTTGATCGCGGTCGAGATACGCCTGAATCACGTCTACGATCTCCGTCTCACCACGGGCGGAGGGGGTTAGCTTGGCGGCAATATCAACGACCTGATTGTCGAAGAAATAGAGCCCGGTCATGGCAAGGTTGGAACGCGCGGTCGTCGGCTTCTCGGCCAATGAGATTGGCGTTCCCTGGTCATCCAATTCGATGACACCGTATCGCTCCGGATCGCGAACGCGATAAGTAAACACGGTCCCGCCGGTCGCCCGACTCGCCGCCTCCTCCAGGGTCATCTGGAAACTCTGCCCAAAGAAGACGTTGTCACCCAAGATCATGGCCACATTGTCGTCGCCAATGAACTTGCGCCCAATCTCAAACGCCTGTGGCAACCCCGCAGGAGTTGGCTGCACTTCGTACTGCACCTGGATACCAAGCTGACTACCGTCGCCAAGCAAGCGCCGAAACCCGTCAATGTGCTCTGGACTGGAAATGACGAGAATCTCGCGAATACCGGCAAGCATGAGTGTCGACAGCGGATAGTAGATCATCGGCTTGTCGTAGACAGGCAGCAACTGTTTGCTCACGGAAATCGTGAGCGGATAGAGCCTCGTCCCGGCCCCGCCTGCAAGAATGATTCCCTTTTGGTAATAGCTATTTGCCATGGTTGGACAGTCCTAGCCGTTGCCGTTGATAGTTCCCACTGGTGACACGCTCAATCCACTTTGGGTTTTCCATGTACCAGCGTATGGTTGCTTCCAGGCCTGCTTCAAAATCGGTGGTTGGTTGCCAGCTGAGCTGCTCCTCGATCTTGCTGCTGTCAACGGCATACCGCAGGTCATGGCCCGGCCGGTCCTTCACGAACTCAATCAAAGACCGACATGGTGCGTGGCTTAGACCGGGACGCAGCCGGTCAACGGCGTCGCAGATTCCCTCCACAACCTGGAGGTTGGTGCGTTCGCGATTCCCGCCAATGTTGTAGACCTCGCCCGGCACACCCCGCTTGAGAACCGCAAGCAAGGCCTGGCAATGATCATCCACATAGATCCAGTCGCGAACATTCTGTCCGTTGCCATAGACCGGCAGCCGCTTACCCTCCAGAGCGTTGAGAATCATTAACGGAATCAGTTTCTCG
>CAYLRE010000376.1:0-4150 GCA_964385715.1 uncultured Planctomycetaceae bacterium
CACATGTGTATCGCATGTGTCTAATGTTTACGTGCCCTATTCTTGCCGTGAAGGTGGTACTTAGCAATACCCCGAAGTAGGGAAGCCCTAACATTCTTTGGTATTGAGATTGGCAGTGGTCCGTTTTTGCTGCTCAAACGATGGCCGCCGAATGCCCTACATCTCCACTGGCATTTACGTCGAATGGGAAAAACCAGCACTAAATGCCGAATTGCCGCAGGACAAAGTCGGCGATGTGAATGTCGGCCGTTGCCCGCTCCAAGAGCACACCCTTCTCCGAAGAAAGCAGCACGCCCTCAGCATCTTCGGTTGCCACCGGGGCGCCATGCGAACCTTTAACGAGTGAGGCGTCGAGCGGAATCGACTTCGTCTGCATGTCGAAGTGCAGTTCAACTGGATCGTAGCCCGGCTTGCGATGAATATCGACGGTGCGGGCGAAACTCGGCGCCGCCGCGTCATCCAGCCAGTAGTAATAGGCCTGCCAGCTATTGCTGGTCGAAACCAAGATCACCTCACCGCTGCGTTCATGATCCAGGTCGTACTTAGCGCGATCGGATCCGGCCACCGCGTCCTGAATCCCTTCTTGGCCACGGAACAGTTCGACCACGCGCTTCGTCACCGCCGCGTCGCCGTCCTTCACATAGACGTGAGAGAACTGGTGGTCGACCAGTGCCCAGGCCGCGCTATTCTCGAAGTCGATCAACTCGCCACCGGCGCCCTCTTCACTACCATCTGCGGTCCCTTCCGAACGCACCTGTAGTAAACCTGCTTCTCGCAACACCCGGTTTGGGTAAGTGACGTGGTCGACGGGGGTGATGCCGTATTCGCTAGCCACGAGCCACAGCAAGCGGCCGCCGGCGTAAGCTTCCTGGAAACCGGCAATCATGCGGCCCAACAGCTCATCCAGTTCCTTCACCGCGGCGAGTGCCTCGGGGCTATCAGGGCCGGTCTTCTGGGCGGCGTAGTCGAGATGCGTGAGATAGATATAGAAGAAATTTGGCTGGTACTTCTTGGCCGCCTGCGTGGAGGAGTCGGCAATCCAGGCGGACGACTTGATGTTCGCCATCGGGCCCCAGAAATGCTGCAGCGGAAAATCACCGAGTTCATCACGCAAGTCGCCGTACAACTCGGTTGGCTTGGTGTAGCACCACAACGACTCGCTGCCGTCGGGATTGTGAATCGGAGCCGGCATGCAGACATAGTCGGCACCACATCGTTTGCTCAGCATCGGAAACCAGACCGCGCTGGTCAGCGACGAATCGTGGTCATGCATGATGTCCCAAATTTGCGGCCGCTCAAGTGCCTCGTTGCCGGCGGTCCACATTTCAACCTGCTGCTTGTCACGCCAGTAGAAACCGTTAGCCACCGCGCCATGCTCCGATGGCAGCTTGCCGGTGACCAGATTCGCCTGCACTGGCCAGGTCACGGCCGGAAAACTTGGCACCAGCATCACCTGGTCCCCTTCTCCCACCAAGGCACCTAGATTCGGCATCGCCGCGAGATCTTTTCGCCGCAGCCCTGGCACCGACAACATGACAACATGATCCGACGTCGACATCGCTTCTGTTCCTTCAATCGTTAGACAGTCTTAGTCTCTAACCAGTTCACGGGTGCACCCCGCTCTTGGGCGTTCTTTCTTCTGACGCTCTCTTCTACTAAGTCGAATAGAGCCAGCGGCCCAGGTGCATGGTGGGAATGAGCAAGATCATCACCCCGATCGCCGGCAGTGGCCCCTGCATCATCAGGCAAATCGCTGCGTTAATCGGAATCAGTGACCAGATGCTGATTCGCACGGCGGTCTGCATTCGCTTCGGCTCCGGTCGCACACAGGCCAGAACGGCCAGCATACCGATCAATCCCGCCAACGATCCCCACGACAGGTACCACAGCATCATATCGTCGATCGTCAACAGCGTCGCCAATGGCGGACGAACGAAACGGGGAAAGATCGAGAGTGCAAACAGAGCACCCAGCATGACCACGGTGCCGAAAATCAAGCGAGGGCGACCGCCAGCGACCGCTTCTTTACGAGCAAACCAGGTCACACCTGCCACGTAGGCCCCCATCATGCCCGCAATGTAGTAATTCACCGGCTGCCAGACGAGCGGTTCAACGGTCCCGGAAGCGGCATTCAAGCTGGCCACACCGGTGGCCGCCGTCATACCCAACAACACGTTCAGCGTCCGGCAACCTCCCATGGCAAGCGCCCCGGCCCATGTCTTCTTCAGAAACGCGTCGTAGGCCAGGATCAACACCACCAGTCCGACCGACACAACGACCGCGTACCAGCTACCGGTCAGGTAACTTGCCAAACCGGCGAAGGCGACCCCAAATAGCAAAAGCTCCGTGCCGAGCGTGACCGCCGCCTTGAGCGGAACGCGACCGGAGGGAATCGGCCGTTCGGGCCGCTCCTTCTCATCTTGCTCACGGTCGCATACGTCGTTGAGCACCATGCCTGCCAAGTACAAACAGGCCGAGGCCGCCAACAGCGGAAGCAGTACCTCTAATCGCAGCGGCGGAATGTCCCCTGAGAGCGGCGAAGCACTGACAAACCAGGCGCCCATGAAGATGTCGGCCAACGCCGTAAAGACATTGGGAAGTCGCATCAGCTGCAAATAGGCACGAAGTCGAGGGCTCACGGGGGAAATCCGGTTCAATGCGGGAAATCTCTAACTACTGGCACTTCGGTACGACAGCAGGGCTTTCTTGAATACCCAGCGTGAGGCAAGCAAGCTCATCACCGTCGCCGCCAAGGCGACCAGAGCATACATCCAATTGTCTTCCTTTAGCGGCTGTGCCATCAGTCTCGCCGGCACGTTCACGGCCAACAGGATTGGAATTCCAAAGCTAAACACGAATCGCAGTGCCGATCCGGCCGCCGAGCCACCGTAAATCTCCATCGGGTAGCGGGAGAAGTTGGTGATATAGAACCAAAAGTTGTAGAGCGTCTGATTGCGGCCCAACCAGATACTCGTCGAAGAGAGCGTCAGCATCAGGCTATACAGTATCCCCACTCCGAATAGGACATAGGCCACGTACAGAAGCACCCCACCAAGCGAGACCGCCCACTCGGAATTGGTCGCGGAGAGCTGCCAGATGGAGTAACCAAGCAGCCCCAGGCCAAAAATCGTGTTGGCAAACGACGACCAGGTAATACGGTGCAGGGAAATCAGGAACTGAGTATCGATCGGCTTCAAGAGCGCAAAGTCGAGATTACCCGTTCGTATCAGCTCGCTGAACTCCTCAAAGTTCCGCATAAAGAACGCCTGCACCAGGCTATTCACCAGGATCGTCGTCGCAAAGAAGATAAAGAACTCGTACTTCATCCAGCCTGTGCCGGCCCCGATCGACGGCGTGTAGAAGAAGATCAGGCTATAGAACATCTGATTCATCAGCGTCCAGCAGGGCGCCGAGATCGCCTCGATCAAGAAATTCCCACGAAACATCATGTCCCGCACCAAGCTGTTGCGGGCGAATGTCAGAAAGACGTTTCGATAGGAAGGTCGTTGGCTACTCATTGTGACGCACTAGGAACCTGGTCTGCTATCCTCCGAAACCACTGTATCGCTTCACGCCTCGGGACCACATCACGCGACAAAGCATGATGAAGAACAGCACCCAGGCCAGCTGAACCAACAATCCCTGGACCAGTTCGGCTCCTTGGACCTTGCCGAGCCAGATTGCCGCCGGGTAATACGCTAAGAACTGAAGCGGCATCGCCCGCACAATCTCAACCCACGGCGAAGGGAGGAAATCGAGCGGGAACATGTGCCCGCTGCAGAAGAAGTTAAACAGCATGTAGACGAAAAACAGGGAGCTGACCTCAAGGAACCAGAAGCCGACCATGCCGAGGGCCGCTTCCAGGAAGAAGCCCAACAAGAAGGACATGATCAGCGAGGCCACGAACGCCAAAATCGTCGTTATCTCCGGCACCGGCGGGAAGTAGTCGCGACAGAGCCAGAACATGAAGGCAAACGGCAACGCCGCTACGCCATAGTAGACCAGCTTGTGGGCCAGGCGATTGAGCAGCAGGAAGCCGAGCATATCGATCGGCTGGATCAAGAACTTCTTGATCGTCCCTTCGCGAATCTCGCGGGCAATGCCCGAGGCGAGCCCCGGCATGCTGGAAAATGCCCGTCCGAGAAACACG
>CAYLRE010000377.1:0-4145 GCA_964385715.1 uncultured Planctomycetaceae bacterium
TTCCCTTCAACAAGGTCGGCCTCGGTTCCCTTTGCAGGAAGTTCCATGTCACCAATGAAAGCCCCCACGACGCGCTGAGTGATGCCCTGGCCGAGGCGGAGGTGTATCGAGCAATGGTGACAATGGATCTATTCTAGCTGTCTTGGAGCGACTGACGGGTGTGGCGTAGCATTCAAGCCTAGCGTTTCGCGGCGTCCCGGAATGCTGGCTCCGATCCGGCGACGTTGTTGCTGTCGGCGATGATTTTCTGGACCGCCACTAATCACCTTTCAGCCGATAACCGACGCCTTGCTCGGTGATGAGATACTTGGGACGGCTTGGGTTGCGTTCGAGCTTCTTGCGCAGGTTGGCCATGAAAACGCGAACGTAATGAGGTTCATCCACCGACTGTGGTCCCCAGACCTCTTCAAGCAGGAAACGGTGCGTGAGCACTTTTCCGGCGTTGCGGACGAGCGTTGCCAGTAGGTCGAACTCCAGCTTCGTGAGCTTGACCTCTTCACCACCCTTGAGAACGGTACGCGCTGCAAAATCCACACAAACGTCGCCGAACTGAAAAGACGTTTCCTCGGCCTCGGACGAGGCGTTGATTCGGGCTGGGTGACGCAGCGCGACACGAACACGTGCGAGCAATTCACCAATCCCGAAAGGCTTCGTCAAGTAATCGTCAGCGCCGGCGTTGAGCGCGACGATTTTGCTCTTCTCTTCACCCCGGGCTGACAGGACGATGATAGGCATGGAAGACCATTCGCGCACTGTATGAATAATATGTAGCCCGTCCTCGTCGGGAAGCCCAAGATCAAGCAGCACGAGATTCGGCCGCTGCTGCGTGATGATTCTGAGCCCATTAGCTGCGGTTTCCGCCTCCAGAACGCGAAAGCCCTCCACCGACAAAGAAGCTCGCAGAAAGCGTCGGATTGGGGCTTCGTCTTCGATAACAGCAATCAGGGGATCGTTCAAGCTCATGAATACGTCCTCCCGACCGGCGGTTCCATATCGATTTGTGGCGGTTGGCCGTCGTGGGGCAACTCCAGCCACACAACGGTTCCTCCCCCTTCTCGACTCCGTGCGCCAATTCTGCCGCCGTGGGCCTCCACAATAGCCTTGCAGATCGCAAGGCCGAGTCCCGTCCCACGACGGTCTGGCTTCGCCCGAGCACCACGGTAAAACATTTCAAACACACGCTCCTCGTCCCCCGGCTGTAACCCGATCCCGCGGTCGGCCACTCTCAAAGCGATGCCGTTTTCTAAGCTCTCTGCCTCAATCGAGATTGCCGATTCGGGCGGGGAATACTTGGCTGCGTTTTCGAACAAGTTGATCAGCACCTGTTCCATCAGAACGGCGTCGAAATGCCCCAGTGGCAGGTCATCGGGAATACTTGTGTCGACCGCACGTTCGCCAAGGTATCGTTGGAGACGACTCAGGGCCGAACCGACTACTTCGTCCACGGGGTGCCATTGCTTATCGATGTCGATCTTGACGCCGGATAGGCGCGTCATGTTGAGGAGATTCTCCACCAGCCGTGTCAGGCGATCAGATTCGTCACAGATTGTCTCCAGCAGTTCCTGTCTGTCCGCTGAATCGAGCGAGTCGAACGATTCGGCCAGGCTGCTGCCGGCTCCAGCGATGCCAGCTAGCGGTGTACGCAAGTCGTGCGAAACGGCACTCAACAGCGAACTCCTCAACTTCTCCGTCTCCATCTGAACACGGGTCTCTTCCGATTCTGCAGTCAACTTGTCACGCTCCATCGCAAGGGCGATCTGGGTGGCGCACGTGTCGAGGAGTTGGCGGGCATCTGGGGATTGAAGCGTGCTAGCGTCCTCTGGCTGGACCGCAAGAACCCCCACGGTGCTGTTGGGCGTGGCCAAGGGAAGATAGAGAGCTTGTGCGTCTGGCAGCGTGCTTGTGTCCAAGCCGGCGGGCTGATTGTGTTCATAGACCCATTGCGCTGCAGCAAACTCCGACGCATCGGCGGCAAAGCTCGCCGGGTGACCGATGATTGGCCGAATTGTCGCCTTGTCGTCGGGAAGAAAGACTACCGCATACGCATCGAACAGCTCCGATACGGCTACTTCCGCATGTTCGACCAGCCGCGATGTGCCCGAAATCGCAGCCAGGCGGCGATTAAGTCGATATAGCGCTTCGGCTCGACGTTCGTTGCGACGCGCCACCTCGGCCTGACGGCGAATTCGCGAGGTAAGTGAACTGGCAAGCAGGCCCACGCCAAGCATTACCGAGAAGGTAACCAGATACTCCGTGTCGTGGACGGTCAAGGTATAGTACGGCTCTGTAAACAACACATCATAAAGGAGCACAGCAGCTACCGACACGACCGCCGATTGCAGGGCCCCAAATCGTACACCCACGAACACAACCGCCAGTAAGTAGACCATGACTAGATTTGCCTCGGAGAACGTGAGCGCATCAAACGCCAAGGTGATTACTGTGGCAGCGCCGAGTGAGAGCCCCGTCCCCAGCCAACTCATTGGCGCGAGCGTCCTTCGTGAAGGGCGTGTTTCGACCGAGGCCGGTTCGTCGATCCCCCGGACCATGAGAACGTCGATGTTGCCGCTGTCCCGCACCAGATGGTCCACCAACGATTCCCGACGGAGCAGCCAACTCCCATGCTCGGCCGTCTTGCCGACGACGATCCTGTTGATATTCCGCTGGCGGGCATAAAGGAGAAGTTCCGTGGCAACGTTTTCCCCAGAAAGTTGGACGACTTCCGCGCCGAGGCTTTCCGCAAGCTTCAAGTGCTCAATGGTGCGTTGCCGTTGGCGGGGTGTGATGCTTCCCACATGTCCAGCGTCTACGTGTACTGCTACCCACTCGGCGTGCAGTCGATCGGCCAAACGCTTGGCCGCACGAACCACCTTGGCCGACGTGGGACTTGGGCCCACGCAAACCAGCATCTTCTCCCGTGTAGGCCAAGGAACTGACGCAGCGATGTCTTCACGCGCCGCTTGCACATCTTCATGTACGCGGTCGGCCACTTGCCGCAGTGCCAACTCTCGCATCGCCACAAGGCTCTCGCGTCGGAAGACGGGCTCCAGTGCTCTTGCTGTCTCCGTTGGAATCTGGAGTTCCCCCCGCTCCATTCGTTCAAGCAGTTCATCTGGCGGCACGTCAACAAACGTGACTTCGTCCGCGCGATCCAACACCTGATCGGGGAACGTCTCACGAAAAGTGACCCCGCAGATTTGCTCGACGACGTTACTGAGTGATTCGACGTGCTGGACGTGAGCGGTTGTGAAGACGTCGATTCCGGCTGCAAGTAACTCTTCAACGTCCTGCCAACGTCTCGCGTGCCGCATCCCGGGTGCATTGGTATGGGCCAGATCATCGATCAGCACCAGTTCCGGCCTGCGGGCCAGTGTGGCGTCGAGATCAAACTCGTGCAACTTTCTTCCACGCCCCGGAACTTCGAGGGCGGGCAGACAGGCGAGCCCCTCAAGCGACGGTTCCGTCTCACGAGGCTCCAAACTCCCCGCGACAACATCCGTGCCTTCTGTTCTGCGGGCTTGAGCTACCTGGAGCATGGCGTCCGTCGTGCCAACGCTGGGGGCGTATCCAAAGAAGACTCTCAACCGTCCTCTTTTTGGAGTCCGCTTGTGGCCGTGATACGTCTTGTCGTCCGATTGCGGCGACTCATTCATCTTGGAACACCGATTCCGGGTGAGGGATATCGCGATCGAACAGCACAATGCTAAGTGATCCCGACCCACTTTGAGGCTGCGACCATTGCCCACGTGTGGCGATCACCGTGAGGTCTCGCGCAACCAATCATTTTCGCAGAGTTACCGGACCTTTGCCACTGCCTGCAAGGCCCCCTCTCGCGTGTGGGGAGAAGACGGCGTTGTAAGCGCCGGGTCAAATCATGGACACCCGGTATCAAGATTTCATCAAGGACGCTTGGAGCACTTCTTCACCGCGCTAGACTTGAACGACGGGAATGAGGGGCCGGCAGTCTTGTGTCGGCTGGGATCTGCGCTTTAGTCACGTTGTGCTGGGTCCGCCTGTGCAAGTGACTGGCCAACGGACGGTGCAATGGACCTTCGCGTGGTGTCAAAGAGCCTCGGCATCGTCGCGATGCTGATCGGTCTATCCATGGCGTTATGCGTGCCGTGGGCTTTTCCCGCATGCAGCAA
>CAYLRE010000378.1:0-4129 GCA_964385715.1 uncultured Planctomycetaceae bacterium
GTGGACCAGGATGTTGTTCGACAGGTATTGCCCGCTCTCGGTCTGAATGTCGTAAACTCTCATCAAACCGAGAAACTCGATTCGCTGGATCGGCTCTTCCCGGAGAGCGGGAAGATTTTTCCCCGGAAAAGCTTCTGAACAGGCGATTTCCAGCTTCATTTGTTTTTCATCGGAAATGAAACCTACAAGTTCCAGGAAGCTACGGCGGGCTTGTGCGTATCCGGCCGATTGGCTCGCTCTTCCCGATTGTGTGTACCCGATGACGTGGCTCGCTCAATGGATCTGTTTGTATTAAGTTCCGTGGCTCGCTCTATTGGCATGTGTGTATCCCGACAAAACAGCACACCCCAAACATATCTCCGACGCCATGAACGCTAAGAACATTGCAAAAACCGCGATCTCCCGAATCCCCTGGCTCCTGCCCACGCTTCAGAAGCAGCGGCTCCGACGGTATCGGGTCAAACGCTACGCCGCGTTCCAGGGACGATTCGCGCAGTCGGTCTATGCGGATGGGCCCATCGAAGTGCTTTCGGGCCCCTTCGCAAACATGCGGTACTTCGACAACGTCGTCTGGGGGCCGATCACGCCCAAGTGGATTGGGTCGTACGAGTCAGAGTTACACGAAGCTCTCGCGACGGTCATGAACACATCGTACGACGTCGTCGTCGATGTCGGAGCAGCTGAGGGCTACTATGCAGTCGGACTAGCCAGAGCTAAAGCAGACACACGCGTAATCACATACGACATCGACGGGCGAGCCCGCAAACAGCAACGCCAGCTAGCGGAACTCAACGGTGTTGCCGATCAAGTCGACGTACGAGGATATTGCCGCCCCAGTGACCTACAACGTGATATCGCCGACGCGAGGGCGCTCGTCATCTCAGACATCGAAGGCAGTGAACTCGAACTTCTCGATCCCGAACAGACGCCTTCGCTCTGCCAAGCCGACATACTGATCGAATGCCATGACCGAGAGGACTTGACCGCCGAACAAGTGCTCGACCTTCTGGCGACTCGGTTCGAGCCGACTCACTCTGTGGAAGTTTTTCGTTCATCGCGACGCTCGACAGCGTCTTGGGCCGATCTTCCAAACCTCCGTCCGGTCCCCTCGGAAGACCTCTCATTTGCCCTCGACGAATCCAGAAACCACCCTCAGCCTTGGCTTTGGCTGCGTACGAAGAAGCCCTTGTGACATCCTGATTCCTCTCATTTCGTACACACCCTCAGTCAATCAACAAACCGAGCCAACTCTCCCGCGACCGGAGATCTACCATGAAAGTCCTCTACGTCCTGCCAAAGACCTATTGGGGCGGCGGCCTACAAATGAACCGACTGACGCTGTTTCAAGAGTTGGTCAAGCTGCCAGAAATCGATTTTGCGGTCTGCGTACTGGAATTTTCTGGCGGAACTTCCGAACGAATCAAGCAACTCGGCGTTCCGGAATTCTTCCTCAACAAGAAAGCCCGCTTTACCCACCTCGGAACATCATTGGCGCTGCGCAAAGTCCTTAAAGAGTTCGATCCGGACATCATCCACACCGCCAACATCGACGCTGACATGCACGGCTACATCGCTAGCCGCATGCACCGACGATCCAAACTGATTGTTGAAGAAATCGGCTCCGCTCAGGAACGTTCGAGAATCATGCGACGACTGTGCCGTCATGTATACTCCCGCGCGGACGGGGTTCTTTGCGTGTCCCCCGATATTCACCAGGACATGATTGACTTGCAACGGGTAACGCGGCCAGACGTCAAAATTACTTACAATCCGGTCAATCCGGAACACCTCGCGAACACCGAGATGACTCCTAGCGAGCTGCGACAAAAACATGGCCTTGCGGACTCCGATTTCGTGTTTGGTATCATCGCCCGTCTGATCGACTTCAAGGGCCACGCGTACCTTTTGGACGCCTTCCAGCGCGTCAATGAGAGCAACGACCAGACCAAGCTCGTGATTGTCGGCTCCGGACCGTTAATGGAACCGCTCCGACAGGACGCCAACAGCCGTGGCATAGCCGAATCGGTCGTCTTCACCGATGCTGTGACCAATGTTGGAGATTACCTAAGCATGATGGATGTGTTCGTGCACCCATCTACAAAGGAACCATTCGGCATCTCGATTATCGAAGCGATGTACAAGAAGCTCCTCGTCATCACCACCGACGTTGGTGGTCCCGCCGACTATGTCGACCACGATAAGACCGGCATTCTTGTACCGCCATTCGATGCCGATGCGATTGAAGCAGAGATGAAGCGAGCCATGGCGATGAGCGCGTCTCGGCGGCAGGAAATCGGTGACGCCGCAAGAGAAACCGTCCTGAAACGATTCCTACCCGAACAATACGCGAAATCCATGATCAACGTTTACCGAGACGTCCTCGCAGCCAACACGCGCCAGCAGGCGGCATGAATCCAGATACTCAAAATCGAATTAGCTAGTACTCCATGGCGACCGCCAGTCTTCCCAAACCCATCACGCAGTCTCGCAGCACGCTGACTCCCAGCGCACGCACCGGCTGGCTATCGTGCGAACTCGCCGTCGCGTTGACTGTCTTCTCGAAAGAGCTTGGCAGCGTTCGAGTCGGGGCAAGCATGGTCGATCTATTTCAGCTGACCATAGCAGCATTGGGAATCTGGCTCTTCCCGCGATACCGAACTGCGCTGGTAACATTCCTTGCCTTTGGACTCATCGTGGCGACCAGCCTTTGGCAACTTTCTTGGCTAGAATACCCGACCAATATATTCCTGCGACAGATTCTGCCCGCCGTCTTCGTGTATCTCGGCATCGGTTGCATGCTCGCGCAGTGCAACCGGGATAAACTGGTCCACATTTACGTCCGCTTGTCGATTATTGCGGCCGCCCTGGGAATGGTTCAGATTGTTCTTTCAAGAGTCGGCCTGTCACTGTTCATCAAGAACCCGGGAGAACTCGATTCCATTGCCTACGAGCCATCTCATTATGCCATTATCGTCGCGCCGGCGTTCTATCTCGTGCTGGCTCGGACTAACTTCTCCGTGCTTAATCGTGATTTCGTGGCAACCGCGCTCCTATTTCTTTCATTACTCTTGACCAAGTCGCTCACCGGCGTGGCCTTGATTCTCATTTGCGGCATCATGGCGTCGCGTGCCAAATTCGGCATCATAGCAATGCTGGCCGCGGCCTTCGCACTGCCATACTTCTACCTGGTGGAGCAAGATCTCCAGGACGAACGCGCCCGAGAACGCATCGAGTCGCTACAAATGGTGTCAGAAAGCACGGCCAGTTACGAGCATGGAAACCTGACGGTCAAATCCCTCTTCACCAATGCCGCAGTCGCCTTTAACGCCATTAGCGAAGGCCAACTTCTCGGGCATGGTTTCGGCGGGCACCACTATGCCTACCTGGAGTTTTTTGAAGGAACCGACTTTGAAGACGACCATCACTACGGAATGAACAGTATCTCTGCACACTCACTCGGCATTCGCCTCATCTCCGAATTCGGGGTCCTCGGCATTCTCGCCGTGGTCTGGTGGCTGGGACGGTCGTTCCTTCGCTCCGGAACACGCACCGCGACCAATCAGCTGTGGGCGATGTCCTTCATCTATTTCCTCGGACGTTGCTTCAAACTAGGGGGAATCATGGACTACGGCTGCCCCATGTTCCTGCTTGCTCCGATCTGCACGCGTGCGTCCCGCTCCACAGAACTACATCAATCGGGCTCAGCTAAGCAGCCCCCCTCCGAGCCCGCGCTTACGACGGACACTGCGTAAGACCACGGACAACACAATATCGATGAAAATAGCGCACGTCATTCCGACACTTGATCCTCGATGGGGCGGTCCCGTGTCCGCCCTACTGGGCTTCACGTCCGCGCTTCGACAAGCGGACACCGAGATCACCGTGGTCGCATCGCCGCGGGCAGAAGAAGAATGCGATTCCGTGCTCGATCAACTTCGGCAGCAAGGAATCCAAACAGTACTCATCCAACCTTGTCGCGGCCCGCTACGTAGCCATCCGCAACTCAAACAGCGTCTCGAGCAAGAACTCCAGAACGCTGACGTCGTTCATATTCACGGCGTCTGGGAATCGATCCAGCACTTCTCGGCAATGATCTGCCGGAAACAGGGCATCCCATACATCCTGCGTC
>CAYLRE010000379.1:0-4125 GCA_964385715.1 uncultured Planctomycetaceae bacterium
GCGCGGAGACTGCACCAGGCTCGTCAGGTAGGCATTCACCGCTTCTTCACCAACCTGAATACCCAATTCGTCCGCCTTGCGCAGCATGACCATGTACTGAATCACGGCCCGGTCGGGGGTATTCTGTGGCGAGCCGAGAAGCGAACTCTCGTAACGCCGCCACTCCGACTGCGGGATACCGGAAAGGATCAGCTTCTGCTGTAGAAAACGGGCTAAAATCCCTTGAACAACTTCGCGGTTTCTGCGAACGCGTTCGACGTCAAAGCGGCGAACATCCCCCCCCACCCAGGTGGCGATCACTGGATTGTTAACCGTGGCCGAATCGCCGGCCATCATCTGCATCAGGGGATCGCCAACGGTGAATACAAGTACGATCAGCACGCCAAACACGGCCAGCATCACGGCCTGGTACTTACGAAAAACTTCCAGGGGATTCGGATTTGCCATTAAACGGGTCTCACAGGCTCATAGAGCGGCGAACGACTGACTTGACTTGACAGCCGGGCTACCGCGGTATTATTGGTGTCATGCCGCGCATAAGCGGCTCATGAAGGGTGTGATTGTACGTTCGTTGCCGTAAAGTGCAACGGCAAACGGCCAAAGTGTCCACGATTGCAGTCAAATGGGAGCCTCACCCATATTCGAGAACCTTGGGGATCTTGAAAAGCTCGCGGAACCTGAGGTCCGTATTATGTCTAACGATTATATGCCGACGAGGCCCGCGTGGGTCGGGCTGAATGAGACGGTCGTGCGGTTCTCTGTCGCCTCGCTCACGGTGGCGTCGGCTGAGAGCTGATACACAAACGAACGCTTATACAACTCCCCAGATACCAACTTGAACGTCTGATGGCCAAGAAATCTGCCGCAACCAAATCGCTCGTGATCGTCGAATCACCGGCTAAAGCTCGTACGATCGGCAAATACCTGGGACGCGGGTACACCGTGGAAGCCAGTATTGGCCACGTCCGAGATCTTCCTCAAGGGGCCAAGCAGGTTCCGGAAAAATACCGGGGAGAAGAGTGGTCTCACCTGGGCGTCAACGTGGACGACAATTTTGAGCCCGTCTACATCATTCCGCCTGGGAAGTCGAAACAGGTCACTAAGCTTCGAAAGCTTCTAAAAGAGTCGAAAGATCTCTACCTCGCGACGGATGAAGACCGCGAAGGAGAGGCCATCAGCTGGCACCTGCAGGAACTGCTCAAGCCCAAAGTCCCAGTTCACCGCATGGTGTTCCACGAAATCACCAAGGAAGCCATCGAAGAAGCGCTGTCGAATCCCCGACAGATCAACGACGATCTGGTTCGTGCCCAGGAAGCCCGTCGCATCATCGATCGCCTTTACGGGTATGAGGTCTCGCCACTGCTGTGGCGAAAGGTTCGTCCAAAACTCTCGGCCGGTCGCGTACAGAGCGTCGCCGTCCGCTTGATTGTCGAGCGTGAACGGGACCGCATGGC
The DNA here is from genome assembly GCA_964385715.1 of uncultured Planctomycetaceae bacterium. Classification (GTDB taxonomy): domain Bacteria; phylum Planctomycetota; class Planctomycetia; order Pirellulales; family UBA7805; genus MB-PLM-2. The sequence continues at coordinate 1,455 of CAYLRE010000379.1, forward strand.
GTTCGTCTCATAGACCTACTGGGACGCCCTGGCCACGTTCGCCAAACTCGACGGGGCTGAGTTCCCGGCGACGCTGGTGTCGGTCGAAGGCAAGAAGATCCCCACCGGGAAGGACTTTGATCCGGAAAACGGACAGATCAAGGATCCCAATCTCCTCCTTCTCGATGAAGCGGGAGCGGCAGAGCTGGTTGAGCGGCTCAAGTCGGCTGAGTTCAAGGTCGCATCCCTGGAAGACAAACCGTATACGTCGAAGCCGTCGCCACCGTTCACGACAAGCACACTGCAACAGGAAGCCAACCGCAAGCTCGGCTTCACCGCAAAGCGGACCATGGGAGTCGCCCAGAGTCTGTACGAGAACGGGCACATCACCTACATGCGTACCGACTCGACGACGCTATCGAAGGTTGCCATCGAGGCGGCACGCGATCTCGTCTCGTCCGAGTATGGAAGTGCCTATCTGCCCGACTCGCCGCGCCAGTTCGCTTCCAAGGTTAAGAATGCCCAGGAAGCTCATGAGGCGATCCGCCCTGCCGGCCATCCGTTCGAAAAGCCCGAGGCCCTCAAATCGCAGCTGGGCAGCGATGAGTATCGACTGTTTGAACTCATTTGGAAACGAACCGTCGCCAGTCAAATGGTCGACGCTCGTGGGCATCGCGTCTCGGTCACCATCGAAGGTGGTGGGGCGACGTTCCAAACCGGTGGTCGCACGATCGACTTCCCTGGATTCCTGCGAGCCTATGTCGAAGGCAGCGACGATCCGGCTGCGGAACTGGCCGATCGCGAAACGGTCCTACCGACACTGGCCGTCGACGAGGTTGTTACCGGCAAGGACATCGAGCCCAAGAGCCACACCACGCAGCCGCCGGCACGATTCACGGAAGCCTCGCTCACCCGGGAACTGGAACGCCTCGGCATCGGTCGCCCGAGTACCTACGCGTCGATCATCGATACGATTCTCGCGCGGAACTATGTCTTCAAGAAGGGTTCGGCCCTGGTCCCCACCTGGACCGCCTTCGCGGTCTCACAGCTTCTCAAGGGGCACCTGTCAGAGCTCGTCGACTACCAATTCACGGCTCAGCTGGAAGACGACCTCGACGCGATCAGTCGTGGCGAACAAGACTCGATCGAGTACCTCACCGAGTTCTATTTCGGCAAGAAGGGAACGGGCCTAAAGCAACTGCTGAAGGACAAGATCGAAGAGATCGACGCTCGACTGATCAACAGCATTGTGATTGGCAAGACGGAAGACAACGGCAAGCCAGGCGAAGAGATCGTGGTCCGCGTCGGTCGCTATGGACCGTACATCGAAGCGGGCGAAAAACGAGCAAGCGTACCGGAATCGGTCGCTCCCGATGAACTCGACGTCGCCACCGCCATAGAACTTCTCAACCAGGCCGCGGCGGCCGACGAGCCCTTGGGAATCTGCCCAGAGACGCACAAGCCGGTTTTCCTCAAAGTTGGCCGCTTCGGACCGTACATCCAGCGAGGCACGCCTGAAGACGACGAGAAGCCGAAGAACGCCTCGTTGATGAAGGACATGAAGCCGGAGGACGTCGACTTTGAGACGGCCCTGAAGCTTCTCTCCTTGCCACGTGATCTGGGGCCCGACCCCAAGACCAACGAGAAAGTCGAAGCGTTCAATGGTCGCTTTGGACCGTACGTTAAGTGCGGGGACGAGACGCGTTCGCTGCCCGCTGAAATGTCGCCCATCGAGATCACGTTGGAGCAGGCGTTAGAGCTCTTGGCACAACCCAAGAAATCTCGCCGCGGCTTCGGCAGCAAGAAAGAACCGATCAAGGTCTTCGATAAGCCTTCGCCCGTTACCGAAGAGAAGATCCAGGTTCTCGACGGACGCTATGGCCCGTATGTCACCGACGGCACGACAAACGCTTCGTTACCGAAGGGAAGCGACCCGAAGGAGCTGGACTTTGACGAGGCGGTGAACCTGCTGGCTGTGCGAGCCGCCAAGGGACCGGCGAAGAAGAAGAAAAAGTCGACCAAGAAAAAGAGCGCCAAAAAGAAGACCACCAAGAAGAAAGCGGCAAAGAAGTCCACCGCCAAAAAGAAAACGGCCACCAAGAAAAAAACAGCGACCAAAAAGAAGTCGGGCACCAAGAAGAAGGCCGCAACGAAGAAAAAGGCGGCCGCCACGGACGAAGACTAACTGCCCGATAGCGCGGCGGTCGTGAATTGCCGCTTACTCATCGATCAGGTCGCGTGGGGCTCCAAGCGCCAGGGCATAAGCGGTTGCGTGGCTACGGCAGTGCGAAATGCTAATCAACATGCGGCCGATGCCGAGCTGCTCGACTCGATCTTTCGCCCCCCCTCGAAAACGGACCGAGGGCTTGCCGCTTCGGTCGTTGCGGATTTCCATGTCGCGCCAGGAAATGCCCTTCACCCAACCGGTCCCAATGGCCTTAAGGATCGCCTCTTTCGCAGCCCACCGTCCCGCGAAGTGTTGAGTCGCCGCCTTACGTTCGCGGCAGTACTCGATTTCGAGATCGGTGTAGACTCGGTTAATAAAGAGCTCGCCATGCAGATCGATCATCTTCGCGATCCGCAAGCACTCGGTAATGTCGGTGCCGATCCCGACGACGTGCATTCCGTCCATTTTTCATCCACCTGGGGCGTGGCGTCCCCTGTGCCTTTAATTGATCTATAGCTTGATGCC
>CAYLRE010000380.1:0-4117 GCA_964385715.1 uncultured Planctomycetaceae bacterium
TTGCCGCTGGTATCCGCGACCATGGCCGCTGGCAGTTGCGAGACAGCGATCGGGCTCATACTGCTCAGTAGGCAGAGCTTCGACACCTTCGGAGGGTTCCTTCTGCATGCCGATGTGCTTCAGGCAGACGGGGCAAGTGACTTCCTCGAGCGGCTGAGCGGAATGGATCGCAAACTCTGCGGAGCAGTGCGGACAATTTGCTTTCGTCGACGCGGATGGACTTGGCTGACTCGCGGGCGGGGCTGAGGCTGGTTCCGGCTCTGCCCCGGCCGGCGCCACAACGACCGAGTGGCGGCACATCGGGCAGACTGCCTGTTGGCCAAACAGCGCCGCGCTCACCTGGAATTCGCCATGACAGCGCGGGCAACAAGCGGCAACCACAGGCCTCTCCAATTAAGGCAATGAACGAGAGATTTCACCATCTCTCAGGTGCCCGAGAATTCCGGCCACACAGCATCTGCGAGACAGTGCCGGCTCCAGGCGGAGGTTCTCGAACTTCCAAGAGCCTGCGGCGCGAAGCCGATACTTATGATTACGTCGAGAAAGGGAAACTTCAAGGATTCTTGAGACGTCTAAGACGCTAACGCCCGGCAGACCTGGCCATTGCGTCACGTTCTATTGGGGGTCAGAATAGAAGGGAGCAGCGGCGTGCTTTCTCGGAGATCTCTCGTTGCCGATTGTCTTATGCCGCTTTTGCCCCGAGTTGATGTGCCGCGGCCAGGCCTGTCTCAGCTCATCCCGCCGATAGCCACTTGCGATGATTCAACTAACCCACGATCCGATCGACGCACAGTCGGTCCTGCAGCAGATAGAGTCCGACGAAGCCGGTGCGGTCGTATTGTTTCTGGGGACGACGCGCGGTGTCACCGACGGACGCGAGACCGCGTCGCTGGACTACGAGTGCTATCCAGAGATGGCGGAAAAGAAACTCGCTGAGCTAGAAGCAACAGCCCGCCAGCGGTGGCCGGTTCTGGGGTGCGTTGTCGTCCACCGTTTGGGGCACCTGGAGGTTCGCGAGGCGAGTGTCGCTGTGGCCGTCAGCACAGCCCATCGTGAGGCCGCTTTCGAGGCCGGCAAATGGTTGATCGATACCATCAAGGAAGAGGTCCCCATTTGGAAACGGGAGAACTGGGCGGCTGGAACGAGTGAATGGGTTCATCCCGGCGTCGAATCGCCACCTTCGGAGATGACGTCCCCGGCGGACGGTAATGCCGGCGAACCCGAGCAGAGTGAGGTTTCGCAATCGTGAGTATTTCAGGTCCCTTGGTCGATCGTCTTGGCCGCGTTCATACGAACTTGCGGGTGAGCGTCACCGATCGCTGTAACATTCGCTGTCTGTACTGCATGCCAGAGCATGTCCAGTTCATGCCGCGTGCTGAGATCTTGTCATTTGAGGAGATCGAGCGATTCGTCCGCGTGGCGGCACAACTAGGAGTCAATAAACTGCGGCTCACCGGGGGAGAGCCGTTGGTGCGACACGACTTGCCGAAGCTTGTGGAGATGCTCGCAAAGATTTCTGGCATCGAAGACATCGCGCTTACGACGAACGGTATTCTGCTGGCTGGACATGCCGTGGCGCTTAAGGAAGCGGGGCTTCATCGGGTTAATGTCAGCCTCGATACGCTCGACGAAGAAACGTACCAACAGATTTCTCGACGCGAAGGCGTTGCTCGGATTACCGAAGGCATTCTGGCCGCTCAGCAAGCAGGCTTTGAGAAGGTTCGCGTGAATGCGGTTGTTATGCGGGGACTCAATGACAGAGACATCGTCGACCTAGGGCGATTCTCTCGAGAGCAGGGCGTTGAGATGCGGTTCATCGAATTCATGCCGCTCGATGGAGACAATGCCTGGCAAGAGGATGTCATTGTGACCGGAGCAGAGGTCCGCAAACGATTAGAAGAGGCGTTCGGCCCGCTGGTTTCGGCCACGCGATTAGACGAGAGCCAGCCCGCGATGGATTACAAGTTTGCCGATGGAGTGGGGGACATTGGCCTGATCAATCCGGTCTCGGAACCGTTCTGTGAACAGTGCAATCGCCTTAGGATTACGGCCGAAGGCAAGATTCGTAATTGCCTGTTCTCAATCGAGGAATGGGATGCCCGCGAATTGCTGCGGGGAGGTGCCAGCGACGAGGAAATCGCTCACCTGATGCAGTCGGCCGTGACGGCGAAAAAGGCCGGGCATGGAATCGATGATCCGAACTTTCAGCGTCCAGAGCGGGCGATGTACCAGATCGGCGGATAGCTACGCACGAAGGCCGTCCTCCAGGTGCACGATAATTCAGACGCACGAAATCGTTGAGGCTCTATGGCCGAGAAACGTCGAATCTACCTCGATAATGCCGCCACAAGCTGGCCCAAGCCGGCTGCGGTTTACGATGCCGTGGAGCATTACCTGCGCGAGATTGGTTCTCCAGCGGGACGCGGTGGTTACCGCGCGGCTGAAGATGCAGAGCGAATTGTCGCAGGGTGCCGCAAAGACGTTGCCAGCCTGTTCGGGATTGCGGATCCACGCAACGTGGCGTTCACTTTCAACGGCACCGATGCGCTAAATATTGCTATTCAGGGGGCTCTTTCGCCGGGCGACCACGTCGTCACAACCTTGGCGGAACACAACTCCGTATTGCGTCCGTTGCGCTTCTTGGAAGAGAACGCATCGATCACAGTGACTCGCGTTCCCGTCGACGAATTCGGCGTCTTTGATCCAACGGCCGTACAGGCGGCGGTGCGGGAAGAGACTCGGCTGGTGGTGGTAACACACGCGTCGAATGTCACGGGGGTTGTCCAGCCGGTCGAAGAAGTCGGAGCTCTCCTTTCGGCAAGTGACGCGTTGCTACTGGTCGACGCGGCCCAGACCGCGGGGCACCTGCCGTGCAACCTCATCAAACTTGGGGCCGACATGATCGCGAGCCCCGGTCACAAGGGCCTGCTAGGGCCGCTCGGGACCGGAGTGTTGGTCCTGGGCGAGGGAGTCGCTGACCGCTTGCGCAGCTTTCGATATGGCGGGACAGGTACGCAGAGTGAAGATGATCGGCAGCCTGTCACGATGCCAGAGAAATTGGAGGCGGGGAATCTCAATCTGCCAGGGATCGCCGGGCTTCGAGCAGGAATATCCTATCTGGCAGAGCAGGGCATTGAATCGCTGCATCAGCAGACGATGCTTTTGAGAGAGCGGTTGGTGGCCGGCTTGGCGCCCATTCAAGGCGTGACGATACTTGGGCCCACGGCCGACTTATCAGCGGCTCTTCCCACTGTGGGAGTGTTGAGCATGACGGTCGATGGATACGACCCCCAGGAGGTCGCGGCGATGCTGGATTCCGCGTACGGTATCGAGGTACGCAGTGGATTGCATTGTGCCCCGGAGATTCATCGAAGTCTGGGGACGTTCCCGACTGGCACCGTGCGTTTCAGTGTGGGCTCCTTCAGTACCGAGCAGGACATCGACATAGCGATTCAAGCGGTCACAGAGATCAGCGCTGCTGCGATGTCGGTATAACGAGGGTGACCAGCAGGCCCGATTTCATTTAAGCCCCCAACTAGAGACCAGATTTTCAGAAAGGTGCGCAGCCGACGTGAGTGAGAAACCTTGGTACAAGGACGGGCTGAGATTTCAATGCAGCGGTTGCGGCGATTGCTGCACTGGGGCGCCAGGCTACGTCTGGGTCAATAAGGCCGAAATCGAAGCCATGGCCGAGGTCGTTGGCATTGAGCCGGACGAGTTCCGGGAGAAGTATTGCCGTAAGGTGGGGATTCGATACAGCCTCATCGAGTACTCGAACGGCGACTGCGTATTCTTCGACAATCGCTCTCGGCAATGCACTGTTTATGGTGCTCGTCCACGTCAGTGTCGCACTTGGCCCTTCTGGGATTCCAACATCCGCACGCCGGAAGACTGGAAGCAGACCTGTCAGGATTGTCCGGGAAGCGGTACCGGTAAGCTCTTCTCTGTGGAGGAGATAGAGCGTAGAGCGGCTGAGATCCGCATCTAACGTCCTTCTTTCGCTGCCGAGTTGCTAGCGTCTTTTCTGCCAACGGGAGGGTCAGAGGCCCTATCTAGCCGCGCGACAGCTTTTCCTAGCTAGCAGTCTACGCACAATTGTTCGTGGAAATCGGAAGTT
>CAYLRE010000381.1:0-4109 GCA_964385715.1 uncultured Planctomycetaceae bacterium
CTCTCCCAGCTGGTGGCACTTCTCAGTGCAGGACGTGTTGAACGTCTCGGGGCATCGCTTGAGCACGATCGAGATCGAGAGCGCCTTGGTCAGCCACCCGCAGGTTGCCGAGGCGGCCGCGGTCGGCAAGCCGCACGAACTCAAGGGCGAGGCGGTCGCCGTTTTTGTCACGCTTCGCGACGCAGAGCCGGGCGACGCCCTGCGAGATGAGCTTAAGCAGCACGTGCGCAAGGAAATCGGTGCCCTCGCGCAGCCGGACGACATTCGCTTTACGAATGCGTTGCCGAAGACCCGAAGTGGCAAGATCATGCGACGACTGCTGCGTGACATTGCCAGTGGCAAGGCCGACGTAGGTGACACCACGACGCTGGAAGATTACAGCGTGCTGGCGAATCTTCGCGAAGATGATGAGTAGAGCCGACGAGTAGAACAGCAGCGAAGGGCTGCCCCTCTATGTACTGCGTTCGGCGGCGGCTCATGAGACCTGTTGCGGCACGCGTATAAAAAGAGCCCTGGGCGACCTTGCGCATAGGCATATGCCCTATGACGCGACTACTCTGCCGACGCGTCGTCCGCCGCTGCGTCTTCCTCAGATTCAACTCTGCGAGGATGCAGCTCCACGGTCCCGACGACGGCTTCCGCTAACTTCGGTAGGTCTTCCTGCACGGACGCACCGGTTGTCGAACGGAACGCCACCACGACATGCCGTCGCAAGGGTTCGGCTGCCTCGTCACCCTCGGCGGCAGGGTTGGCGGCACGATCAAGTCGGTGAAAGACGATCAAGTCGCCCATACGGTCCTTGGCGATCGGCAAATTCGGATCGTCGCCACCCCCGTACTGGTGAAACTTCTGCTTACCGGTCACGCGCAGGCAGTGCCACTTCACCGTCTGGTCCGGACCCGCGGGTGTCGGTACGTCGACCGCTTCCCAACCAAGCCCGACTCCCTTGTAAATCTTCGTAGCAGCAAGCCGACGGGAACTCCCCATCGCCTTTTCTCGTTCGCCAAACTCGGCCAGCAGGCGTTTGTGAATTCGCGCCCGATAGAATTCCGCGAGATCCTTGTCGGTCACGCCCGATCCATCTTCCGTCGCACCCATCACGGACTCCAAACGACTCGCCTGCTCGCTGGCATCATCAACCCATACCGTCAAATACATCGGCCAGGTACGACGCCTTCCGTCTCGCGGGTCGAGGATGGAAAGCATCCGTTCGTAAGTCACAGCGTGGCCAGCTAGCTCCAAGAAGTGGGGCTGCACTCGATAGGGATCGAGCGGGAAGGACTTATCCCGCGGTTCCGGTGACTCGGCATCGAACGCCCGACTCTTGGAACTCTTGTCAAACAAAAACGGAATTCGCACTGAGACCTGATCGTCGGCCAGACGAGTTGCGTCACGCCACAGCGGCACAAACGGCTGTGCGTTCTTCGCCTTCTTGAGTGCGACCTCGTAACGGGCGTCGTACTCGCTCGACCCGCAACCGGCGAGCGGAAGTAGCAAGATCACCAGAAGAATGCCGCGACTAGCTGCGCCCCAGAAATATGAAATCCTGAAACGCAAAATCCAAAGGAATGAAATGCCGTATGCTGTGTGATGTCTCATAGTCCGCCATTGTTGGCAGACAGCCGGACAACGTCAAGCGAAATGATGCCGTTTCTTCGCCCGCCAAAACGCCTTCCGAGTGCTAATCGACGCTCCACTGGCGAGATGTGTCACGCGAATACGTAACGCAGACCTAGAATTGCATTGCGAGGCAGCCGCCTCGATTTGACTCAACGTGCAGACATGAGCGATCTTCTGCCATGGCTGGAAGATGACGGGAACGATGAACTTCAGGCCGCGGCTGGTCCTCCAATTCCCCACGAACGATCCTTACAGAAGGCGGGGCATCGATCGAAAGCTTGACTCGATTACCCTGGATCTTCTTGATGGTCACCAGGATGTTGTCACCAATCAGAATAGATTCGTTGGCCCGACGGCTCAGCACCAGCATCGATCATCCTCCTTGGGTCTTAGGGACCTGACCGGCCCCGCTTCCCGAAACGGGTTGTACGGCTATTTCATAGGCGGAGGCTCAAGATCGACAAGGCGCAAATCGTCAACATTCTTGACGGAGTACTAGCACCCGGGCCTTCCTACTCGCCTGGCGAGAAAGAGACACGCCCGCCAGGCAAGGCATTCGTCCCCAGGTTTCTCCGCCAGGGCGAAAAGAACGTTCTTCGTTCCTCTCCCCCTGGGGCGGAGAACTTGGGAAGACTAGGTCGTCGACCTGAATTGCCTATGTGTTGGCGGGAATGGAAAGAGCGTACAGCGTCGTGAGCTTGGCATCGGTGATGTGCACCTCAATCGCCTGGCTGTCGAACACCAGTTGGGATATGAATCCGCCCAATAGGCGAAACACCTTTTGAGTTTCGATTTGGTGGGCCGCTTCGGGAACTACGACAAATCGCACCTGCAACTGGCCATCTTTCTTGAGCAGCTGCACCGTCTTGGGCGTGCTGTCGAAGAAATCGTTCTCGAGCAAAAACTCGCCCAGCTTGTTCGCATCCTGCTCGGTTACCGGCGCCTGGTAATAGACCTCACCGGCATCGAACTTTAATAGCGTTCCGTAATCTTCGCTGGCAAGTAGCGCACCGCATAGCACGGCCAACGCGGCCAGAGCCCCGAGTGTGGAGGAAAGAGTTTTGGACATTTACGTCACCTTTCTAGCTTGAGGAAAAAGAGATCCAGAGGCATACGACCAGACGCCTCGCAGTTCTCTCCTCAAGCGAAAGAGGACACAGAATGTGACAATTGGTGTGTGGCAGTTTTTTGGAGGGCGATTTTCCGACGATTAATTCGCTGTAACAGATGCCGGCATTCCGCGCTTAGGTGAGTAGAAGCCCCCGTTTCCTCACTGAAAAGCAAGGAATTCCAATCATGCGTGACCTCAGGACAGAGGATCTCTCGCCAGAAACAGAACCGACTGAAACAGCCCCCACACGCGTACCCCGCAAGCGACTCCTGGCAATCGGGAACGTGCTGCTCATTCCACTCATGCTGGCGGTCGTATTGATCGGCTGGACGCTGGCTCGCGCGAACTTCGCCCGGCAATGCGCGATCCTGACCGTCGTGCTACTGTTCCTCACGATGCGACTAGCCTGTCGAATCGTGTTGCGCGTAGCCTATGCGGGCCTCGATCCGGCGTAGTACACGTGTGCTCGCTCATCGAGAGCATAACTTGTCGAGAATCACGCCGGCAGAAAGGTCGCTACCAGCGATTCCACGGCCGGCTTGATTACCCGCGCCGCGTCATCGCGACCATGAACCTGCCGCATGATCAGGGTTCCCTCGACCAAGGCGGTATACTGATCGGCGAAAGCCTCGGCATCGCTGGAACCTGCAGCTGACGCCAGATCGCGAAAGAAATCACGGTTCATTCGCTTGTGCTCTGCCGCGACCTCGTGCACGGGATCGTTCGGGTTCGGAAATTCCGCCGCCGCATTGATGAACTGGCAGCCGCGAAAGTCGGGCGAGTTGAACCAAATGTCGAGAACGTCGAAGAAGGCCAACAGCTGTGCCCGCGGATCGTCACCGCCGATTTTCTTGATGGCGCGCTCCCAAGCGAACATCTCCCATTCGTCACGCTGCCGAATGGCCGCAATCAGCAAGTCGTCCTTGCTCTCGAAGTGCTTGTAGAAGGTCGTCTTCGTGACACCTGCCGCAGCGATGATCCGATCGATGCCCACCGCTTGAAAGCCGTGGCAATAGAATAGCTCGATCGCCACATGGACCAGTCGCCCACGCCCTGTCTTGGGCGGATCCGGGAGACCAAACAACTCGGTGATGCATTTGTGTTCGCTATTGAAGACCATGGCGGGCATTGTAACCGGCCAAGGCGATCAAGGGGATGCGGATTTGACAGGCGCGGCACAGAACGCCTGACTCTTCAAAGCAACACCCGTGGAGAGCTGCTACGACCGGCGACGTCTCTTTCGAACAAACACACCCAGGCCCAACAGCCCAATTCCGGCCATCGCATAAGTCGAAGGTTCCGGCACGGCGGCTACGAACTTCGTCTCAATGTGGTCGACTTCAAAGCTCGTACCAGGCAGGACCGGGACGTACTCGAT
>CAYLRE010000382.1:0-4091 GCA_964385715.1 uncultured Planctomycetaceae bacterium
TGAGGGACACGGCCGAGCGATGATGCGGCGTCAGCCGAGCGCAGGGCGGTAGCTTCATGCGAAACACAAGAGGTCTCGACCTGCACTGCTGGGCGAGCCAGCAGTGGCACCCAGAATTCAAGACAGAACCACCACCAAACAACAAGCGAACAAGCATTGAACATCCGTCGAACAAACGCCGAACAGCGATCGAACAAAGCATGAACATTTCGCGAACAATTCAACTGCCGGTGCGGCTAGAACCTGGCGATTCGGGTACAATGTGGCACGAACGAAATGCATCCAGATGGAAATTACTACCCCGATCGAGGATACCAGGCATGAATCGCATTGCTGTGAAACGACTTGGAGCGGTGCTTCTGACGTTATTGGTATTCGCTGCCACCAGCGCCGCGGAGGTAGCCGGCGACGAGCGGCCCAATTTTGTCATCATCTTTGCAGACGATATGGGCTACGGCGACATCGGCTGCTTCGGCTCGACCGAAATTCGCACGCCGCACCTCGACCGGATGGCGAAGGAAGGGATGCGATTTACGAGCTTCTACGCCCAGCCCATCTGCGGGCCGTCGCGAGCGGCACTGATGACCGGCTGCTACCCCATGCGAGTCGCGGAACAGGAGAACATTAAGAACGAACACCCGATCCTGCACAGCAAAGAGATCACGATCGCCGAAGTGCTCGCCACGCGGGGCTATGTGAGCGGCTGCTTTGGGAAGTGGGATCTGGCCAGGCACAGCCAGCGGCGGTTTCGGCCGGAGCTGCTGCCGACCAAGCAAGGCTTCGACTACTTCTTCGGGACGCCTACAAGCAACGACGCGATCGTCGACCTGTACCGGAACGAGGATCGGATCGAAAAAGAAGCCGACATGAATATGGTCACCAAGCAATACACCGAGGAGGTAATCGGCTTCATCGAGAAGAATCGGGATCGACCCTTCTTCGTCTACCTGCCACACACGATGCCGCACACGGAACTAGGAGCGTCGGACGACTTCCGCGGCAAGTCGAAGCGGGGGCTCTACGGCGACGTCATCGAAGAAATCGACCACAGCACGGGGCAGATCCTCGATACCCTGCGACGGCTGAAGCTCGACAAGAAGACCTACGTGCTCTTCACCTCGGATAACGGACCGTGGCTCATTAAGAATAAGGGACGCAAGGATGGCTCGCTGCCAACCGATCACGGCGGCACGGCGGGACCGCTTCGTAGCGGCAAGGTCTCGACCTGGGAGGGGGGCGTGCGGGTGCCGACCATCTTCTGGGCTCCAGGGAAGATCGCCGCGGCAACGGAATGTGGCGAGATCGCAACCACGATGGATATACTGCCGACGTTGGCGAAACTGGCCGGTGCCGAAGCGCCAACCGACCGCACGATCGACGGCGAGGACATCGGCCATTTGCTCCAGGGGGATCGCGCCGGCGCGACCGAAGACAAGACCTACTATTACTACCTCTACACGCACCTGCAGGCGGTGCGACAGGGGAAGTGGAAGCTGCACTTGCCGCGCCCCGCGGAGCGCAAATGGCTCGAAGGCTTCGCACCAAATCACAACATCGAACCGATCGATGATATTACGCTGGACGAGCCGCTGCTATACGACCTTGATGCGGACATCGGCGAGACGACGGATGTAGCAGCGAAGCATCCGGAAGTGGTGAAGCGACTCCTACGGATCGCCGAGAAGGCCCGCGCGGAAGTGGGCGACTACAACCGAATTGGCAGTGGGGCGAGGTTCTTCGACCCCGGACCCAAGCGACCTGACGCCGCGAAATGGAGGAAGTGAAGTGAGGTCACGGGGCACGAACACGGCGAGAGGGGAGCAGGCGAGTAACCGCCAACGCGGTGCCGGTTCAGCGGCAGGCGGTGCAGACGCCCTTGAGCAGCACCTCCTGAACCTCGCCAACGGAATCCTTCAGCGCAGCCTGCGACTGTGTGAACTCAATGTGAAGGTCGGCCAGGCATTCGACCTTGCCGCAGGCATTGCAGACGAAGTGGGGGTGCTCGACATGCTGCTTGTGACCTTCGGTCAGGAGCTCGAATCGCCACACCTGGTCACCCAGATCGAGGCGAGCCGCGACACCGACTTCGGCCAATTCCACGAGGCTGCGATAGATGGTGGTCTTATCAAAACCCGCCGGCACCAACCGGTCAGCAACCTCGGCATGACTATTGGGCATCGCCTCGCCGGCCAGATGCTGCACCACCGCAACACGGCACGAGGTACTCCGCAGGCCCGCACCGCGCAGCCGCTCACGGGCTTCATCCGCGGTCATTGCGGCCTCGTTCGAGATTGCCATATCCGTGATTCCTATCGTACCCATGCCGGCTCATTTCGCCCAGGCAAAATCCCAGATCGTGCCTGCCAAGACTCTAGCAAAGTGGCCGCGATCGTGACAGCGGGCGATCCTACGGGAAGCCTGTCAAGCGTCAATTCTCAACCACATCAATCGGGCCGTGGTCGTCACAATGGCCGTCATGCGGATGGTGCAGGTGACCATCAACCAGATAATCGACGTGGTCGCCATGGGGTACCGCTTCGTGGCCGCAGCCTGGTCCGTGTACGTGGTCCGCGTCGTGGTGGCCGCAGGCATGCTCCGGGGTGCAGCCGTCCGGGTTCTTCTCAGACACCGGAATTACGTGCTCTTCGACGGTCCCGTCTTCTCGCTGGTGGTGCAGATGCCCATCGTGGAGATAGTCCGTGTGGCCGTCATGCTCGACCGGCGTATGGCCGCATCCGGTTCCGTGCTGATGATCGTGGCTCTCATGAGTATGTGTCATCGTTCTTACCTCCTACTGGAATTTGGGGGGATTGTGACATGTTTTAGGTAACAGGCTCCGGCCTCGCAGTGGCTTCAGCGGCATGCCTCAAGGCGTGAGTAACCAATTCGCTAACGCAGCGGTCCGCCAGGGCGTAGAAGACGTGCTTGCCTTCTCGCCGAGAGGTAATGACCCGCTCGCTCCGCAGCAGCTTTAGCCGCTGGGATATCGCCGGCATGTTATCGCCGAGTTCGCTGGCAATCGCGGTCACGCACCGCTCGCCCTCTCGCAGCATCACCAGGATTCGCAGCCGATTCGGGTCACCCAGAGCGCGGAATATAGCCGCCGCTCGGTCGCAGGCAACCGAATCGACGGGCTGGCCGTGATCCGCCTCGTGCTCCTCACTTCTGCATTCCGCCAGAGGTTCTACCACGTCGGGTTTTCCTTTGATTTCCATCGGCCCACGAGACCTTAGTTAATCACTTCGTTAATTATTAAATTATCCGTCATTGTCCGATATTCGTCAAGGTTTCCTCGCCTGCCTCCACCGTATTGCGTTACAGGTGCAATTGATTATCATTACCGTCCCTCCTGTGATGTTGCTTTGTCGGTCCTCCACGGGCCGCTTTCCGACCGCTTCATCGAGCTCGCGAATTCCTTTTTTGCTGCCCGCGGCGCGATTGCTTCGCAAGAACCGTTGGCCATTCCTGCCATGTCCCCCTATCTCCTGCTTGCTGTCTATTGTTTGCTGATTATCGTTGGTTCGCTTGCCGGCGGATGGCTGCCCTCGTTGGTCCGCCTGACTCACACCCGACTGCAGCTCGTGATGAGCTTTGTTTCCGGGCTGATGTTGGCGATTGCGATGCTGCATTTTCTCCCTCATGCGGTTCATTACTTGCCGGTCGCTTCCGTGGCGGCGTGGATGCTGGGCGGCCTGTTGGTGATGTTCTTTCTGCTCCGTATGTTTCATGTCCACCACTACGAGGATGAGGATTCGGAGTGTCACGGCGATCATCATCACGACCATCACCACCATGGTGCTGACGCCACCGCCCACTCGGCCAGTTGGATGGGGACGTTCTTCGGCTTGGCGGTCCATACTCTGCTCGACGGAGTCGTGCTTGGCGCCGCCGTAATGGCCGAGGCCCACGGAGAGTCGACGGTCGGTCTGATCGCCTTCGGTGCTTTCTTGGCCGTGTTGCTACATAAGCCGCTCGATGCCTTGTCAATTACCGCCCTAATGCAAGCGGGTGGATGGTCACCTGCCAGTCGTCGAATGGTTAACGGGGCGTTCGCTCTCATGTGTCCGCTCGGTGCGATCTTGTTCTGCTTA
>CAYLRE010000383.1:0-4081 GCA_964385715.1 uncultured Planctomycetaceae bacterium
TCGCCGACGGCAAACTCGACGAACGGCGATACGACAGTTACTGCCACCTATTCGCCGGCGACGCGCCATAGTGAACCTTGGCCGATACTTCCATGTCATACACGAATGCAGCAACACGAATTGGTCACGCTCGCGTCGGCAAGTTCGCTTCCCCGTACGAGTCTCACCTTAGAGCCGCCACGCCGGATGACTGTCACGCAATCCGAGCCAATCGCCGCCGGTTTTTCGTGAAGACTCGCTTTCGCGCCAATCCGTTGGCAAATAACACGTTAGCTGGCCGACCATTAACCACTATTGGCCACAATGCTATACTTTTGAAGGCCGCGATCGGACTAAAATAGCAGTAGCCAGACGGCGCCGCTTTTGAAATCGAAGCGAGAAACCGATCAGCCGGCCAACTTCCCAACCACCACCGGAGGAATCGACGCACCGTGAAGGAAATGAACCGCATAGAGGGTGTTCGCAGCGAAGCGGCCATTCTCGTCGGAGTAATCCTGCCCGAACACAACGTCTACGGCGATCCTCTCGATGAACTCGAGGGCTTGGCGAAGGCCGTCGGCGCCAACACGGTCGGCTCGATGACGCAACGTCGCGAGATGCCCGATACAGCCACTTATCTCGGCAAGGGCAAGCTCGAAGAGCTGGCCAACTATGCCGAGGCAAAAGACGCCGACGTGATCTTGTTCGACAACGATCTCACACCAGGTCAGACTCGCAACCTGGAAAAGGCGACCGGTCGCAAGGTTATCGATCGCACCGAGCTGATCCTCGACATCTTCGCCACGCACGCCAAAACGCACGAAGCTCGCCTGGCGGTCGAACTCGCGCAGCTGCAATATTCGCTGCCGCGGCTGAAACGAATGTGGTCTCACCTTTCTCGTATGGAAGGTGGTATCGGCATGCGAGGCCCTGGTGAAAAGCAATTGGAAGTCGATCGCCGCTTGGTCGAGAAACGAATCACCGATCTACGCAAGTCGCTCAAGACGATCGAACGCCGCAAGGAACGAACCGTGGCCGCGCGTCGCGACTTCATGACCGTTTCCTTGGTCGGCTACACGAACGCCGGCAAGAGCACCTTAATGCGTCGCCTGACCGAAGCGAACGTCTTCGTGCAGGATCAACTCTTCGCCACGCTCGACACCCGCACCGCCCGTTGGCAATTGCCTGACTGGGGTCCGGTGCTGCTGAGCGATACGGTTGGTTTCATT
The DNA here is from genome assembly GCA_964385715.1 of uncultured Planctomycetaceae bacterium. Taxonomy (GTDB): domain Bacteria; phylum Planctomycetota; class Planctomycetia; order Pirellulales; family UBA7805; genus MB-PLM-2. The sequence goes on from CAYLRE010000383.1 coordinate 1,209, forward strand.
CGGGACCTGCCGCATGATCTGATCGCCAGCTTTAAGGCCACGCTCGAAGAAGCGCGGCAGGCCAACCTGCTCTTGCACGTGGCCGATGCCTCGAACCCGGCCGTGATGGACCAAATCTCGTCCGTCTACGAAGTGCTCGAACAGCTCGGCATCGAAGAGAAGGACACCGTGCTGGTCCTCAACAAGACCGACGCGGTCGAGGATCGGGCCACCGTCGACGCGATTAAGCTCCGCTATCCGGCCGCGATCGCCATCAGTGCCTTCACCGGAGACGGCATGATGGAACTGGCCCAAGTGGTCAGCGAAGAGCTAAGCCGGTCGTTTATTGATGTCGATGTAGAAACGAGCGCCGCCAATGGGCGACTGTTCGCCTACTTGGCTCGTCATGGCGAAATCCTCTCGCGAACCTACACCGACAGCCGGGTCACGCTGCACTGCCGCATTCCGCAGCGATACCTGGGCAAGATCGACGATACGGAAACGGTGCTCCGCTTCCGTGGCGACAACGCCCCTTCGGCAAATGGCGACGAACTGGACGACGAATTCGCGGACGAACGGGCCGAGCGAGAACCGGTCGACGTGGAAGTTGACGGCGCGGCGTAAGGAAGGCTGCCGCCCACCAACCGCCCCCTACGAAGACAAACTGCTCATCTTTCGTAGGCGAGTCACCGCTTCGGCGACCATACCAATGGCGGCGTCGACGTCGTCTTCCGTGTTGAAGCGGCCGAGGCCGAAACGCAAACTGCTCCGCACTTCATCATCCGAAAGCCCAATCGCCCGCAGCACGTGACTCGGCTCCGGATTAGCGGACGTACACGCACTGCCGGAACTGACGGCCAAAGACCCCATGCTCATCATCAGGGCCTCGCCGTCGACATAGGCGAACGATGCACTCAGGTTGCCTGGGAGTCGCTGTAAAGTCGAGACTTCGCCCCCTGCACCACCCTGCCCCAAGTCCAACGCCGGCCCGTTGAGCACGACCTCCGAAAGTTCGCTGGTTAGTCCAGCAAACAGACGATAGCGTAGCTGCGCGAGCCGCGTCATCTCCGCCGGCATTTCTTCCAGGCAAAGTTCGAGCGCCTTGGCCAAGCCGACGATTGACGGCACATCGAGCGTCCCGCTACGCCTACCATCCTGCTGCCCACCCCCGACAATTTGCGGTTCCATTCGCACCGACGGATTCCTTCGCCGCACATACAACACGCCGGTGCCGCGCGGACCGTAGATCTTGTGACCGGAAAAACTCAGCAGGTCGACTTGCAACGCTTCAACGTCAACGGGGATCTTGCCGACCGCCTGTGCGGCGTCGCAATGCAACAGCACGCCCCGCTCTTTGCAGACTCGCCCGATCTCGGCGAGCGGCTCGATCACGCCGATCTCGTTGTTCGCCAGCATCACCGACACGAGCACCGTATCGTCGCGAATCGCATCGGCCACCTGAGTTGCCGTGATCAGGCCTGGCACATCGCTCTCACGAGAGGTGACCGGCAGCAAGGTCACTTCGAAGTCACGTCGACCGAGCCGCTTGAGTGGATCGAGCACCGCCTTATGCTCGGTCGCTACGCTGACGATGTGGTTGCCCTTGCGATTGACCCGTTCGACCACGCCGCGAATGGCCAGGTTGTTCGCCTCCGTGGCGCCGCTGGTGAAGACGACCTCTCGAACCGAGGCGCCAATGCTCTTGGCGACGGCCATCGTGGCCGCATCGACGGCGTCCTTTGCCTCCCAACCAAAGGGGTGCGACACACTGCCGGCGTTACCATACTTCTCGGTGAAGTACGGCAGCATCGTCTCGACCACGCGTGGATCCATCCGCGTGGTGGCCTGATTGTCCATGTAGATCGGCGTCGCAGCCATGGCGTTTGCTCGTGAGAAAGCGGTCAACCGATCATACACCGGCACGACCATTAACTCGGGTTACACGACTCTTATTATAGCCGTATTCCAGTCGAGCCATTGCAGAGCACAGCCCGTACCACTACTCCGGCGAGTTGCCGTCGCCGAACAGGGCCTGCATGCAGATATGCGACCATGACTCGAACTTGTCGAGTTCGCCGAGGATCTCAGCCACGGGACGGAAACCGTCGTCCATGATGTCGTCTTCGCGCGAACGCACCAGCGGCTCAACAACGTCGAAGATATGAACCACGCCCAGGTGGACCTTGCCGACTTCAGTTTCATCATCGTTGATCAGGCCGACACACTTTTCGGTGTACGGCGTCTCGATGATCACCTCTTCCTCGAGTTCGCGTCGCATCCCTTCTTCGTACGGATGCAGGTCGACGCTGACTTCCGCGTCAACGGCTGAAATGTGGCCGCCGATGCCGACACTTCGCTTGGCGTGCAATCGCTGCTCGCCCTGGCCACTGCCGCGGGTGTATTGGAAGATTGTCTCGTTGCCCTCTTCGTCGCGATGACGAAAGATGCAGTAGGGAATCAACTGCTTGAAGGTCGGATCCTCTTCCACTTCGCCGCGAGGACGATAGCTGGTGTTCTCCGGGCTGAACAACTCCTCGAGATACTTGTCCATCTCGCGGGAGAAGCCCTGGAAGTATCCCAGGTCGTGAAACAGGGGAGTGGGGACAACCAACACGCGTTCCGTTTGGACGTCACGAATCAGCCGCACAGGGCACGGAGAGCGCGGAAAGGGTCAATGATTCGACCTATCCCCCGTTTCCTCACCTGTTCCTCTCCTGTATCGCTTTCGTTGCCTTTTCTCGCCTCTCCTTGAGTCGCGCTTCTTTAGCGCTAAGTCGGCGGATGTACCAAAGCCTAGCGCGACCAACTTTCCCATTCAGCACCATCTCAACCTTCTCTACCAACGGAGAGGCAAAAGGGAAAGTGTGCTCAACACCAACTCCATAAGTAACCCG
>CAYLRE010000384.1:0-4063 GCA_964385715.1 uncultured Planctomycetaceae bacterium
AGAATGCAGGAGTCACCTAGTGTCTACGGCAACGACGAATCCCGAACTCGATCGACCGCAGGGCGAGGCTGCCTGGCCGCGGAAGATCGATCTGTTTGGCGTCAACTATTCGCCAACCAGTTATCACGAGGCGACCGAAGCGGTCGTGGCGGCGGCCGTGCGCGGAAGTGCCGGTGTGGTTTCTTGCCACGCGGTGCACGCCTTGATCAGCGCTGCCACCGACGCCGAACTGGGCGAGATGATCAACGCCTTCGACATGGTCACGCCCGATGGGCAACCGGTGCGCTGGGCCATGAACCTGCTGCACGGCGTCAAGCTGAAGGACCGCGTCTACGGCCCGGAACTGACCGTGCGGCTCTGCCAGCGTGCGGCCGACGCCGGGGTGCCAATCTACCTTTACGGCGGCAGCCCCCAGGTCGTTGAGAAGTTGCAAGAGAATCTGCGTGAGCGTTACCCGGGCTTGGTCATCGCCGGCTACGAGTCGCCACCGTTCCGTCCACTCACATCGGAAGAAGACGCCGAAGTCGTCGATCGCATCAACGCCAGTGGCGCGGGCATCGTGTTCATCGGACTCGGCTGCCCGAAGCAAGACATCTTCGCCTACGAACATCGTGACCGCATCAATGCGGTGCAAGTTTGCGTCGGCGCGGCGTTCGACTTCCATGCCGACACACTCCCCATGGCCCCCGGCTGGATGCAGCGAACGGGCCTCGAATGGCTTTATCGTTTGATCCAGGAACCGCGACGCCTGTGGCGACGCTACCTGGTGACCAACAGCATTTACTGCGGAAAACTCTTTCTCGCTCTGCTCAACCGGCCGCGCGTTCGCCGGCAGCATCGCGAGACGAAGAACTTCCAGACACAACAACTCCAAACAACCAACAACGCTTAAGCAACAGAAGGGGAACTTACTATGAGCAACGAACTGATTGTCGTCGCCGGTGGCGGCGGATTCATCGGCGGCCATCTGGTCGGCTACCTCAAGAACAAAGGCTTCACCAACATTCGTTCGGTCGATATCAAGCCGACCGAACAGTGGTACCAGGTGCACGAGGGCGTCGAAAACGTCGTCGCCGACCTGAAGGAGAAGCCCGCCTGCGAACAGGCGTGTGCCGGCGCGGTCGAGGTTTACAACCTGGCGGCCGACATGGGTGGTATGGGCTTCATCGAGAACAACAAGGCCCTCTGCATGTTGTCGGTGCTGATCAACACGCACCTGTTGGAGGCTTCGCACGCCGCTGGCGTGAAGCGATTCTTCTACGCGAGCAGTGCCTGCGTTTACAACGCCGACAAACAGACCAACGAAGACGTGGTCGCGCTGAAGGAAGCGGACGCCTATCCCGCCATGCCGGAAGATGGCTACGGCTGGGAGAAGTTGTTCTCCGAGCGAATGTGCCGTCACTTCCGCGAGGACTTTGGGCTGGAGACGCGCGTGGCCCGGTTCCACAACGTCTACGGTCCCTTGGGCACTTGGGACGGTGGTCGCGAGAAGGCCCCGGCCGCGATGTGCCGCAAGGTTCTGCACGCCGAAGCGACCGGTGATCACACGATCGAGATCTGGGGCGACGGCCGCCAGACTCGCAGCTTCATGTACATCGACGACTGCCTCAAGGGCATCGACATGATCATGCACAGCGATATTGTCGAGCCGATCAACTTGGGTTCGAACGAGCTGGTCACGATCAATGGTCTGGTCGACATCGTGGAAAACATCGTCGGGATCGAACTCGAGCGGAATTACAACCTCGACGCCCCCAAGGGCGTGAACGGTCGTAACAGCGACAATACCCGCATCCAGGAACTGCTGAGCTGGGAACCGTCGATCGCCCTGGCCGACGGCATGAAGCTGACCTGCGATTGGATCCGCGGCGAGTATGAAGTGGCGTATGGCGTGGATCCATTTCCCGCAGCTGCAACAACAGAACGGTCCCACGCAACTGTTTCGTCGTAGTCTCCACCACTCTTCAGCATAAGACCAACGCAAATCGCCTGACCTGATTGCCAAGAAAGAGACCATTATGCGAGCCATCATCCTGGCCGGCGGTAAAGGCCGTCGACTCGCCCCCTACACAATCAGCTTTCCGAAGCCACTCGTCCCGGTAGGCGACATTCCGATTCTGGAAATCGTCATTCGCCAACTCAAGGCGGCCGGCTTCACCCGTGTCACGATGGCCGTCGGCCACCTGGCCGAACTGCTGATGTCCTATTTTGGCGATGGCGACAAATGGGGACTTGAGATTGACTACTCGCGAGAAGAAGAGCCTCTTGGAACGCTGGGCCCGCTCACTCTCATCGATGACCTGCCCGATACGTTTCTCGTTATGAACGGGGATGTGCTCACCACGCTGAAGTATGACTGGCTCTATAACTACCACCTGCGCAGCGAAGCGGATCTTACGATCGCCTGCCATCGCTGCAACACGCAGATTGACCTAGGCGTCATCGAGTTCGATGGCCAGTTACACGTGACTGGCTACCGCGAGAAACCCGTGCTGCCTTATGACGTTTCGATGGGAGTTTACGTCTTCAATCGTTCGATTGTGGAGATGTTTGATCGAGGTGAGTACGTTGATTTCCCAACCATGGTCAGCGAGCTGATCGCCCAACGGCGTCCCGTAAAAGTATACCTATCCGACGACCAATGGCTCGATATCGGACGACCAGAGGATTACGCCCGCGCCTCCGAAACATTTGAAGAAATGCGTGACAAGTTCTTACCGAGCGAGGAGCCGTCATTACTCACTTGAAGAACAGCACGCCCCCGTCTGTCCTACACTCCACCATCACCCTTCATTATTCAATCCAATACGCACCATGCGAAACAACACGAAAACACCCACGAAGGTCTTAGTCATTGGTGGCGCCGGCTACATTGGCTCGACCGTCGCCCGTCAACTCTGGGACCAGGGCTACGACGTTACGGTCCTCGACTCCCTTCTGTTTGGCGACGACGCCCTCAAGCCACTTTTGAACCAGCCCCGCTTTACGCTTATCGAAGGCGATATCCGAGACGAGGCTATCCTGGCAAAGATCGTACCCGGCCACGATGCCGTTTGCCTGCTCGCAGCGATCGTAGGCGAACCGGCCTGCAATCGCGACCCCAAAGAGGCAATCGACGTTAACCTGCATGGCACGCGCAAAGTCGTTCAAGCGGTACAAGACGCGGGAATTGAGCGATTCATTTTTGCCAGCACCTGCAGCAACTACGGCGTTTCCGGCGAAGATGGCTTGGTCAACGAACAGGCGCCGCTCCAGCCGATCAGCACCTATTCCGAAACCAAAGTGACCGCCGAAGGCGAAATCCTGGCGGCCAAGTCCGAGACCTTCCACCCCACGATCCTTCGTTTTAGCACCGCCTTTGGTATTTCGGCCCGTATGCGATTCGACCTGCTGGTTAGTGATTTTACGCTGGCCGCACAACGTGACGGCAAGATCGTCATCTACGGCGGACATCTGTGGCGGCCGTTCGTTCACGTGCGCGACATCGCAGCCGCCGTACAAACGGTCATCGAGGTCGACGTCGATATCGTTTCAGGCGAGGTGTTCAACATTGGCACGAATGACGCAAACGTCCAGAAGATACAGCTGGCAGAGCACGTTCAAGAACATATTCCCAATACCGATATCGAAGCCATCCAGAGCAACGTCGATCCGCGCAGCTACCGTGTGGACTTCACCAAGGCGGCAAACTCTCTAGATTATCAACCCCGTTTCTCGATTGAAGATGGTATCCGCGAACTTCACGTCGCACTGGAAGCTGGTCAATGGGCCGACCCGTCCGCGCCCCAATATCACAATTAAAAATTCGCTATTTACTCACATTCGTGAAGTGAAAGGCCATGACCGTTCAATATCTACTTTCCGACGTCGACATGGGTCACGAGGAGGCCTGCGCGGTCTCCGATGTCATCAAGGGCAAGTGGCTCTCGTCTGGCCCCAAAACAGCGGAATTCGAAACAAAGTTTGCCCAGTATCTCGGGGCGCAAAATGCGGTGGCACTTTCTAGTTGTACCGCGGCCCTGCATCTCAGCCTGTTAGCTTTGGACATCCGGCCTGGGGACGA
>CAYLRE010000385.1:0-4059 GCA_964385715.1 uncultured Planctomycetaceae bacterium
GCCAACGAAGAGACCGACGACAATCTCGCAGCAGAAAGCGGCGACATATCGACAAAGATTCGAGAGAGTGAGAGCAACCGCGACTAGCGGGCTTCGAGACCCCAAGCCGTGATGATATCTTCCGCGCCGGGGGTGAGACCGCGGACCTTGTGGGCGATGACGCTCTTCTCAGAAACAGTCGCCTTCTTCGCACGGGTGGCCAGTTGAGCCATCTTCTTACGGCGGTGACGGCGTCGTTTGATCTCTTTTTGGCGTTCGCTGCATCCCACGTTAGCGGTCTCCTCTGACAACTCGATTCGATAGGCTCGCCCGGTGCGTAACGCCAGCGGGCGGCGGATTATTTTGGACAAAATCGAAGCGGCGATCCTACCACCTGCCACGATTTCGGTCAATGGGCGAAGGATTTGCGGCTCCGCGACGGGTAGGTGAACGTAATAATCGCCTACAAATCCCCATCGTCAGGGCGGCTACTCGCCCATCACGCGTATTCGCCCCTCCCGCTCATTCCACTGTCACGCTCTTAGCTAGGTTACGCGGGCGATCGACGTCGCAACCCCGCAACACGGCGATGTGGTAGGAGAGCAGCTGCAGCGGAATGCTCATCAGCACCGGCTGCAGGAACTCGGGAGCATCGGGCACCACAATCACGTCGTCGGCCAGGTCGGAGGCGATTTCGTCCCCTTCGCAAACCACGGCGATGACCGGACCGCCGCGAGCCTTGATCTCTTCCAGGTTCGAGATGACCTTCTCGTAGACGAAGCCCTTGGGAATCAAGAAGACGCTGGGCGTATTTTCGTCGACCAGGGCAATCGGGCCGTGCTTCATCTCGGCGGCCGGATAGCCTTCGGCGTGGATGTAGCTGATTTCCTTGAGCTTGAGGGCACCTTCGAGCGCCGTCGGGAAATTGAACTGCCGACCGAGGTAGAGGAAGTTATTGCTCTGATGATACTTCTCGGCGATCTGCCGGACGATGGCGTCGTTCTCGAGCGCCTTCTCGACCAGGCCGGGAAGACTCTCCAGCTCTTCGACAATTCGAGTTCCGGCGTCGAAGCTGAGATGTCGCAAGCGACCGAAGTAAAGCGCGAGCATGGCCAGCGTCGTCACCTGCGAAGTGAAGGCCTTCGTCGATGCGACCCCGATCTCTGGACCGGCGTAGAGGTAAATACCTCCGTCCGATTCCTGAGCGATGGTACTTCCAACCACGTTACAAATGGCGAGCGTCGGATGGCCCTTACGTTTCATTTCACGAAGAGCGGCCAGCGTATCGGCCGTTTCACCACTTTGGGTGATCGCGAACACGAGTGTTTTGTAGTCGGTCGGCGGATTGCGGTAACGCAGTTCGCTGGCGTATTCGACTTCGACCGGAATACGAGCCAGTTCTTCAATCAGGTATTCCCCGACGATGGCCGCGTGCCAGCTGGTACCACAACCGGTCAACACGATGCGATCGATTTGGCTAAGTCGCTGAGCATCGAGATTCAGGCCACCAAATACGGCGGTCGCATCGTCTCGACTAAGTCGACCACGCATGGCGTTGCGAAGCGACTCGGGCTGTTCGTGAATTTCCTTGAGCATGTAATGCTCGTAGCCTTGCTTGTCGACGTCGCCTTCTTCGAGATTGAGCTCTTGCAACTCCGGCTGAACGTGTCCCTGATCGCGATGGATGATGTCGAGCGAATTGCGAGTCATCACCGCGAGCTCGTGATCGGCCAGGTAGACGATCTTGTCGGCGTGTCCCGCCATGGGCGAAGGATCGCTGGCGACATAGTATTCGCCGGCGCCAATACCGATGACCATCGGGCTGCCGCGACGGGCGACGATCATTACGTCGGGATGATCCCGAAACAGAACCGCCACGCCGTAGGTGCCGCGCAACTTGGCGAGCGACTCGTTCACGGCGGCGACCAGATCCCTGTAGGCTTCTGCCGGAGAAGAAGACTCAGCGCCATTCGACGCAACTGTATCTTGCGCCGCCAGACGACTCGAAATCAGGTGTCCGATGATTTCGCTGTCGGTGGCCGACGCAAACTCGTAGCCTTCGGCTTCGAGCATTTCTTTGATTTGCTTGTAATTCTCGATCACGCCGTTGTGGACGATGGCGACCGTGTTCTCGCCACCCACGTGCGGATGAGCGTTCACATCCGTAGGGGGACCGTGCGTGGCCCAACGGGTGTGACCGATGCCGATGGTGCCATCGGCGGGGGCTTCACGCAGTTTGGCAACCAGCTTGTCGATGCGACCGGCCGACTTGGAAACCGCGAAGGCGCCGTCACCAGCGATCGTGGCCACGCCGCTGCTATCGTAGCCGCGGTATTCCAACCGCCGCAGACCTTCGACCAAGAATTCCGTTGCCTCACGCGGCCCGATGTACCCAACAATTCCACACATACGCTACTGGCACTCCGATGGAAGTTTGAAGACTCGCCGTTCTTTTGCGAAAGCCGCTGCTGCGAAGTCGATTGACCTGATAGGCGAAAGGCCTGAAATACGAAAGAACCGTGACCGCCCGAGCCCCAAAGCGGCCGAGTCGCCGACCTGGGGGGCCGAAAACTCTATCTAACTAGAGTACCACAAGATCGATCGAACGCACACTTTTCGCCCGACTTAGAAGCTGGGAAAGACGGCGAATTCGGGCTCGTGTGGCGCACAAAGCTCCCAAATCAGATTTTGCTATACGCGAAACGCACACTCTGGGGCTATTATTCCGCTCTGACCGAACAATCGGCAATATCCGCACAGGTATATGCGGGAACGAATACACGACAAGGCAGCTGGCAATGACACATCTTTCCACCCACCAGGGACTCACTAGCTACGTGGTCATTCCGGCGCGACTCCAGTCGACGCGGCTGCCCAATAAGATGCTGCTTCGTGAGACAGGCAAGACGCTGATCCAGCATTCCTACGAGGCAGCCCGCGAAGCAAAGCGACCACTCGGCTTCTGCGTGGCCACCGAGGACCGCGAGATCGCAGACGAAGTGGTCGCCTTTGGTGGACAGGCCGTGCTGACCGAGCCTGGCATTCGTAGCGGGACCGACCGCGTGGCGCGAGTTGCTCAGGAGGCCGCCCTTTCCGGCATCGACATTGTGGTCAATGTCCAAGGAGACGAACCGGAACTGGCCGGCGAGCACATCGACCTAGTGATTCAGGCACTCGAAGACACACCAACGGCCGTGATGGCCACGCTGGCCGCACCGATTCGCAATCGCGAGGCCTTGGAAGACCCGGCCTGCGTAAAGGTCGTCTTCGATCGCTTTGGCCGGGCTCTCTACTTCAGCCGGGCGGCGATTCCCGCAGTCAAACGTTGGGATGACCGACTGATGACCGACATCCAGCCCCACTTCTACCAGCACATCGGGCTGTACGCCTATCGTCGCGATTTCCTGTTGGAGCTGACCAAGCTACCGTCGACGGACCTGGAGCAGCTCGAAGATCTCGAGCAGCTTCGCGTACTCGAAGCCGGACACACCATCTCCGTCGGCGTGATCGATCATGCCGCTGCCGGCATCGACACGCCGGAAGACTATCGGGCGTTCGTCGAGCGACAAGCGGCCCGTCAAATGCGGCGTTCTGCTTGAGCGCAATCCGAACGGGGAAGCGTCCGCACTCAGACTCGCCAGCGACTGGCTTCAGTCCCACCACCAGCGGTCAATCTCTTTCGGCGGTTTGGCGTAAACACGGTTGCGTACCAGCTCGTCGCTGTTGCTAACGCGAATCGCATCGTCCGCGACGAGCGAGGCTGGATCAACACGGACCCCACCGCTGACCCCGGCGATGATCTGTCCGCCTGGGAACGAGCGGTAGTTGATCACACTCGCCACCGATTTCGGCGCCTCGCCCAGGGCGACGCGATACTGTCTTGGGTTGTCGAAACAGGTGAGCCGCCAATCGACCAGCTCCGGCAGTTGCCGCTTCTTGAACAGGGCCGCCACCAACGCTAGGTCAAACAGGTTTTGCAGGTCGGCATACATCGGGTACTTTTCGATGAGTCGCGGATAGTTACTGGTGAAGCCGCGAGCAAAGCCGGCCGTTAGCTTGTCTGCCTTGCCGGTGTGAATG
>CAYLRE010000386.1:0-4051 GCA_964385715.1 uncultured Planctomycetaceae bacterium
AGACGATCCCGCGAAGGAACCGCTGATCAACTTCAACTACTTTGCCGAAGATGGAGGTCCCGAAGAGAAAGAAGCGGCCGATCAGGACCTGGCAGCGCTTGTCGAAGGAGTCCGCTATGCGCGACGGCTCATCGCGAAGATGAAAAAGTTGGGGAAGCACAGCGATCTCAAGGAGATTCTGCCCGGTAGAGACTTTTGCGACGATGCCGAGCATAAGTCAGATCTAGAGGATTGGATCAAGACGCGATCGTGGGGGCATCACGCCTGTGGAACCTGCCGAATCGGCAAGGACCCGTGGCAGGCGAGTCCCGAGAATCTTGAGGACAAAGGGGCCGTTGTCGACAGCAAATTTCGAGTGCATGGCGTGCAAAATTTGCGAGTTGTCGACGCTTCGGTCTTTCCTGAGATTCCGGGCTATTTCATCGCGACACCGATCTACATGATTGCCGAGAAGGCCGCGGATACCCTCGTCGCGCACGAGTGTCATTATCCATCGCAGCTGCAAACCGCAGAGGCAGCGGCTGTACGAAAACGCCGTGAGAAGGCGGACTCACCCAGAAAAGGCACGGGCGAGGAGCAAAGGTTACCCGCGGATACGGTGGGATTTGCCTTCTCAGGTGGAGGTATTCGTAGCGCGACGTTCTGCCTCGGTGTCTTGCAGGGCTTAGCTCGCAAGAATCGATTGCGTGAGATCGATTTTCTTTCGACTGTTTCCGGCGGCGGCTACATTGGTTGTTTCTTGGGTTCACTATTCAATCGGATGGTTGGTGATCGTCGCGATCCGGTCAAACACGTACAAGAAATTCTGAAAGATTGCGGCTCACCTCCGCTTCGTTGGTTGCGTTCAACGGCCAACTACATTCTTGGTGCCGGGGGCGTTGATGCCTGGCAGAGTTATGGACTCGTGTTGCGGAATCTCTTGACGGTCCATTTGCTTTTCTTTGTTGCCGGGTTTGGGCTGTTGGGTGTCGTTTGGTGCTTGGGAGACTATTCGCTCGTGTTCTTGCCTTCGCCGGGGGAGATTTTCGGCGAGGCTAGCATTCTTGGTTCATTGAGCCCGTGGTGGTGGCTTCCGTTTCTTGTTATCGGAATTGGGGCGATTCCAGCCGCGCTGGGCTATTGGTTTGCGCCCAAACCAGGGACCCAGGGGTACGTTAGCTTTCTGCCATTTCTCGCATTGCTGGTGGGATTGATCCTGGTCGTCGTTATCGCTGGTCTCCCTGGCGGAACTCGGCCCGCATTGATCATGGGAGTCATTCTGGTGGCCGCGCATGTGTGGGTGCAATTAGTAAGGCCTCGATGGGATGTACCCACCAGCGCGATTGGCGTTGGTGACGTGATGCGCAATCGTCTTACCCTTTACGTCGGTAGCGCTGTTCGGTTTGGAGTTTTGGCCGTTGGTTGGGTTGCGGTCGATACGTTAAGTCGACTGATCGTATCCGAACATCGCATGTTGGTTCCGGCGATGATGTGGACGATTATGATGCCCGTCTTGCCGATTGCGCCTTGGTTGGTAAGACGTCTAGGCAGATTCCGTAACGTCGCGTTTGGTATTGTTTCCTTTCCACTTGCGTTCACGATTCTTGTTCTCATCAACTGCATTGTGCATCTATCCTACGGCTCGGAAGGTTCCTGGGGCATGACGCTAACGATCGGCGCATTGCTCTGCACTTGGGTTCTTGGCCCTCATATTGCTTGTGCGAATTCAACATCGCTACTGACAGGTTATAGCGCTCGACTTGCCCGCACTTTTCTCGGTGCTTCAAATTCGGCACGCATTTACGAGAGCAATGACGCTTTCACGGGAGACGTGCGTATCGCTCATCCGGATGACGATATTCCGTTTAGCGAGTACCATCCGGAGGATAACGGCGGCCCGGTCCATCTCATTAGCGTATCTGTGAACGAAACCGTTGATTTCCGATCTCACCGCGACATCGCCGATGAGAAAGGAATGCTCATGACGGTCGGTCCGTGCGGGCTTTCGGTTGGTCGTTATCACGGCATGTGGACCACTTTCGATGGCGGTCTTCCGCTAAACGTGCGGATTATGAATGCCCTGGACGGCGAGAGTGCCATGACGCATTCTGCCGACTCGGTAGAAGGAATCCGAATTCCCAATCAGGAGTTTCACGTATTGCGGAAGAAGAACAATGCCCCAGTTCCGGTTGAGCCTCTTTCATTGCGGAGTTGGATGGGAATTTCGGGAGCGGCGTACACCACGGGGCTCGGCCGTCAAACGAATCTCGCCTCGTCTCTTCTGTTCGGCCTGGTAAATCTTCGTCTAGGATATTGGTGGGATACGCGACTAGAAGCAGGACATCGACCAGGCAGAATTGGGATGTCGATTGCGCATCGTCTCAAGAGGCTGCCACTTCGCCTCATGCGCATGCAGATGCTGATGTTTTCTGAACTGCGCGCAAGGTTCTTGGGGCCGGGCGAAAGGTATTGGTATTTGTCCGATGGCGGGCATATCGACAACTCTGGTGTCTACGAGCTAATCCGCAGGCGTCTTCCGCTGATCGTTGCGGTGGATGCAGGCGTTAACGGATTCGAAAACACTTCGGATGTTGTTCAGCAAGTTCGCCGTGATTTTGAGGCGGAGATTGAATTCTTGGAGCCAAACGGCGAGGAGAGTTCGTGGAGTCGATTTGCAGAGGAACAAGAAATTCCTGAGCTGGTAAAGGACTGGTTCAGGCCAGCGGCCTTCGGCGCCGTTGATGATGCCCGTCGCCGCGAAGGCCCGCGAGCGGCGTTGGCACATGTCACACATGAAGACGGCGAAAGGTCCTGGTTGGTAGTTATGAAGCCGAGTCTTCTCGGCAATGAACCCATCGACGTAACCAGATACGGGGAAACCAATCCAGATTTCCCGATGCAGAGTACGCTGGATCAATTCTTTGACGCAGTCCAGTGGGAGTCGTATCGTAAACTTGGCGAATTGACAGCCGATGAAGTCCTAAAAGAGGGCTAGCCGTGAACGCGGATGAGTTGTCTGACGTGAAGCAGCAGGCAGTCGAATTGATTCTTGAACGCCAATTCGACGAGGCGATCACGAATCTTCAGGCAATCGGACAGCTTGATGGTACTGGAGAGACTGAAGCGCTCCTTGGATTGGCGCACTTTCATAGCTCGCGTTACACCGAATCGCGAGAGCAGTACGAAGAGGCGACTAGAAAAAGCTCCGCGTCACGGTCGTGGATTCGCATGCGCGAACTTGCACGTTCAAATGAAGAGGCGCGCGTCGCGGAACCGGTTCCGCCTGTTGCGCCGTTTAAGGCAGAGGTCTTGACCGCTCCGCCTTCGATTCCAAATGACGCTCTTCCTGTCCTTTCGACGGCACCTTTGGCACGGCCTTGGTGGCAGGGGCTTTTCGTGCGAATCGGCCAGCTGCTTGGCGTATTCTTTTCCCTGACGGTCGCGTTTGCATCAACCGTCTGGGGAAAGGTTGCCGGCTACCGACGCGGAATCTGGACAAACTGGTACCGTCGGCCGTCGATTCTTGCGTTGCTAACATTGATGCATATGCGCGATCGACTTAATCGACGCAATCTTTATTCGACGTATCGGCGTGGAGAGCTTGTTGGGTTTCAGCAGCGTGACTTGCGGCCACCTCCCGGTGTCGAGCAGTTTCGCACCGCCGACGGTAGCTGGAACAATCTTCAGAATCCGAAGGAAGGCGCAGCAGGAACTCGATTTTCGAGAAACGTGCCTAGCGCAACGGTTCAAACGGAGCTAGAGAAGGATCGTCTCTGCCCATGTCCTCGCAAGGTTAGCCGAGTCCTGTTAACTCGCGAAAATGGTCTGCAGACAGTTCCTTTTCTCAATCTGCTCGCGGCCGCTTGGATTCAGTTCCAGAACCACGATTGGATTGGTCATGGAGATAACAGCGTTGGTGACAACATCGACCTGCCACTGGAGCAGGACGATCCCGAGTACGCCGACAGGCATCAACGCGAGTTGAGAGTTCCTCGATCACAGCCGGATCCCACTCGCGACCACGATCGAGCGCCGATGCCGGTGACGTTCATCAACGAAGTGACTCACTGGT
>CAYLRE010000387.1:0-4049 GCA_964385715.1 uncultured Planctomycetaceae bacterium
GTTCGTCTCCGGCGCGATAAAGCAGTCGACATGAATCTTCACCCCGCTGTTCCAGCTACAGGTGATATGCAGCTTGGCCTCTTCAATATCGAGCCGCTGCTGAATCTTCATACCGTTCAAGTCGGGCGGCAACTGCATCGCCAACTCCCCCACCGGCTTGGGGCAGGGGTACGGGAAGCGGCGATAGCTCGGCGGGGAACCTTGGCAGACCTCGAACATTCGCTCAGGGTTCTTCGTCCCGTTGAGCGCCTCGACGGGACCGCCGTAGGGGCGACACTTCCAGCCTTCGACGCCGATGCCGTGGGCGATCTCCTTGATGTGCACCGGCTTTGGGTCATCGCTCAAGTCGAGCCGACGATCCCAAACGTCGCTCTTGCCGAAACGCCAGATGATTTCATCGGCCGTCTGATAGACGCTCACCGAGAAGTCACCGTTGCCGAGCAACATGCCATCCTCGAAACGCAAGATCCTCTCGTCGAGCTGGATTGCGTGCGAACCCTGCGGCTTCAGCTCCGCGGCATCAGCACCTGGCGCCAAAAAAGAGAGCGACACGACCAACGAGAGATTCAGCAACGAGACGAGAACGTGGAATTTGTTTCGCATGGCGTGGTGGTTCCTCGGGGGAAACATCTAACTTCGTCTGGCCGCCCAACGGGATTTCCTGCAAGCGTAGCGGCCGCAACGCTCCTCGCGCCAACGATGCCTGGCGAGCGACGCTACAAAGCCGACTTACAAAGAGGGCAGGGGACTGCAACCCTAACGAAAACGACGTGGCGCAGATCCGTCGGACGAAAAACGTTCGTAGGTGGGATAGTGGTGGGGCGTGTGGGTGGGAGCCGCGAAAGAGGGCCGGTCACCAGTGCGAGCCAAACTTACTTCACAGCGTTACCACTAATATACCAGACTCACCGTGTGCGTTAATCGCAATTGAGACACCGCAGCCCCCTAAAGCCAGGGGTTTTTGATGAACATAGCGTGATTCATAGCCACACAGCAGCCGTTTCGGCTCCAAACCAATCGATCAAAGTCGATGGGTCAGCTAAGGCACCGGCCTTTATAAACACGCTGAGTTACTCCAGTAGAGTCGCCCGCAATCTCTCGACCACTTCGTCCTCCACGCCTAGTCCGTCGCGAATGTACGCTTCCATTGAACCATGTTGCTTACGAATCTCTTCTAGCGAAGCGTCGATGTACTCTGGCTGCAAGACATAGAACGCGTTGATGTTGGTCATGTCGACATCTTCAACCTTGATGCCCTGATTCTTGGCCGCCAGTTCGCGTAGCTGCCCAAGTCGCTTCTCAATTTCCTCGTGGCGATAGATGTTCGAGAGCAAATAGTCTTCACGGACCGTCTCCCAGGGAACGTCGAGCGCTGACAGAACAATCGCTGCTGCCGTGCCGGTCCGATGGACGCCATGGGAGCAGTGAAACACGAGCGGTTGCTTGCCGCCATCGGCGAGCGTCCGCAGCAGGACCGCATATTGTTCGTCTGCCTCTTGAATGATGAGGCGATGAATCTCGGGGTTTAGCTCCGCGGGAATTTTGGAGAAGTCGGCCTTTTGACGAGCCTTGAGAATTTCAGCCGCCATGCCGCCGTCGGTTGGATCGCCGCCGGCAATTGGAAGCGAAACCGCCGCCACGCCCTGGGGAAGACGATCGTTTCCGTGCGACTCAATCTCCTTCTCCGTCAGAAAATTGACGACTGTTTTGACCTTTAACTTTTCCAACGTTGCAACGTCGGCGTCAGTGAGGCGTGGAAGTTCGCCCGATCGAAACAACAGCCCACGTCTTATCTTCCGACCATCGGCCGTCTCGTAGCCACCCAGGTCGCGAAAGTTGGGCTGACCTTCAAGCGGCCGACGCAGAAGTTCTGCCGGTTTGCGTCCTTTGTGCTCGAGCGCGTTCTCGTCTGCACCCGCGGCGATCAACGCTTCAATCACACTCGGCATTGGCGGCTGCCGGTAATACGCCACGTGCAGGGCATTCCACTGTCTGCGGTTTTGGTAGTTCGGATCGGCACCTCGACCGAGCAGCAGTTCGATCAATTCTTTGGATCCGCCTCGCACTGCAAACTGAAGCGCCGAATCCTCGTTCTTGTTAACCAGGTTCACGTCGGCACCTGCGTCGATCAGCAGCTGAACCATGTCGAGGTGTCCCTTGCCGACAGCCCAAATAAGGGCCGTCGACCCGAATGCAATCTTCACAGTACTGGTCGCGTTCACATCGGCCCCGGCCGCGATTAGTTTTTTCGCCAAGGCGAGGCGGTCGTGCAGAGACGCGAACATCAGGATCGATTGTCCCTGTTGATCGTTCGCGTTCGCGCCCAACTTTATCAGTCGGTCGAAGTCTGCTTCACGACCATCGATCACTGCCATTCGCAGACCGTAGTCCAGTACCTGCTGCCGATCGTCGACGATCTCCAAGAACCGGGCCAACAGCTGCTCATTGCCCGTGGCAAGAACATTCGAGATCTGCAGGTAACCCTTTTTAAGTTTTCCCGTGGGCGGATCGAGAAACAGTTCCATCATTGGAATGTCCTGCCGCTGGATCGCCAGCTCTAGATCATTGGCTCGATAGCCGTCCGCGAGCAGCGTTCGCAGCGTCTCTACATCGCCGGCGTCAAGTGCCGTCTGATAGCGAGCCGCGCGGTCCGCATCCCGCTTGGCGATCATGCCGGGGGCAAGCTGGCTCATCACACAGACGACGACGAACAAACCGATCATGACCACCCCGACCCAGCTCGCGAGCGGCCGCCGCACCTCTCGCGTCTTCATTCGTACGGCAATAGCCAACGCTATCAACCAACAGACGAAAAAGCCGGCGATTCCACCGCCGAAGCTGAAGTAGTAGGCACTCCGCTCCAGATCGCCCGCCGGCGGTTCGTAACCCCACGTCCGCACAAACAGGAACCGTAAGAAGAACCCGGCGGTGATCGCCGTCAAAGAGACAGCCAGGCGGGGTTCGAGCGACAAAAGTCCAAGCCGCCGCAGCAGGAGCGTGAGGCCTTCAAGAACCAACATCACCCCGACGGCGCTGGCGGCCGAGACAAACAACAGAAACATGAATATCACGATCAACCTCGTGCGGATCAGTCACTCTAACACTGACTAGACATGGGCGACGCACGGGCAAACCGTCGCGTCGCTTCCCGTCGTTATAGACACCCCATGGCGTGCCAACCAAGACCGCATACTGGCGTCTGCAGCGCATTCACGCCTGCCGTCTGCTCACCCCGACGCCTTGCATTCTGCTTTGCGTCGACCGCGTCTACTCTCCAATGCCTGGATCGGCATTCGGATCGAACGGCAGTTCATCCAGGTGCTCAATATACTCCAGCGGATCGAACGGCAACTTGTCGAGGTCGAGTGGCGGCTTGTGCAATGCTCTGATCTCCGGCGTTGGATTCTCCAGACCGGTCCAGGGAATACCATGCCGCTCCTCCAGGTTTGGATACTTCTTTTGCCATAGCTGGTGACGAATCCGCATCCGGTTGAAGGGGCTCTTGAGGTGGATCAGATTCACCAGCATCGGTTGCTTCTCGCGTGGATCGGCCGGCAGGAAGAAAAACGCCGCGCCAATGCCGCTCGCTTCGCCAACCGAATCGGAGGAAATCCAATGCCGCTTGTAGTTTCCTTTAACCGTGGCCCCCAGGTCCGGTCCGGCATAGATAAACACATAATCGCGGCGGCTGTGCGTATCGCCGTTTAGCAGCAACGAAGTCTGATCAATGCCGTCGATGACGCGATCCCGCGGGATCTCCTTCCGCACGCCAGCCAGGCGAGCGAAGGTCGTGAATAGATCGACCTCATGAATAATATCGCCGACGACTTGACCCTCTTCGATCACGCCGGGCCACCAGGCGGACGCCGGCACACGAACGCCGCCCTCCAGGAAATCACCTTTTCCGCCACGAAAAATCGTCTCTGCGAAGCCGGCGCCCGGCGGAGGATTATGGGCCATGGGCCCGTTGTCGGCCATGCAGACCAGCAGCGTGTTCTCAGCAATTCCCAACTCGCGAAGCTTGGCCATCACGCGACCGACGAACGGAT
>CAYLRE010000388.1:0-4036 GCA_964385715.1 uncultured Planctomycetaceae bacterium
CGTCGGCGTCGATCGCCGGCTGAGCCAGGCTGCCGAGGTCACCAAGTTTGCCGACGCCGCCGAGCCGTTCGATCGATTTCACGGCCGCTAGCAAGTCCCCGTTCTCGTAATCTTCCTTGGCCGAGTCGACCAACGCGCGCAGCTTCCGCGCCGACTTGACCGGAAAGACGCGACCGGCCGTGGCCAGCTGTTCTTCCATGAACTCAGGCAGCCTATCGCCAGTAATGGCACCACTCTTGCCATAAATCTGCTCACCATCGGCGCGCACGATGTAGATCTTGGGGATTCCTTCACCCTCAGCGTCGTACTTGCGTGCCCACTGCTGCCACTGTTCACCAACGGTTTCGACCTTGAGTGGCACAAACTGTGCCACGAGCGACTTTATCTTCCGGTCGTTATTGAGCCGGGAGATAAGGTTCGCACAGGGGCCTCACTCCGCGGTGCCGGCGACCACGAACATCGGCGCCCCGGTCAACTGCGAGACCTCAAACGCCTCGTCAATGGTCAGCTTGCGTCGTTTCTCGGCGCGAGCGTCGGAGCCAGTCGCCAGCGTTGCCACGAGGGCCACACTGGTCGCTAGAAGTAACAGATTGCGAGATTTTGTCCGTGCCATGGCTTGCCTCCTTGGCGTTTGTGGACGATTGGATAGCCCGTTGATTGCGTTACGAGATGACCGTCAGTGCCTCGTGATGTTTTGCCCGTATTCTGAAGAAGGAGTTTCCCGCCGATCGCAGCGTGCACGATGCTCGCGACTGCGGGGCCGAAAAGATTCTGTCCCCGCCTACGGCCCCGCTGCCCCTGTGGTGAGACAACCTTGGTCCGACCGACGCATCATCCTGCCCCCTTCCTCAGGGGTGCCCCTTCTTCTATCAAACTCGGCTAGGCGGATCAAGCTCTCTGGAGGTTTTTCTTGCAACCGGCGTCTTTGCTGCTTAAAGATCGATGGACGACATGGCAAAAGCGAAACCAAATGCGGCACACGAAAAGGAATAGCGAAGGGGAACCGTTGCCCTCTCGTTCGGCCGGCCAGCCTACGCCCCGCTCGTACCCGCGCCCTTGTTCGCCGGTCGCTCTTCCAGCGGCACATTCAAGTACGCCGCGTATTGCTTGGCCATCTTGCGCGCGTATTCCTCGCAGAAGGTCGCGTACAAAGTCCTCCGTCGCAGCATACCCATCGCGGAACCTTCAAAGACAACGTTGATCTGGTAACCCACATAATGCTGTCGATCAACACGCACGCCGCGAGCTACAGGCTGATTGAGCAACTGGATACGTCGCACCTGACGGATCGCGATCACTTTCCGTTCTTCTCGCTTCACGATCGTGAATGTTCCGGAAAGAGGATCGACGACACATGTCGTTCGCACCCCTACGACAATTTTGGAAACGAAATAGCATGCGGCCAGTCCCAAAGTGCCAAGCGAACAAAAGACAACTCGCAACCAGAGAACGCAGCCGGGCCAAAACAGGCCTATTAAAACAAAAAGTGCGAAACCGATTACCGGTAGTCGAAGCAGGCCCTTGGAAGGTTCTTGCAGTAGCTGTCCGTTGACCTCGCGGAGGCGAACCATCGGGGGACTGCTCCCGTCGAACGCCTGATTGGGTGCAGGATCGTAGAGCGGATCGGCTGCCGCGTCCTGATTACCCGCCTCGGACTTGCCAGATTTAGAAATATCGCTGGTCATGGCCAGTCATTCTTCGTGGTTGCCAGACGGGCGCCAACTCCAATATGACAGGCGACCGGTGGTCGTTTGGCAGGCTCCTGCCTAGGCAGGGGGTCCGCTATCGCCCGGCCTACACCGGCACCGAATCGCTCCGGGCCTTCTTGGCCCCGCTCTCAAGCTCTATTCTGGAGCCCGAAACCGCAGCGAAAATGTGCAAAATCGTTGCTCGATTATCGCCCCCAAGTACACTGAGAGCTAGGTCTCGTCCTCCGTCTAACCACCTCGTTATGGGGGACGAGCAATATGGCCCGCAGCAGAGACGGGCTCACAACAGAGCGGAAGAAACAAAGAGGAAGAATCATGGTCCGTGCATCCTGCCGTAACGCCGCCCGTGCGTTTTACCAAGTCCTGATCGGGATGATGATTGGCTCCCTGCTGTTCACGGTCAACGCACCGCTGGCAAACGCCAATCCCAACGGCGGCACGGTCGTCGCCGGTAGTGCCAACATCAGTTCTTCCGGCAACACGCTCACCGTAACACAAAACACATCACGCGCGGTGATCAACTGGCAGGGCTTCTCGATTGGTGCCGGTGAAATGACTCAGTTCGTGCAACCGAGTGCCAGCGCGGCGATTCTTAATCGCGTTACCGGCAGCGACCCTTCGGCTATCCTCGGCTCCATGCAGTCGAATGGTCAGGTTTACTTGATCAACCCCAACGGCATCGTGTTCGGCCCGAACGCGGCCGTGCACACCGGTGGCCTGATCGTTTCTACGCTGGACGTTTCCAATTCCAAGTTCATGCTCGGTGGCGACCTGAAGTTCAGCGGCGACTCGACCGCCAGCATTCACAACTTCGGTACGATTCGCGCTCTCGAAGGCGACATCTATATGATCGCCTCGAGCGTGGCTAACCATGGTGTGCTTCAAGCCAGTCATGGCACGGTCGGGCTCTTGGCCGGCCAGAGCGTTACCTTGGTCGACGGAGCACGTCCGCATCTGCCCGTCACGGCCAACAGCAAGTCGATCAGCAAGACAGGCGTGACCAACACCGGTATCGTCGACGCGGTTCGCGTCGAGCTCGCTGCCAACGGTGGCAACGTCTACGCCTTGGCCATCAACAACTCCGGCACCGTTCGTGCTACGGGTAGTGTGGAAAAGAACGGGCGCATCTATCTGACCGCCCCAGGTTCAAAAATTGAGAACACAGGCGACCTGATTGCTAAGAGCGGCCCCGCCGGTGGCGAAGTGAAAATCGACGCGGCGGCCGGCGGCGCGGTCAAAGTAGCCGGCAAGATCGATGCTGCAGGCGATCGCGGTGGTCGTGTCCAAATCACCGGCGACGAAGTGCAGCTCGCCAGTGCCACGATTGACGCCTCAGGCTCGATCGGCGACGGCGGCGTGGTCCTCGTCGGTGGCGATTACCAGGGAGCCAACGCGAATGTTCACAACGCCAAGAAGACAATCGTTTCGGCCGACAGCCATATCGATGTTGATGCCGGTCTCAGCGGCGACGGCGGTTACGCCATCGTTTGGGCCGACGGGGTCACCGACTTCTCAGGCACGATTACTGGCCGCGGTGGCGAATTCGGCGGCAACGGCGGCTTCGCGGAAGTCTCCGGTTACCAACAGTTGCTGTTCGACGGACTGGTCGACCTGAGCGCCCCCATGGGCGACGTCGGACTCTTGCTACTCGACCCGGTCAACGTCACCGTCGGCAACGGCGGTGGAGAACTCTCGCCAAGTACGATCGAAACGGCCGTCGGGCTAAACGATGTTGTCATTCACACCAGTGGAGCCGGCGCCGATGTCGGCAAGATCATCATCAAGCGAGCGGTGAAATACGACAGTCCCAATCGACTCAGTTTCATCGCGCACGATAAAATCGAAGCCCGCGCTTTGATTCTCAACGAAGGCAACGGCACACTCGATTTAATCGCCGGCTGGGACGGAACGACCGGTCTGACAGGCCCCGGCATGCCGACGAGCCCGTTGGCAAATTCGAGCGAGACCTCGTTCTTTGATGTAGATCTGATTCTCTCCTCCGGCGCGTTTGGTGCTTCCGGCGGAAACGTCGTGCTCGATCCGAAAAATAACAAAGGGGTCTCGATCGGCACCCAAAAGGGCATCACCACCACGAACATTGCCGGCTACAACGTGAAGGTTCACGGCGGATCGGGCGATGGAGAGTTCGCCCAAATCGGCTACTTCGATCCGGCTAACGCTTACGAGTCGATCGACAACACCATCAACGTTTACGCGATGCGTGACGTCTCCGTGAAAGACGGAAGTGGCGCAGGTTCCTATGCCATTATCGGCAACGGAGCACCGTTCTACTTCTCCGAAATACATCGTGACATCAACGTCATGGC
>CAYLRE010000389.1:0-4031 GCA_964385715.1 uncultured Planctomycetaceae bacterium
GTCAATGCGTCTTGTTGTGCGGTCGGGTCAGGTCGAGTTGATGCGGCTTCCGGCGATCGAATGACAGAAGCCATTTCCAACGGAAAATCACGAAATGCCTTCAGATACACAAGCATGTTTTCGACCGCACTCCGCACCCGCACTACTGGGCGGTTGCCACTCGCATTTCGCTCATAATCGAGCAGCCGAAACATGGTAAGTCTTTCCTGTATCACCCAGATGTCGTGCCGCATGCATATGCGAATCCACATGTCGAGATCGGGCAATTGTGCCAGGCGTTCATCATACAGGCCGACCTCACGATAGGTTTCGCTACGAACGAGCACGCTCGGGTGGCAGAGACAGTTCCCCTCGAGGATCAGTCGCCGCAGCCAGTCGATCCTCGTGCGGTTGGGGCGTTCGAAAATCTTGTGGCTTGGATGCTCAGGCGGCAGCGGCCGGCCTCGCTCATCAACCATCGAGGCCAGCGTGAAGACCGCCGCCGTCGCCGGCTTCTCTTCCATCACGTCCAATTGCTTGGTGAGTTTTTCTGGGGCCCACCAGTCGTCAGAATTCAGAACCGCGATAAACCGACCACGTGCGCGGCGAATGCAGTGATTGAGCGCGACACAGGCTGACCGGTTTTCCGGAAAGGCATCGATGTGAATTCGGTCGTCCGTTATTCCATCAAGGGCCGCCAGTGTTCCATCGGTGGATCCGTCGTCAGTGATGAGAAGTTCCCAGTCGACAAATGATTGCTGCAAAACGCTCTCAACCGCAACGCGGATAAAAGGCGCATGGTTGAATGAAGCCATACACACTGATATGAGTGGCGGCATGGTCAAAGAATGCCTTTCTGATGCAGGTCGGCCTGGTGTGCAGCCTCAAGCTCAAGCAGTCCGCGGGATCGCTCTTTCACGCGGCGCGCCGGAATTCCCGCATAGATACCGAACGGCTCACAATCAGTGCGAATAAGCGACATTGCACCGATTGCAACACCTTCTCCGATCGTTACCCCGGGCAACACGATCGATCCCGCTCCTACGAGAGCGTGCGGGCAAAGCGTTACATCAGCCGCCGTAACGCCGCGATAGGCCGCTGGCACCGTGGAATTTGTGAGGTGCGTTCCACTGTAGTCATCGTTACTCGAATAGATGGCGACACGGCCCGAAATGCAGGAATAGTCTTGAAGCGCAATCCGGCCTGCGCCAATCATGCTGGCAAATACGCCCACATGCACAAAATTGCCGATTGCAATCCCCCCTGCCCCTGCCGACAAGACACAGAAATCGTCGATGCGGACATCGCTGCCAAGATCAATCACGCCGGCGTTGTAAATAGAAGCTTTCCGTGAAATCAGCACGTTCTCGCCGTATGACCGCAGGCCTAGTCTTGAGAGTTCGTCAGGTGAGTAGAAGCTCATAGGTGGTTTAGCCGCTCGCTTCGACGATGAGATCTCCGTGATCCGGGCGGGTCTCCAGATCCTGCAGAGGTGAGTGGACGGAGACTCCCCAGCGGCACCGCCCGACGTCTGCGAAGCCCGTTCGTTTGAGCGTTTCAACCAGCTTTGGCTCGTCATACACGTAGAGGTGCCCCCAGTTCCTGAAGCCTTCATTCAAAAGATCGCACGGGGTGCGGGGCTCCCAACCCATGTCGCGCCACTCACCGATTGCACCGGCGAGGTATTTTTCGACGAGAACGTGAAGATCTGGGGTGCTTAGCCGCATGACACCGCCGGGCATGAGTACCCGCAGGCATTCGGCGAGCAGTGGAAGGGCGTCGGCCAAGGAAATGTGTTCGATGAAGTGCTCCGAATAGATGTAGTCGATCGAGTGATCGGGTATCGGAAAAGGCTTCGTCAGATCCCAGGCGAACGTGCAGATGCCGTCCCCCTCAATGTCGATATTTGTCCAGCCCGATAGCACCTTCGCGCCGTGCCCAAGGGTCTCGATGCCGCAGCCAAGGTGAAGCCGCCGTGTCACAGCGGCACTTCGACGCAGGGGCTCGGCGCTATCGCGGAGGTGATCAGTCATTGCCGTTCTGCGTCCACCGAGCGCAAGAGTACTCCAGATCATTAACGAAGCCTCCGTATTCTTAAGCGGCTTTGCACGGCACCATAGACGCAAGCCCTCGTCGTGCTTCCGCCACCGATTCGAAGGCGAGGCGGAGGATCCCACCGATCTTTGCTACATCGGCCGCATCCACTCCTGCACCGGTCGGCAATGCGACAAGTGAATCGCAAAGTTGTTCCGTGACGCTCAAGCGGTCGCTACCGCGACGTCGGCGCCTACGATACGGCATGCTTCGGTGGCAGCCCGGCGTGAAGTAGCGGCGCGCAATGACGTTCTCCGCGTGCAAAATCGCCACGATTTCGTCCCGTTTAAAAGGGCACGCCCGCGGATCGATCTCGACTATCAAATACTGGAAGTTGTTGGCTTCTCGCTCGTCGAATTCGTACAGCGTAATCCCGTTTAGACCATCAAGCGCTTCCCTGTACGCCGCGCGGTTAGCAGTGTTTGTAGTGATGAGGCTGTCGAGCGATTCGAGACTGCCGAGCCCCATTGCTGCGCACAGCTCGTTCATCTTGGCGTTCGTGCCGAGTGAACCGACGTTGTCGAATCCCTGGAAGCCGAAGTTTCGGAGTAGCCGGAGCCGATCGGCGAGGTCACGGTCTTGCGTGAAAATCACTCCGCCCTCGAGGCTCTGCACGAACTTCGTGGCATGAAAACTGACGACCGAGGCAGAGCCGAGCCGGCCGAACGGGATACCACCGTACGTGCAGCCGAGGGCGTGGGCTGCATCAAACACCAGCGGGATGCCACGGTCTTGAGCGATCGCCTCAAGCTCACGAACGCGGCACATTCGTCCCCAGAGATGAACGCCGACGATCGCAGCGGTTGACTCGGTGACCTGGCGGGCAACGCACGCGGGGTCGATCGTATGCGTATCACGTTCAACATCGACAAACACCGGCTCAAGCCCTTCCCAGAGACATGCATGTGCGGTGGCGATAAATGTGAAGGAAGGAAGGATTACCTCACCCTCAAGATTGAGAGCTTTCAAAAGCAACTGCATGCCGACGGTCGCATTGCAAACCGCAATGGCTTCAACATCACCGCTGAGTCGTCCGAGCCGCGCCTCAAACTCCTTCACAAACGGACCGTCGTTCGTCAGCCGCCGGGCGTCGAGCATCTTGTCAAGCCTCGCGTGAAGAACGTTGCGGTCGGGGATAGTCGGGGTCCCGACATGCCGCGGCGTCTCAAAAGTTTGCGCACCGCCGCAGATTGCGAGGCGGCGACGGTCAGCCCGATCAGAAGTGGTTTTTGTCATGTGGTCCGCGAAGTTTCACGAAGCAGCTTTGGCAAGCCCAAGGCGGGCGCGGCGATAGCCTCCGCTGGCGATGCTGGCCACCCAAGCAGTGTTGTCGAGATACCAAGCGACGGTCTGGCGGATCGCCACATTGAACGACAGGCTAGGCTTCCACCCGAGTTCATCCCGGATCTTGCTGAAATCGATCGCATACCGGCGATCATGGCCGGGGCGATCTTGAACGGAGGTGATCAGCGACGTGCAGGGGCTGTGCGGCAGGCCGGGCCGCAGGGTATCGACAGCGTTGCAGATGGCGTGGACGACCTCGATGTTTTTCAGTTCGCTGTCGCCGCCGATGTTGTAGACCTCCCCCACACGGCCGCGGTCGAGGACGGCACGAATCGCACGGCAGTGGTCGCCGACATAAAGCCAGTCGCGGACCTGGGCCCCGTCGCCATAGACCGGCAGAGGCTTGCCCTCGAGGCAGTTGAGAATCATCAGGGGAATCAGCTTTTCTGGAAACTGAAAGGGGCCGTAGTTGTTTGAGCAGTTGGTCGTGAGGGTCGGTAGGCCATAGGTGTGGTGGTAGGCTCGCACGAAATGGTCGCTCGAGGCCTTGGAGGCAGAGTAAGGCGAGTTGGGCGCGTAAGGCGTGGTCTCGATGAATTTTCCTTCCGGACCGAGCGATCCGTAGACCTCGTCGGTGGAAACGTGCAGAAAGCGAAAGTCTCGCTGCTCGGCCT
>CAYLRE010000390.1:0-4024 GCA_964385715.1 uncultured Planctomycetaceae bacterium
TGTTTAATCCACTTCAGACCTGCTGGAGATGCCCAATAGTCAGCCTGCGCTTTGTTTGCTTCCATTTTGCAATCTCCCGTCCATCAACTCGGTTGCGCCCCAGTTAGTTTTTCTTCCGTGCAACGACGACAAATTGGGTCAACGAAAAGAAGAACCGCCCGTTTTTCGCTAGGTCTT
Source organism: uncultured Planctomycetaceae bacterium (assembly GCA_964385715.1). Classification (GTDB taxonomy): domain Bacteria; phylum Planctomycetota; class Planctomycetia; order Pirellulales; family UBA7805; genus MB-PLM-2. The sequence goes on from CAYLRE010000390.1 coordinate 178, forward strand.
CTTGTTCTTCAAACCAGGCCTGCGCCACAGTCTCATCGACATGGTCGTTCGCGACCGCGTAGTTTTTCATCAGATGCATCATCATGATAGCAAGACCGTCGGGTTTCAGTTCGTGATCGGTCATACTGAAAGGTACAACGGCCTCAATCTCATGCCCTTTAGCCTTCAGGAGGCTTGGCAGTCGTTCCGGCAGCGTGCCGCTGACAAAGTGATGGTCCCATGACGCGATCATCTTTGACATGCGTTCACGATCATCGCTCGCCCAGACAAATGTTCCAAAGTGCAGATCACTGATGACAAGTCGTCCACCTGGCTTCAGGCAGCGCAGGACGTCATCGACCGCGCCGGAGACATCATCGATGTATTCAAATGTCTGTACGGAAACCGCTTTATCAGCGGTGCCGTCCGCGAGAGGGATGCTGTCAGCAATGCCTTCCACGAACTCTACGCAGTCGTTGCTCGCGCAACGCGCCCTCGCGGCTGTCAACATGTCCCGGCTTGGGTCGATCCCAATGACTTTGCCGTTGGCTCCTACCGCCCGCGCAAGTTCGACGGTAAGCAAGCCGTTACCGCATCCCACATCAAGAATTGTGTCGCCCGGACCTGGTTTGAGTGCGTCAAAGGACGCCTGTCGCCTACGTGTCAATTCTGCGCCCTCATAGGCGATGTTCAGCAATCGGGTGGTTTCGGCGTCAAACTGGAGCACGGGCTGTCCCTTTCATTGCACATTCGTAGTGAAACCGACTAATTAGGCATATCGATCTCGGCGGCCTTCAATATTGCTTCGACGTGGGCCGCCGTCGCGTCCAGAAAATCAAATCCTTCGGCAGTGAACTTTGCCTGACCCGCGCTCTCGGGAAACGCTGGCGTCAAGTCGGTGCAGGCCAGAATGATCAGCACGTCTCGTGAATCTCTGACAATCGATTTGACGAAAGTGATCAAACTGTCTCGACCTTCGATGGCTCGGCCAGCGTAGAAGAACTCTTCAAGAAGGTTGGTCATCCCAGTCACGTCAGTCTTGTTTGGCTGGATTACTGTGACACCCACTTCCGCCAACACATCGTCAAAGAGGTTGCCATTCATCGTGACGCTCGTGCCGAGAACAATGGCCTTGGTGTGTAAACCCGGACGGACCCTGTCCGTTACGGCCTCCACAACGCTAATGACAGGCAGCGGCGTGTCTCGCGCAATGGCATGCAGCCGGTTGTGTGGCGTCACGCTGGCGATGGCAGAACAATCGCACCCAGCAGCCGTCAACCTGCCGAGTGCCCGCCTGAAGATGTTGTCAAATCGGGTCCAGCTCTTCTCGTCCCCCGCAACTCCGCGTGCAGCAACGGTCGCGGACATATCAAGCGACTCGATTGTCATCTTGGGCGATCCCTTGTGACCGGCCGCTTTGGCTGCCCTGCAAATGGCTTCGTAATAGGCGACCGTTGCAGGCCAGCCCAAACCGCCGATCAAGCCGATTTTACGTGACATGCCGGTTCACTTGCAGCACCTTCTCACTTAATATAGGAAGTGACCTATATAGGATAATTGCTATATGCAGAGTGAGATTGAGTCAACGGCAGAGGCATTGCGCGCACTTTCGAACCCGAAACGCCTCGCCATCGTCCACTGGTTGGCAGACCCAACCAAGCACTTCCCGCCACAACGCGATGGCGATCTTGTTGCAGATGGTGTCTGTGTCGGGTTCATAACGAAGAAGATCAAGTTGAGCCAACCCGCCGTAACCGAACATATGCAGGTGCTGGCAGCAGCCAACCTTGTGACATCGAAAAAGATCAAGAATTGGGTTTTCTACAAATTGGACAAAGACCCAGGCGCCGCGCTCTTGCGGGACCTTTCAGATGCCCTGGTAGACACGAGTACTATTACAACAAAATAAAGCTCTAGACCGAAAAGCGGCCCTTCGCCGTAACGCAGCACCTTGGGAACTTTGGGCTCTTTCCGGCCGTTAGCTGCGTTTTCCACCAATGTCTGGTTCAGTGGTAAGCTCTGAGTTGTGTTGCGCTATAGGCTCGCCGTCATTGTGCAACGCAGCCTGCGTCTCGCCGTTGTCCCAGCGATACAGAAGGCCGATTTCTTCACCTGTTTTGATGCATGAAATACGGCCGATGGCTTCGGCCGTTGTGCGAACACTCGTAATTTCGGGCAATATCAGCCCCTCTTGTTTAGTAACTCTTGTGGGTCGATTTCGAGAGCAAGTGCGATGCGCTCCAGAACATCGATTGATGCTGAATTTTTGGCGAGTTCGATCTCGCTGATATAGCTGCGATCTACATCCGCAGCCAAAGCTAGCTGTTCTTGGCTCAATCCTCTGGAATTTCTTAGATTCCGGACATTTAACCCTACTCGTTCCCGTAATTTCATGGCCTCTATTCGGCCAGATCACAAGAACCGCTCTACGGAATATATTCCACAAAACGCGCGCGAGCATCACAAACACTATGCTCGCATATGGTGTAAAGGTCGGGATTTCAGGTAGCTTAACAATAATGCAGTAATGTAGTCGAAAGGCATTTATTGATATGTGGTGCAGACTTATCAGAAATTGGAGCGCCGGAGCTGTCGTGGCTCTGCTTTCAACCGTGGCCCCGCAGGCGGCGAAGGCCTATCAGGTCGATTGCGCCATTCTGCTTTGCCTGGCTGGAGGGTGGCCCGCGTCAGCAGAATGCGCCCATGCCCGCGCCGTGTTTATCCGTCGGATCACGCCCTGGCCGATTGAGCCGCCGTTGCAAATCTGGCGCTGCCCGATGGGTGTTTCTGAGCGCGTGCCGCTGCAAAGTATGGCCCCTAAAATCTGGGAGGCCAGCAACCAAAATGGTCAGGCACTCGGCCAAGTCATTCTGGCACAGGTGGTCGAAGACGGTGCCGATATCGACATCAGTGGTCTGGAATTCGATTTTGTGCGCTCGATCCGTGTTTGGGATGTTCGGCACTACAGCCATCGCGAACGTGGCCGCGACGATGATTGTTCTGAGAGTTACGACATGCGCCTTGGCACCTACGGCATACAGGGCGAATTCGGCTGGCAACGCACGGTACCAGCGGCCGCTCCACAATGGGTCCTACCGTCACGGCGCTGTTCGTCGTCTAGCTGGCGTCGCGGGGTCGGTGTCGAATGGGAAGATCACGAAGGCAACCATGGATATGAGTGGGTGGCCTACTAAGGCTATTCGCCGATGTCCTTCATACGTTCCGCGATATCGCCCGCAATGCGCTCATACAGGGCGGCTTGCTTATCTCTGGGAGTTCCGGGCTGCGGGTTCCTTCGGCGGATGCGTTTGGCAAGCCAGAAGAGCATCCGGGCCGCTGGATCCGACGTCGCATCCGGTTCTGCAGCCGGGTACTTCTCCTCAAGGGCGACGACGATTTCCTGCGACAGGCTGCGCCGGTTCAGTGTGGCATGTGTTTCCAGACGCTTCTTGAGCGCGGCAGGAAGCAAGAGTTTGAATTGGACCAAGGCTTCTTCTTTCATGATTCCATGATGGACAATATTTGTCCTCAATGATATGGACATTTTATGTCCCTTTGTTGAGGTGTAAATATGAAGACAACCCAGTTCAAACTTAACCTTCCAGCGGACGTGAAAGCCTGGCTCGAAGAGGAGGCTGTGCGGAACTTACGCTCACAGGGCGCTCAGGTGGTGTCTTGTTTGCGGGCAGCCATGTCGCGGCAAGAAGCCGTGGGTGAGAGGGCTGAAAAATGAGCCCAAGCCATATTCAGCTGATTCCGACCCCAGAGCTTGCGCTTCTCTTCGGCTACAGTGAGCCGAGCGCTTCCTTCTATGATTTCTGTCGTAGGACGGGTATCGCTCCAGTGCCAGGGCGGCGCGGGTGGTATG
>CAYLRE010000391.1:0-4018 GCA_964385715.1 uncultured Planctomycetaceae bacterium
TGCAGATAGTCGATCTTCTCCGGATTGCTGGAGATAATAGGTTCGATCTCGTTGGCGAGTGAACGATTCTTCGCATAGTCAGAACGAAGTTCCGCAAGCAGCGATTTGAACAACAGCTCCCGCGCGACAAGACGCCCTGCGTCCACTTCATCTTGCGATTCGCGCTCGGTCGTATCTCTTGACAGTTGCTCGAACTGGGTTCGGGCCAGGCGAAGTTTCTCGATGGCCTGGGAGTGATCTTCCGTTTCGGCGAACGTCTCGGCCAGACTCGTCAACGCCCAAGGATCGAGTGGCGTTTGCTCCAGTTTCGCGGTCACATGACGGCGGAGCATGTCGAGATCGTCGTACAGCTCCATGTACTCGGTTCCCAGCGAAACGATTTGCCCGCGGTAGCAAATTAAATTGCCGGGAGTGGTGCCATCGCCGGTGGAGACGCGGTCGACCGGCTCACGTTTTTCCAGGTCGAGAATAATCAACTCGCCGCCGTTAGGACCGGCCAACGGTAAGTAGTACCGTTCATCCACGCGAAAACCACGTCCGCTGGGGGTGGCGTCCGCCGACAGGTCGAGATTGGGGAAATCGTGGCGGCGACCATCTCCTAAGGAGACGGCGGTCACTGCGTTGTTGCTCACTACAATGGCAAAGTTACCATAGACGGTTGCCACATAGAGGTCGGCCTTGGTACTGCGCTTGTGGTTGTTCCTCCACTTCGGCTTGCCGGTGGCAAGATCGACGCAGTGCAGCGCATCGGAGTCGGATGGGGCGACGAGTACGAGTCCATCGGCGAGCGTGACACCGTCGTCTGCCGAGACACTACCGATCTCGCGTTCTTCCTGATCGGGGAGACCATCGAACTGACCAGGAAATACTGGGCGTCGCACATCCACATCGTGAATTTCCCGTCGATCGTATTGGTATCCCCACAGCAGGTTTCGCGTGGTGCGATCGACCGCCACGATGGCGCCGACTCCCGTGGGGCAAACGATCACGTTTTCTGCCGACGAAGGACTTAGTCCTGCGAGTCGACGATCTCGGTTGTAGGGGATCTCGCTACCTACGACCGCTAGTTGCTGCGTCCAAAGTAGTCGACCACCCGAGCCCAGGACAGCGAGTCGAATCTCGCCCGCCTGCTCCACGATCGTGTAGAGACGCCCATCGAGCGGCAGGGGTGGGCCGAGGAAGTACGCGCCTTCCAATTGAGGCTCGACGCCGTGCAGCCCACCCACGGTCCATAATCTTTTGCCCTCACTTTGCGCCACGTCGTAGGCCACGAGTTCGTTCGGAGATTCGGGACGCGAATTCAGTTCGACGTCGTCTTCGTTGCCGACATTCTCTGGCCCGGCGATGTTCTCAATGGCGAAGACCGCGGAGCCGTCGCTACTAATCATTCCGAACGTGCGGTCTTTCCAGAGACGTCGGCGAATTCGAGATTCTTCGTTGGTTGGCTGGCCGCGGAGAACTGTCCTGGATGCTTCGGCCGATGCGTCGACCGGTTCGAGATTCTCAATATGCCAGAGGCGTTTACCCGATTTGAAGTCGATCGCCACGAGCCGCTGCGGGCTTCGCATGATAATTAGGTCACGCAGCGCCAGCGGATGCGCCGCCGGTATAGCTGCGATGAATTGATCCGCGAATTCTCGCCGTGCCCGGGCAACCGTGTCGATGGTCGCTGCGTCGTGAGAAATGCGTTGTCGCCATCGGGGGCGAATTAATAGCGGCCGACCTCCAGCGCTGGTTGCGGTGCGAGTTGGGTTTCCGCCAACGATCGTCCAGTCGATGGCGTGGAGTTGCTCTTCAGGTCGCACTTGGGCGATCGCCTCGACCAACTCATGGTTGATGGCACCATTCTTCACGATCGGATACTCGACGCCGCCGACCTCAAATGTCTCGGAGCCATACTTTTCGCGGAGCCGCTGGATCGATTCACTTGCCTGAGGCTCGTTGTCCTGCAGTCGCCAACAGGCCCAGGTCATGAGGGAGAGTCCAGGTTCGAATTCATCGGCGCTCTTCGCTTCACGGACTTGTTGGAAGCAAAGAGCGGCAGCCAGGTAACGACCACGATTCATGTGGCTATATCCCAGCAGCATCAACGATTCTTGTCCGGCAGCGGTGTGAGGAAATTGGCGGGACACGTCGGCAACGGCATCCAGGTCGGCAGCGGCAAGCGCCGCATTGAGCCGTCGGCGGGCCGTGTCGCCGAATTGCAATTCATAGGCGCGAGCTGCCTCGGGCGGAAGGTTGCCGATCATGCGGCGGGCTTCCCGTTTGAGGCTGCCAAGCTTCCGCCCTCCGCTAGCGTTGTCGGTCGGTCCGGTCGCTTGGTAGAGGTAATCTTCTTTAGCCTCCAGCACCGAGGTCAGAACCTGAACCGCTTCGCTGTATCGTTTGCGCTCCAATAGATCCTGCGCCATATCGAGCCGCTGGCGTAGTTGGCGGTCGGGAACAACGAAAACATTTTCGATTTCGTTCTGTGCACTGGCCGCCGAGGGCACCGAGAGAGCTGTCACCAAGGTGACGATAAGGATCGCTACCACAAAAAGAGGCATCGTAGCTGCGCACTTAACGGATCGTCCGTTAAAAGTTGCAGCTTGCCCTGGGCGATGCGTGGGGCATCGGGGGCGTGTGCTCACGGCGAGAGCCTGCCCCTTGATCGTGAGTAACCGTTGCTGAAGCGATGTCCGCTGCACTACCTACCTCACTTTCGCCGTCCTGGCTGCCAGCGAAGAAAAGCGACTGAGTTGGACTCCGCCCCAATCCATCCCGGTGCGGGATGCGCGTCGCTTTGCTTTCGACTGTTCGCTGCCTCTATTGTCGATATCCTGTTCGACCGATCTGTCATGCAACCAGAGCGTTTTCGCCATGGCGCACGGCCCCCAGTTTGCCACGTTTCTCGCGAATGACAAGCCACGATCCCAAGAATGGCCGTTTCCTGCCGGTGCCGTTAGGAGCCCCGACATACTCCGCTGCGCGTCAGGCTCGCCAACACCGCGAGCGTCGTCAGGGGCATTTTGGTACTCCAGCATCTCGCTCCGATCTCGAATTTCGTGAAATTCGACCTGCCCAGGGCGGAGGGCAAATCGAACTAGAAATGAACGCGTCGTGGCGTCCAAGTTGGACCGTGCGTCGCTCGTCGTTGACGCTTCGACCGGGACTCTTCAAATCCACGACAATGCCCCTAACCTTTTACTCTCCAATATTTTACATGTGCCACAACGAGCGGACAAGAAACGGATCACCGCAGCGACAAAGTCGCTTTCGGCATCTCCGAGTGATCCTGGAAAATTGGGATTGTGGCGAACGTTTCAGCGCCCGTCGATGGACTGGAGTTTAAATTTTTGCCTGTTTTTTCGAGGTTTTTGGCGTATGTGCCTTGTATTTTAGGGCCCGATGTCTTTCAATCATGCCCGTTGCCGCTGGAAGTAGCGGCAAATGAACGGACAGATGTTTCAATTCAACGACTGTACAAGGAGGAAACTCATCATGGCCAAAGCCACCAAAAAGGCTCCGACCAAGACTGAAATACTGAACAACATTGCCGAAGCGACGGAATTGTCCAAGAAGGACGTTGCCGCCGTGCTCGAGGCTTTGACCGAGGAAATCCGCAAGGGCTTGAGCAGCCGCGGCCCCGGTATGTTCACCATTCCTGGCCTCGTTAAGGTCGAAAAGAAGAAGATGCCGGCCCGTCCGGCCCGTAAGGGTGTGCCTAACCCGTTCAAGCCGGGCGAGTTGATGGACGTGGCGGCCAAGCCGGCCTACACGAAGATCAAGGTTCGCGCTCTGAAGAACCTCAAGGACATGGTCTAGTCGACACTCGTGTCGATGCGACTTCGGTCGGCAGCGACACAGGTTGATGGCGAAACGGTCGATCTTGAGTGTGCCCACGCTTTGTCGTGATACGGGCCTCGGATCGGTCGAACTCGTCTGACCGCACCGCTCCGCAGAGTTGGTGAGCCAGATGGAAGTGAACCACTTCCGTCGGCAACGTGTCACCCGCGTGTGCGGAGCTGTTTTTTGCGCG
>CAYLRE010000392.1:0-4012 GCA_964385715.1 uncultured Planctomycetaceae bacterium
CCTAAGGAGATCACGCAACCATTCCGCTTTAATCGCGGTTTCGGAAAACAATCGGCCATAGACAATATCAAACGGCGCCGGCCAGCGACTGTAGGTCAACCAATACCCGCACGGGAACAACACCAACAACGCCACAGGCAGTACCACAAACCAGCCCCGGCCGATCCGAGCTGCGGTGTCCTTGCTGTCAAAATAGAGTGCGCCGAAAAAGAAAAAGATAGCGTAATAAAGTAGGATTCGCGCCGGAGGAAGCAATACGGTCGACGTGTCGGGACCGAAACGAGCCATGAACCATTGCGGCCAAATCGTGAGTGGAATCAACCACAACAAGCAGACTGGCGTTAGCATTAACCAGCGTGGCAGCCCCTGCCAGCCGACCGCATCGGCAATCACCGCATAGAGAGCAAAGGCGGCAATCAGAATGCAAAGGAACCACAAGAACCAGAGATGATGAAACAACGGAAACTCAGTCGCCGTGCGGAACCAGGCTGGTGTGCCGGCGGACTCGGCTGCTGACGCACCAGCTGTTTCCTCATCGGCTGGCGGTTGCCAATCGGGATGGTTCTTGATCAGGCCCACAACGACTTCGCGGCCCTGGGTAACCTGCTCTTGGTCAGGAACACACTGCACGATGCGAGCGATATGCTCCACAACCGGCCAGCCGTGAACGGTCGTGTCGAGTGGCGTCTCGCCGTGTCGATTTTGGATATTCAGGTCTGCACCGTGGTCGATGAGCAGCTTGGCGATCTTGTCGCGGCCGAAAAACGCCGCGGCGTGCAATACCGTACCATCGTCGCCGTTGCGAATGTTCGGATCGGCCCCAAGCTTCAGGAGCGTCGCGACCACTTCGGTTTGCCCTGTGAACGTGGCGGTCGTCAGCGGTGTCGACTTGAGCGCTGCATCGAGGCCGTCGATATCGGCACCACCTGAAAGATGCTTGCGAAGCCAACCGACATCCCCTGCCCGGGCGGCCGACCAGACATCGGCAGTCGGATCGACCGGATCCAGTCGGTCCTCTTTGACATAACTCATCGCCCACCACATGGCCGGCACGATCGTGATCATACCCAACAGCAGTGGCAGAAAGATCCGTCGAAAACGGTGCCACAGCAGTGCCGCGAGACCTCGTTTCCGCCACAACATGGCGGTGAAGAATCCACTCACTAAGAAGAATAGCGGCATGCGAAAGCCGTGTACGGCTGACACAAAAGAGCCGTATATCGCGTGTTGATTGGCGTCCTGCACCGGCCAGGCGCCTGGCGCCATGGGCAGGTAAACCATCGCCGCGTGCAAGGCAATGCCCAATAACATCGCGAACGCCCGTAATGCGTCGAGATCGTGGCGGCGTTCGTTCGGAGCAAGTTCGGGCATACGTCGGATCGAATCGAGTACGACAGCAGAAGTTCGGTGCGAGTGAGTCGCTGATTATATAGTCAGGGAAGCGTGCACCGAAAGCGATCGACTACCGATGTGCATAGACGCTCGACATCCGGTAGAATTCTCTTCGGTGAATTCCACAAAACGTCACCAAAGGTGTGGCGACCTCTTCCGACGACTCCGATTTTCAAGCTTGAAACTCAACTGCCAGGGACAGCATGCGGACCTTGTTAACTCAGGCGAAGGCCACCTGCGCATCGTTCGCCATTGCCATAGCTCTCACGCTATCGACCTCCGACATAGGGACGGCCGCGCCCCCCAAACCCCGAGACATCGGCTACCTTAGTTCCGCCGACGGCACCGAGCAGCGGGCAATATTCTTCGCTCCACAGTCACAGCAGGCCGTTCCGCTCGTCGTTGCGTTGCACACCTGGAGCGGTGATTACAAACAGCAGCACCACAGAGCGATCGCCGAATGGTGCATCGCCAACGGCTGGGCTTACATCCACCCCAACTTTCGCGGGCCCAACAGGCGTCCTGAGGCGACCGGCTCCGATCTCGTGGTCAAGGATATTGTCAGTGCCGTCGAGTATGCCAAGCGAGAGGCAAATATCGATACCGAGTCTGTGTTCCTCGTCGGCACTTCAGGCGGCGGCTATACCTCGCTCGTCATGGCCGGAAAGCATCCCGAACTTTGGGCTGGCGTTTCGGCCTGGGTACCGATCTCCGATTTGGCTGCCTGGCACCGCCAGGGACAGTACGTCCCGGACCTCGAGGCATCATGTGGCGGAGCCCCCGGCGACAGTAAGGAAGTGGACGAGCAATATCGAAAGCGATCTCCGCTAACCTACCTTGAGAATGCCAAAGGTGTGAACCTGCACATCAACGCCGGCATTCGCGACGGTCACACCGGCAGTGTCCCGATCAGCCATTCACTGTTGGCCTTTAACAAAGTCGCCGAGGCAGCTGACCAGATCGAGGTGGATGACATTCGCTTCTTCGTCGAGAAAGCCCAGGTGCCACCCCGTCTCAAGGCGAGTCAATCGCCGAGCGAGCTCGCCGACGAGAGCTACGGAAAGAAACGTCCCTTGTTCCGCCGCAGCAGCGGTAGCGCAACCGTGACAATCTTTGATGGCGGGCACGAAATCGTACCGACCGCGGCCGTGCACTGGATGGCTTCCCTAAGAGAAGAGCGACGAAAGGACACGGCCTCCAAGAATGCCGCTCCCACCAACAGACTCCGCTGCGGTGCTGCGGAGACCGTCATTACGCGAGTTAAGGATCGCCCGGAAGTGTACGCCGACTTGTATGCACGAGCGATGGTCATCATCGAAAACGAGCGGCCGCTGGCGATCGTGACAGCTGACATGGGCACGTTTAGCTACGCCTACAGTGAGGTGCTACTCAAGGCGATTGAAGAGGCGACCGGCATTCCAAGCGACAACATCTTGATTTGCCCTAGCCAAACGCACAACACGCCAGGCGTCGATGGCCGTCGGCTGTCCGCCGAATCCGAGAAGTGGCTCGCCGCAGAAATTGCCGCATTGGTGAAGAACGCCGCCGACGGAGCGAAGCCGGCCACGCTTCGAGTCAGCCGAGCCCATGCGCAAATCGGCTACAACCGCCGCCTACTTCGGGACGGTCGCATCGTGATGGCACCCAACCCGGATGGAGCTATTGTTCCCTGGGTCGACGTGCTCTCTGCCTACGACGAAAACGACAAGCGGATCGGGGTCCTATTTTCTCACGCGGCTCACCCAGTGATCGTACACGCCTCAACCAAGGCGGTCGGACCGGACTTTCCTGGCTTTGCCGTGAATCACATCCGACGGTTGCTTACGACCAAGGGAGAGCCAGAGGGCGTGTTCATGTTTGCTCAGGCGGCCTGCGGCAACATCAACGGCTATCCACTACGAGGTGGTGTAGCGGCTGCCGACACGGCGGGATTTTCACTGGCCACCTCCGTGGTACGAGCGCTGGAAAACGAGAAGGAACTCGCGCCGGGGGCAGTCCGTGTTCGCTCGATGACGTTGCAATTACCGCTACAAGATGGCCCGTCGGTCGAAGCCTGCAAGAAGGTGCTCGCCAAGCAGCCGAACAACCAGCGATATCAGGCACTGCTGCGAGCCGCCGAGGCAGGAAAACCTCGCTACTTGCGGTTTCCGATGCGAGCCGTCGCGATTGGTGATGACTTCTGTATCATTACCTTTGGCTGCGAAATGTTCGCAGAGTATCAGTTGTTCGCGGACAAGGCCTCCCCGTTCAAGAACACCTTTGTGTTTATCCACACCAACGGCATTGGACCATACGTGGCGACCAAGAAAGCGTACGACCTGGGCACCGCCAGCGGATACGAAGCCTGGGGATTCATGGCGAATCGCCCGCCTTGGATGCCGGTGAAGCCGTCGGCGGAAAAACAGGTTCAAGAGGGCATGCTGAAATTGCTCCAGGAGTTGCGCAGAGTCCCGCAAGACTGACTTATCAAACTTGAAAGGTTCGATCGATGAAGCGTATCGCGATTGTCATTACGTTGACCGCTCTCGCTGTTGCACTTCTCCCCTGTTCCGCATCCGCCGAAGAGGACCTGCAACGACTCTTGTATGTCAGCTCTCGCGACGGTGCCGGCGGACGTGGC
>CAYLRE010000393.1:0-3987 GCA_964385715.1 uncultured Planctomycetaceae bacterium
TTAGGAAATCCAAGGAACACCGCGGGCTCCAGAAGCGCTTCGCGTTCGTGGCGGTAGGTTTCCCAGTCATCTTTCTCAGAGCTCTTTTTGTCGTCCCAGATCATGCCAGTGGCGATGACCTTGAACGGGGCGGTCGAGCTGCGAAGGTTTTTCTTAAGCCAATTCCATTGTTCCTTGCCGAGGCAAGTCACTTTGCTGGGATCGACTGGCGAGGGACCGGTCTGTGAAAACCAGCGAGGATCGAGCAGGAAGACCTCGATCGGGCCGCGACGAAACTTAGTGTAGATACCTTGGTCGTCGTGACCGTAGCTGTCGAGTGCCCGGTACTCCTGGAACACGCGGCGGACGACGTCCTTGTTCTTGAGCAGACCGTCGCTGTCGTTCTTGCCAAAGTCGTGATCGTCCCACGTTCCCCACAACGGACGGTTGCGGCAAAGCTCGGCCAAGGTTGGTAGCTGGAGGAACTGACGATGGGCGATCCGATTCTGCGCGAGGTCGGTAGTGTCGATGTAGGGCGTGTCGCCGAGCAGCACCACGCCGTCGGTTCCTTCGTCGCCCATGCGACGCCAGATCTCATGGAAACCGGTGCTCGATGCACAGGAGCCGAACGTGAGCGACACACGGGCGGCGGCGTCTTCGGCCGGCGCGGTCTCGATGAAGTACGACGGACCACCGACCAACTTCACATCGCCACGCAGAATCTCGTAGTGGTAGCGACTGCCAGGCTGCAGTCCAGCGACATTCCAGGTGACGCAGAGATCGTTGTCCGCGGTTGCCTCGCCCGCGAGACGCTGTTCGTTCTCACCACGTGCATCGGTGACGCGAAGTGTCAGTGGACCCGCGGTCGTCGGTCGGTACCAAACGTAGGCCGTGCCGGCGTCGACATGTCCCAAATAAGGACCGGTCGCTTGTTTGGCAGTGGGATGGTCGGCGGCGGTCGCGTGGTTCTCCGCAGCGGTAGTGCCAAGCAAGAGGCCAAGTAGCACGGCGGAACAGGGGAGTGTGCGGCGGAGCAGGTGAGTCATCGGGTTCATGGGGGATGCGCTATCTCAGAGGTTGTCTGGTCGGGGTTGATTTCTTGGGAGTTGTTGAAGGCCGCCGTGCTATCGGTTCAAGCGACGTAGGGACCATTCATCTCTTGCTGCCACGTCATTCTTCCATGACGCGGCGGTCTCATTGTACCGAAACCAGGCAGCGGCGAAGGGGGTTAGCTCAGCGCAATTCGCAAATCTTCAATGTCGGCCGTAACTATTGAGTAACTCACGTAAAAATAAGGAGTTATGGTGATGCTATCATTTGGCCAGGGCAAGGAATCTCGGCAGCAGACTAGCACGCTGCTTCCACTCTCATACCCGGCAGCGAAGCCTGAAAGAACCAGCACCATGCCAACAGAGGTGCTAGCGGTGCCACTTGGTGTGAACACGATTCGCGATTGACACGTATCGCATCGATTGGTACTTATGCCGCCCCAATCTTGTGTTACGCAAGTTCCCCTCGGGTAAAGAGGCCATTCGTGCCGAACAGAATCAGCAATACAAAAAGTGCGCTTGTCGCGTTGTCGTTTCTTGTCCTTGGCTGCGTAAGCACGTCGGCCGAAGCGCAACGATTGCGTTTCCCATCGACGGTTAGCTCTGGTCCGACCACGGCGTACGTGCCGTTCAAGTCGGGCGCAGTTGCATCCGCGCCAGCGCCCTACCAGCCGTATCAATCGATTACGGTCAATCAGCCGGTGGTTGGTCAGCCTACGTTTGGTCAGCCGGGGGTAACGCTGCAAGGTATTCAGCCGGCACCAGCGGCACCGACGTTTGATCCCTACGCCTCGCCTGGCATGCAGCTCACGCAGCCGATCGCCACGCCTGCTCCCACGGGATTTGGTGCTCCGGCGCTTCCTTCGATTGCCGGTCAGTATCACTACACCGATCCGAACTGCCAGCCCGGCGTATACCAACGCTTCTTGCAACAGGTTCGCGTACGAAACACCTGGCTCGGCGGCAGCGGCGGTAGTACGACCGAAATGGACATCAATACGACGGAAGTCGACGGAACTTTCATGATTCCGTTCTTCTATCTGAAAGATCCGTTCCTGCTTACGCCGGGATTTGCGGTTCACTTTCTTGGTGGTCCCGACGGCGCGGCCGGTTCGGACATGCCGGCGCGTTTGTACGACGCCTATCTCGATCTCGGTTGGCAACCAGTGATCACCCAGTGGCTGCGTGCGGATCTTGGTATTCGTACCGGTATCTATTCTGATTTTGAGAAGTGGGACAGCGATTCGGTTCGCATCTTGGGTCGCGGTTTGGCGGTCTGGTCACACTCTTCGACTATGGAGTTTCGCGCAGGGGTTGTCTATCTCGATCGACTCGGTACAAAGCTGTTGCCGGCCGGTGGTGTTGTCTGGATGCCAGGCGGCCCCAATGGCGACATGCGTTGGGAGTTCCTGTTCCCGAATCCAAAATTCTCCCAGCGTCTCACCTACTTTGGTACTTGGGACGTATGGTGGTACCTGGCTGCCGAGTATGGTCTCGGTATGTGGGCTCTGCAACGCGGCGGAACGACGGATCGGGTTGACATCAACGACTTACGCGCGATCGTCGGCCTGGAATGGACGACCGTCTCAGGTGTGAAGGGATTCGTAGAAGGTGGTTACGTGTTTAATCGCGAACTCGACTTTGCCTCGAACGTGGGTGACGTCGACCTCGACGCGACCTTCATGCTGCGGGGCGGAATTATTTTCTAGCGGCGTGTGCGAGCAGGCGTTGTCAGCCGGAACAAGAAAAGCAACCACCAGGAACCCGGTAGGTTCTACGCCGATGCGACGACTCGTCATGGCTGCCGCTACGTCTGTAGCTACTCTTGCGACGCTCTTTTTCTTGGGGCAGTGGCCAGCGGTAGCGCAACTATTGCCCCCGCAAAGGTTGCCGACGACGAGCGAAAGATTACCCTACCCTGCGGAGTCGTCGTCCGATCCTTGGGCATCTGCACACCCGTACTCTGCCGGCGGACCCTCGAACTTCTCCGGTTCGCGCGATCCATGGATGCGGGCCGAACCGTGGGACAACCGCGTGCCGTGGGATCATAATGGTCCGATTCGCCCGGTCGTCTATCCGACTCGCCCCGGTGAGGAACTTGTTGACGAATTCTCTCCGGCCAAACCGAAGCGAAAAATCGGCGGCCCGCGACCTGGCATGTTTCAAGGTCTGCGAATGACCGGTAGTTGGATTCCAGGCAACGACGTTTCCAATTTCGGGCTGTCCGATGTGGATATCAATCTGACGCTCGGCTTTCCCTTTCCCTCACGAGATGCCCCGCTGATTATCACGCCCGGCTTCCAGGCCTGGTCGCTCGATGGTCCCCAAGGGCCCGATATGCCGGCCCGAGTTTATGACGCCTATTTAAAGTTTCGCACGATGCGAAAGCTGGGCCAGCGCTGGGGAATGGACCTGGCGGTAACGCCTGGCTGGCATAGCGATTTTCAAACGAGCAACGACGCTGCCTTGCGAATCACAGGGCACGGTTTCTTGGCCTACGATTGGCCGTGTGCGCGCGAGAACGTTCAGGTCGTAATGGGCTTTGTCTATCTCGACCGTAACGATGTCAGTTGGTTGCCGGCGGCGGGATTGATTTGGAGAATCAACGAGGACAGCCGGCTAGAAATCATCATGCCGCGTCCTCGTTACTTACGTCGCATTTGCGCTAGCGAGTGTGACGAATGGTGGTGGTACCTGGCCGGAGAATTCGGCGGCGGCAATTGGGCCATCGAGCGGGCCGACGGGTCGCAGGATGTGGCGAGCTATCGCGACTGGCGTGTGCTGATGGGCTGGGAGCACAAAGTCTGCGACGGCTTCGGTAGCCACTTTGAAATCGGCTACGTGTTCGGGCGCAACATCGAATACGAAAGCGCTACGCCGGACTTTGAGCCAGACAGCACTCTCATGGTACGTGCCGGCGTGACGTACTAAAAACGACCGAACTCTTACAGCGTCGGCT
>CAYLRE010000394.1:0-3968 GCA_964385715.1 uncultured Planctomycetaceae bacterium
CCTTCTTTTTGGCAGCCTTCTTTTTGGCAGCCTTCTTCTTGGCTGCTGCCTTCTCGGTTAGCTTACGCTGTTTTGCGCGTTCTTTCTCCTTCTTTGCCTGAGCCGCCTTCTTCTGTGCGGCTTTCTTCTTGCGTTCCTTTTCTTTCTTAGCATCAGCCGCTTTCTTCTGAGCCGCCTTCTTCTTGCGTTCCTTTTCCTTTGCCTTTGCGCGCTCCGCCGCCTTCTTTTCAATCGTTGTTTTGGCGCTCTTGACCGCCTTCTTCACGCGTTTCACGGCCTTCGTTGTCTTTGTGCTCTTTCGTTTGGTCGCCATTGCCCTCTCCCAATCCTGAGAACGTTGTCGCCGTCAGGCAGTTTTCTTTGCTGCCTTGGCCTTCTTTGCTTTTCGCGATGGGGCTCGTTTTGCGGGTGCCCTTGTCGCTTTCTTTTTAGCGGTTTTCGTCTTCGCAGTTGCTTTCTTAACTGTCGGTGCCGACTTCCTCTTGGCGGTTGCCTTCGTTGACTGTCTGGCTGGCGCCTTCTTCCTAACAGCTTTCTTAGCGGTCTTCTTGACCCGTCGCTGTTTCACTTTGCCAGCCTTTTTCACAGCCGTCTTAACCGCCTTCCCGACTCGTTTCGCTGTTTTGTTCGCGCCTTTTCTTGCGCTCTTTGCGACCTTCTTGGCCGTTTTCGCGGTTCGCTTTGCAGTCTTCTTGGCTCCCTTAGCTGCTTTCTTGGAAACCCGTTTCGCCGCTTTTTTCGCCCGAGCCGCAGTCTCCTTTGCAGTCTTAGCAGCCTTCTTGGTGGCACCCTTCACAGCCTTTTTCGCCGTGTTGGCAACTCGCTTGACAGCCTTCTTCGTCCGGACGGATGTTTTCTCGGCGACATCGGGTGATGTGTCGTCACCCTGTTGGATTGCTGCTTCTCGTTTCACCGGCACCTACGCCCTCCTGGTTGCCTGACGAGTGCTTCGACTAGTTCGATGTTAACACTTGAAGGACTTCGCTCCAAGCCCGGTAGCTCACTGTTCGAACGTGGGACGGAGTTTCCCAGGAGCGGACACAGGCTGAAGTGATCGCATATCCACCGTAACCCGCAACCAGTTGATTTCCGTGGACTTGTGGGTGAGTCGGATTGCGGCATGCCGGTTGCCAATGTCAGGGTGTAGTGTACCGGGTGCCGCCGCCAGCGTCAGAGCAGAGCGGTCCACTCTAAGTATCGTGACGTCAAGCGGCGTCTACCCGGTACACGTTCTCGCACACCTACTGCCACTCGACGACTCCTACCTGAACCAGGTCGCTCAGGTAACGGGCGACGGCCTCTGTCGGCACAGGCCGGAATTCGGCGCTCAGCGCGTTTCGAATGTCGGTTACCGTACGTTCACCATCAACGAAATTCAGCAGCTCGAAGGGAATATTACCACGGAGCGGATAGTCGGGCGCAGCGTACCAAGCAGCATTTTCCGGAGAAAGTTGACTCACGGGTAAACCGGAGCCGAGCGGGCCGCGCGTCAATCGCCGGGGCACTCTGTTGTCGTTCGAAGAAGCGGGTTCTGAACGGGTCGAGATGCGTGCCGCGGCAGCCTCGGACCGTAGCGCCCCCAACAGCGCTTCGGCCTGGTCCTCCAGCTGGTGATGATTCGCCTCCACGGCCTCCCGCACGCGATCGTGTGAACGGAATTGGAGAACTGAGCTGATCGCTTCCCGTTCCCACTCCGAGGCATGAGCCATCGTGTTTTCGACCTCAAACCACGTAGAACCTCCGCCACCCGAAGCCACCTCCGCTGCTGCCGACGCCAGAAGCTCTCGGGACCGTCGCGCCGCGGCTCCCATGCGACGGGCACCGTTGGCTCCCACGAGGTAGACAAGATCGACAGCCTGATCCACCGTCATGTCAGACAGAAACAACATTGTCGCAGCCGTAATGATCTCGCTCCTCTCCAGCTCGACAGGGTCAACCTTGTCTGGCGTATCCTCGGACGTGTGATGGGTATAGTCGGAATGGCCCAGCATGACCGAGGGGATCTTCCGATCGATGAGAACTACGTGATCGCTTCCACCGCTGTATGGGGTAACTCGGTAGTTAAACGCCGACATACTCCCTCTCGGGGTGCGGATTTCCATCCCATCCACCATCTCGGCCATATTTGCTACGACATCGTTGAGCACAGTGGGAATCGACGAGGGTACCCGCGTGAGATGCATTCTCGAGTGAAGCAGTTCGAGGTTCTCACCTACCATGTCTAGATTCATCCCGGCTAGGAAGCGACCGTCCAGTCCCGGACCGGTGAACTCGGGATGAGCATCCACGTACGCCATGATACCGTAGAACTCGGCGATCCAAAGCAGTCGAATGGAGCGCTTGGGCTGCGGCATTCTGCCCGAGTCTATCAACTCTTTGAGCGCGCGGGCAATGTCCAACATCGCTCCGGAGCCGCTGCCGTTGTCATTCGCCGACTCTTTTGGATGATCGAGATGGCCACATATGACGAGTTCTTCCCCAGATGGGTCGGTTCCAGGAATGCGTGCGACCACAGCATCCATGTAGAAAGGCTCCAACCCAATGCCTGTTGCCTTGCCACTCAACACAACCCGCTGGCCAGCTAGCAGCATGTCCCGAAGCCGTTCACCCTGGCGATTCGTGATGTTGAATCCGAATGTGACCCTGTCGAGTTCCTCTGTCAGCGGCCACATGCCCGTGTAGGCCAGCATGTCCGGGTATTCTCTTGCCCGGTCGTCGTCGAGATAGACTACGACCGCTGCAGCACCATGCTTTAGGACGGCGTGACGGTGGACTTCACCACCGTAGCCGGTAGCAAGCACGAACTTTCCCCTTACGTCCTTCCCTTCATAGTCGGCGTCATTGGTACCTGCACCGACCCAGACTACTTCGGCCGTGACGTCACCCGGGTTTGAGTAGGTGATCAGACTCATGGCAATTTCCGGATAGCCGACTATCCTCTCGTCGTAGGGTTCCACCATTCTGAGTTCCGCCGACTCGATGTCCCAACCGGACGGAGACTGCCAGGTCTGATAGACGATCCTACCGTCGGATGGAAACGACTCGACATACGCGTCTGTTTCCGAAAATCCGTACCGGTGGAGTTGTTCGAGAACGTATTCAGCGGAATAGCGGTAGCCCCTCGACCCTTGAATCCGATGGTATCGACTGATTTGTATCACATGATCTTTGGCGATTTCGCCGCTCAGCGCTTCGTGCAATAGATCACGTAGCTGGGGATCGAGGAGTGGGGATTGTTGTTGTCCATTGGTCGGGGTTGCCAGCGCTCCAAACACCAGCAAACAAATGAGCACTCTCTTCACCGATTACGCTCCTTTGGTCGTTGCCAACTTACCATATCCACGATAGACGCGGCTCTCGCCGATAAGATATCCCGGAGGACATCTGCTAGCGAGCACAGCCGGAGCCGGCTTGTGAAAGGTGCATTCTCCCCCGTATCCTTCGAGCGCAAATGTGAAAGGAATGGCCAACATGTTGACTGGCACAGTGAAGATCGGTGGGCATGAATGGAACGTCAGTGAAGAGCGACGCGGTGGTCCGCAAACGCAGCTACTGTCTCTGACAGCGGTAGATTCGCCAGAGGCCTGCATGCAAATACGCCTTGCTCCGGGGCAAGAAGCAAAAACACTCGAAGATGTTGGACTCTTTGCAGCCGACCCCGCCATACGTTGGTTTGCTGACGAGGCGGGCTTTCGCTGGGAAGCCCGGATCGTGGTTCATTCCGAACCCAAAGGCCCCGACCGTGAACTCGTGAAGTTCATTTCGGATGCGCGAGATGTCCGCGAGGGAACCTATGGTCTGAGTGGTGGGCTCGAGCCGAAGGGAATCGAAAGAGGTTGCTGGCACAGTGCTACCGGCTACGAGAGAGCTTCATCAACCCCTATCTCACAAGCGACGAAACCGCTGACATACCGCTTCTTGTCTGCGGAGATATCAACGATGGGCCAGGTTTCGATGCCAGTGAGATG
>CAYLRE010000395.1:0-3958 GCA_964385715.1 uncultured Planctomycetaceae bacterium
GCTGTGCCGCTGCGCATAGAGTTCTCCAGGGCACGGGGCCCTCTCGTTCGTCTCCTCCGCCCCATTTCGGGGTTGCTGTGAATGGCACCTCTGGCGATATCATGGGCGTCGTATGCTTGAAGATTTTGGGGCGATGGGGGCATGCCCCACCGACGAATTGAACAGGAGGATGGGGCAGATGAAACAACACAACACCGACCGCTTCACGTCGCGCACCACTACCAGGCTCACTCTCTTCTCCGGCTTCCTTGTCGTCACGGCCGCACTCTTAATCGCGGCTACCCCGGCTACCGCCGCACCGCCCTACAAGAGCGTCTACATCGACAACATTCCGCATGTGAAGCAGAAGCCGGACTTTTGTGGCGAGGCTTGTGCCGAGATGGTCCTCACCAAGCTCGGCAAGAAGATGGATCAGGACTTCGTGTTCGATGCCTCAGGCCTCGATCCCCGCTTGGGCCGCGGCTGCTACACGAAGGAACTCTACCAGGCCCTCAAGAAGATCGGCTTCAAGGTCGGCACCGGTGGCTACACCGTCGACGCCCGCACGAACCGTTCTGCCGTGGCCGGCATGACCGCGCAGTTCGACGCCATGCACGCCGACCTGGTTCGCGGTATCCCGTCGATCATCTGCATGCACTACGACGATCGGCCCAACACGACCGAACACTTTCGGCTGATCATCGGGTACGACGCGGCGACCGATGAGGTAATCTACCATGAGCCGGCCCACGCCGATGCCGCCAATGAGCGGATGAAGCGAGACATGCTGATCAAACTCTGGCCGCTGAAGTACCAACGGACCAAGTGGACGGTGATTCGTCTACGACTCGAGCCGGGCCGGTTGATCGAAGGCGAGTCGTCAAGCAGCTTTACAGCCGCCGACTACGCGGTCCATATCCACGGTCTTAAGAAACGGCTGCCGCACGACAAATTTCACATCGTCCTGCAACCGCCGTTCGTGGTGGTCGGCGATCAGTCGCAGACAATGGTTCGTCGCCACGCCACGCAGACGGTGCAATGGACCGTCGACCGCATCAAGCGGCAGTACTTCAAGAAGGACCCCGACGAGATCATCGACGTCTGGCTCTTCAAAGACACCGAGAGCTACGAGAAACACAACCTACAACTCTTCTCTCAGAAGCCGACCACGCCTTACGGTTACTATTCGCCAACGCACAACGTGCTGGTCATGAACATCAGCACCGGCGGCGGCACGCTGGTCCACGAAATCGTCCACCCCTTCATGGCCTCGAACTTTCCCGCCTGTCCCGCTTGGTTCAACGAAGGCTTAGCCTCGCTCTACGAACAGAGCAGCACCAGAGGGGGCAAAATCTGGGGGCTGACCAACTGGCGACTCGGTGGACTGCAAACCGCGATTACCGATCGCCGCGTACCGTCGTTCAAGACGCTTTGCAGCACAACAACCGAGCAGTTCTACAACCAAGACCCCGGCACCAACTACTCGCAGGCACGCTACCTCTGCTACTACCTACAAGAGCGTGGACTGCTGAACGAGTACTACCACCAATTCCGCGCGAATTCGCAACAAGACCCGACCGGTTACGAGACGCTCAAGCGTGTGCTGGCCGCAGGTCGAGAGCCTCTCTCGGACGCGGATATGGCCACCTTCAAGGTGCGCTGGGAAAAGTACGTGGCGTCGCTAAGGTTCTAGAAACGGAAACCGCGCTGGACTGCGTATCCGCTCTCTCTAATCGTCCGCCAGCTCCAACGTGCCGGACTCGATCATCCCTTTGGCCTTGATCATCAGATTCTCGCGAGTTTGGACGACCTCTTTCTCCAGGCCGCCGGGGCGAATCTGCTTCAAGAGTGCCAACCCCTTTTGCGGACGCTCTTGCTGCAAGATGTAGATCTGGGCCAGCTTGAGCCGCACCCGGCCTGATGTGTCGGGAATCTTGGCGACGTATTCCTCCATAAACGGTACCGACTCGTCCCACAGCTTCCGGGCGTGCATCAGGCGAACGATGCCGGTCAGCTCTTCTCGATTGAGCTGCCAGTCGGAAACGATCTGCGACATCTGGTGATGTATCTTCAGCGCGAGTTCCAATTCGCCATGCAGCAGCGCCTGCTGCATCTTCTCGCGCGCTATCTCCACGTCCGCTGGCTCGGGCGACATCCCCAAGTGGGTGTTGGACTCGCTGTTGTCGATCGCTTGCGCGGCCACGCCTGCGGCGGCCCCGGCGAAGTTGGCTGCGTGATTGTTCAAAGCGGCGTCGGCGTTGGTCGTGGCCGGACCGTCCATTTCGCTGATCAGTTTGACCTCGGTCTTGCCCTGCCAAACACTGAGAATGTCCCAGCCTTCACAGTCGACCATGTCGAGCTTGAGCATGGCAAAGCCAACAGCAAAACCAGGCAGAGCACCCGCGAGATGGAGCACCGAACTCGAAACCGCGAAACCGCCCATGAAAGCCATCAGCACTTCCAGTCCGATGTAGCAGCTTCCGAACACAACAATCGAGACGCTAAAGGTGCGAACGACACCGTAGTAGAAAATACATTCCATTTCGTTCTTTGGTGCCCAGACCCACGAGATGGCCATCAATCCGTAAAGAATCGAGGACGCACCGAGCGAACCGCCGCGGACCCCCAGCATCCCCATTAGCATCTGTTCGCCGGCACACTCGACGATTCCGATACCAAAATAGATGAGTAAGAACTTCCACCAGCCGACCTTGCCTTCGACGACCAGCCCGAAGCCCCACAGGAACAGCATGTTGCCGATCAGGTGCATCGGCGTTGCGTGCATGAAATTGGACGTTACCCATTGGATTGGATTGAACTCGCCGTAAATCAGTACCCAATCCTCGGCCCCCGCCATGTCGTTCGTAAAGAACGAGAAGAACACCAACACGTTGACCACAACCAGACCGACCGTGATAAACGGCCAGTGGTAGATCGGCGCGTCGGTGTTGTAAGGAAAGATCATCGGTTGCCCCGATAAAGAGATTGCACCAATGCCTGCGGCCCACAGGCGTGATCCCATTATTGACCGCCGGTGACGCCATGACAACCGTTTTAGAATTGTTTGTGTCGATCGGTGATTCCGTATTGGACAGGATGAAAAATGATTGGGAGGGCGAGCTTCCCAGCGAGCCGCGGTTACGTCGCGAGTGGACGCTCCACTCCCACTTCACCGAGCACTGCTGGACAGCGATGTGACAACAGGGCCAGCAGTGGCACCCAAGCGCAAGCGTCCCATCGCAAAATAACCCGAAGCGTGAGCGAGGGACACGACCAAACGATGGTGCGGCGTCAGCCGAACGCAGGGCCGTAGCTGCATGACGACAAAACAAGCATCACAATCAATCGGCACTTCACGTTGGCGTCACGGAGTGCCGCACGACAATAACCAAACGACGAACAAGCACTGGCTGACAAGCAGCCAGTGGCACCCAAATATTTAACCCGAAGATGCGTCGTTGCCACAAAGAAAAAGACCGCTCCCCCCGCCGACAGCTGGCAGGGAGAACGGTCTCATAGGTGCCGTAGTCACGATCGGATTTCTCCAACCGCACCGCCTACGACATAACGGAGTGAACCCATCTCCGTATCGTTCTATTCACGTGGCGCTCGTACTTTTGCGAGCGATGTTATCAGGCTAGATCCGGGGCAGATTTGGCGTCCCACTCTGCGTGGCAATGCGGAGGCCGTCCCTAGTCATTTAGTTCGACCGGGAGGCCGGTCACAAGATATTAATATTGGAAATTTCTTGCGACTTTTTGACAGACGCGAACAGCAGCCATTCCCGCGGCAGCACGCAGCCCAATACTTGCTGCTTTGACCTCGCCGGCAACTCGGCCCAACCGGCAAAGTTTGACTGGGGCGGTGGAGCGGGGCCTGTGATTCTTTTCGTGACAGGATGACAGAGCGACGGATCACGGGAATTCGACACCTTTAGCCCCGAAGGGGCGCTACCATATCAGCCCAGGGCAAAGGACGC
>CAYLRE010000396.1:0-3883 GCA_964385715.1 uncultured Planctomycetaceae bacterium
GGAGGGAAATGCAAGTCACCCACGGATCGGGACCATTGGCACGGATGCCAGCATTGACTTTCTCGCCGGGCATGTCGCGTTTTTAGATACCCCCATTTGCAGATTGCCTCCTACCCTCGCTGCAGCCCTCGCGCACGCTTCCGTCGCAACGCAATTCAAAGCGATTTCTACCCCCGCGCAGCAGCGACCGGCATACACTATCGCGTAAATTCTTCAGATCGCTTAGGCTTCCGGCGCTTCGGCCGGAGGTGCCCCTGGCGCTGGGCCCTGCCCGCCCGCTACAAAAGCAGCGCGGAATTCATTGAGAAGATTGTCGAGCAATTCGTTCTCTTCGTCCGTTCGATTGCCTTCGCTCTTCTCCTGCAGAACGACCAAGAGATCGATGAAGTGACGAGCCTGGTCCAGGTGAACCTCCGGCTGCCCGGTGATCGGATGCGGAATCGCCCCCATCGCCATCATGGCCTGCGTGGCGATCATGCTCACAAGCGTGCGAAAATCGGCCGGCGGAATCGCACCAGCGGCACCTGCTCCGGCGGCCCCTTCTCCTTCTGCAGGCTTCTCGGCTCGCGCCTGCTCGGCCGCCTCTTTTTCTGCCGCTACTTGCGATTTCCAATCGTCGTCGATGATCAGCTTCTTTTCTTCTGGCGAATCGGCCATCTGCTACTTCCCCTGTCGTTTCTAAATGTGAGTTGCCTGTGAGTGTGAATGGATGTCTTGTTGTTTGACGACCAGCCCTAATCTTCGGCCGGGACCTGCTCATCTTGCGGCACATCGCCCGCCACGGCCGAACCACGCCTGCGTACCGCCGCTTCGATAAAGCCTGCGAATAAAGCCTGAGCGGCCGTCGGCTTCGACTTGAATTCCGGATGGAACTGCACCGCCACGAACCACGGATGATTCGGCAGCTCGACGATTTCCACCAGCGAATCGTCCGGGCTGGTACCGGCAATCAGCATGCCGTGAGCCTCGAACTGCGAGCGGTAAACGTTGTTGAATTCGTAGCGATGGCGATGACGCTCGGAGATGTTCTCTTCTCCGTAAAGATCGAAGACCTTGCTTGTCGGATCAAGCTTGGCCGGCTGGGCACCGAGCCGCATCGTGCCGCCCATGTCGGTGATCGTCTTCTGTTCGTCTAACAGACAGATCACCGGGTGGGGTGAATCTTTATCGAACTCGCTCGAATGGGCTCCTTCTAACTTGACCACGTTGCGGCCAAATTCGATCACGGCACACTGCATTCCAAGACAAATGCCGAAGAACGGAATGCCCTTCTCGCGAGCGTATTCGATCGCCTGGACTTTGCCTTCGATGCCGCGTTCGCCGAAGCCACCGGGGATCAGCACGCCATCGTAGCCAGAGAGCAGCCGGTTCGGCCCCTCTCGTTCAATGTCTTCGCTTTGAATCGGCTGAATTCGCACCTGGGCCTGATTGGCGATGCCCGCATGATCGAGCGACTCGTAGATCGACTTATAGGCGTCGCGATGCTCGGCGTATTTGCCAACCACGGCGATACTGATCTCGTGTTGCGGGTTCTTCAGCCGGTGCATCAGCTCGTGCCAATCGTCAAGCTGTAACGGCTGAGCATCGAGTCTTAGCTGGTCAACGATCAAGCGGTCTAGCTCGTTATCAACCAAGCTGAACGGCACTTCATAGATCGAGAAATCCTTGTCCTTTTCCTCAA
This sequence comes from uncultured Planctomycetaceae bacterium, assembly GCA_964385715.1. Lineage (GTDB taxonomy): Bacteria > Planctomycetota > Planctomycetia > Pirellulales > UBA7805 > MB-PLM-2. The sequence goes on from CAYLRE010000396.1 coordinate 1,682, forward strand.
TCACCGCCTCTAGCGGGACATTACAGAATAGGGCGATTTTCTCTTTGTCGTCGCGGGACATCGACTGTTCCGTGCGACAAATCAGGATATTCGGCTGAATACCGATTTCGCGAAGCTGTCCGACCGAATGCTGCGTCGGCTTGGTCTTCAGCTCGCCGGCCGCCTTCAAATACGGCACCAGAGTGAGGTGCATATAGAGGCAGTTTTCCTTGCCCACGTCGAGCGAGAATTGGCGAATCGCTTCTAAGAACGGCTGGCTCTCAATGTCGCCGACGGTACCACCGATCTCGGTAATCACCACGTCGACGTCGCCTTCGCCCAGCTTGCGAATGACACTCTTAATCTCGTTCGTAATGTGCGGAATGACCTGAACGGTCTTGCCCAAGAACTCCCCGCGGCGTTCCTTGTTGATCACCGCCTGGTAGATCTGCCCGGTCGTGTAGTTTGAATCGCGGGTCAATGGCCCATGGGTGAATCGCTCGTAGTGCCCTAGGTCGAGATCGGTCTCGCTACCATCGTCCAGCACGTACACCTCGCCATGCTGGAAGGGGCTCATCGTGCCCGGGTCGACGTTGATATACGGGTCGAGCTTCTGCATCCGAACCCGCAAACCGCGGTGCTCGAGCAACATGCCGACCGACGCACTCGTCAGCCCTTTTCCAAGCGAACTAACAACGCCGCCGGTAACAAAGATGTATTTGGTGGTCATGGATAAATCTTCCTGACTGCCTCTCTCAAGGCACGCAAATGTCCATTTGTCGCATCACCAATAACGAGCAATCCGGCTCGCCTGCTGGCATTCTCTGAGGGCACTCCGGGGGCACAATTCCCCAAACCTTGTAGCCTATCACGGCAAGTGGCCGACTGACCAGATACCGGCCGCGACTGGCGGCACGTGGCAACCAACCGAGCAACCGGTTTTTTTTGCCATATGCGGAAATTCGAGGTGACGGTGAAAAAACTCCAAGCCCCTTGCCACCAAGCACTTGCAGCAAACATAGGAAACCGCGATCTGGATCGTAACATGTTGTGCCTCCTGTGGTTGGAGTTGATTGTCGGGCTTAGAAGCTAGAGGCCAAAAAAGTCGGACTTCGCAGGGCATGGTTGTTTGCAATTGGGTGCCATGCCCACGCTCGCGTGGGCATGTTCGGGAATTCATTTCTTGGAACTATCCAGGAAACGTAGCGCATTCCTTCATAGCCCCGAAGGGGCGCTGCCAAATCCGACCAGGGCAAAGCACGCACCGAGCGATAGCGAGGGAGTGCTGCCGCCCTGGGCTGAAGTCGAGAAAACCTGTCGTGAGCCCTGTAAGGGCGATACACACCACGATTCGGAAATGGTTTCGCCCTTTCAGGGCTTACGACATACATTGTGGTTTCATTTACCCAGGGCGTCGCTTCGCTTGGTGCTGGGCTGATTTGGCAGCGCCCCTTCGGGGCTAACGGTGTTGATTTGCCCGTCTTCAATTCCCGGACGGTCTCACGCTCGCGTGGGCATGAGCATAGTAATCGTAATTGACGAATGCATGCTCACCTAAGGGTGAGCATGGCACCCACGCCGACCACCTTCGGTTCCCGCGCCCAGCAGCCGCGCTCAGTTGCTCCCCCAATCCTCAGCCACTTCGTTGGCCAGCGTCGGGTCGTCGCCGATAAGGGTCTCGATTTGCTCGCGGAGGTGGCCGACCTCTTTGGCGGTGAGTCGGCCGAGCAGCCGCTCTCGGCGATCCGGTGGTAGTTCCTCGCAGATCTCATCTACCACGCCTTGAATGTAGGCCTGCATTTCGGCCCGGGTGACAACGTCTGGATCGCGCAGTTTGAATTCCTGCGGATTGACCCGTTCGAGCAGCCAGGCGGCGGCACGCCAGCTCTTCTTACCTGCCTCTTGGATCTGTTGCAGCAGCACAAGCTCTTTACGTCGCTCCGCTTTGACCACCTGCTCGCGAAAGGAGGGATCGCGGCGGAGTTCGTTGCGAAGCGTCTGCGGCACACAGCCGACATACCGACAGGCGGTCGCCTGGCTACAACCGACGGAGATCATGGCCGCAATCTCGGCCTTCTTGGTGTCGTTCAACAATCGCGGCCGCCCCTGCGGCTCGACGCTCTTGAGTGGATTGGACATGGGTTCGTCTCCTGGAAGAAATGGTTGGGATTGGCGGTAAGCCCCTAGGGTGCCACTGGCTTCGCCAGTGAGAGTGCTTTCGTA
>CAYLRE010000397.1:0-3831 GCA_964385715.1 uncultured Planctomycetaceae bacterium
ATCCTCGAACCGGACGACCAGGAGGACATCGCCCAGCAGGTGAAGGATACCGAAGTCGCGACACAGCTCATTCATCGCACTCGTGATGTTGTGCGAAGGATGCGTTTAGAAGCGCCGGAGTTGATCGATATCGGAGTCTGTCGCGATCCGAATTCGGTCGCCGAGTATCTCGACAATACTTTGGCTCCCGAACAGCTTCAGGAGTTCGAACTCATTTGCCTGGAGTCGGACGTTCATCTTGCGGAAGTCGGGTCTTGCCACCACATTTTGACGATGATTTTGGGAGAGCCGGCCACGGTTGATCCCGCGAGTCGTGAGCGGATGTATCGACTCGGTGGCGAACGGCCAGATCTTGCAGCGGAAGCGGCACCCGGTCAGCCAACTGCCGATGACGCCCAAGCCAAACAGGATCGGGCCAAACCAGAGGTTCCCGAGTACCTTCGCGACGGTCGCGGCTCTCCTCTGCGATCTTTGGCAGTCGTTGGTCTCGTTGCCGCCGCCCTAGTCGGCGTGGCGATGATGTTCTTCCCGGACCTATTCAAGTCGCAGGACACCGAGGAGTCGTCTCAGGTCGCGCAAGGATCGACCGGGGACAAGAATTCGACGCCCCAAGCTGATGGGGATACCCAAGACAAAGTAGACGCAGCGGCGGCCGCCACATCGACCACCGGCAAGCCAGAGGGCGATACCAATCCGCTGAATGCCGGGGAGCCTGCGGAGGCACCAGACGCGGCAGGGGATCCTGCGAGTGGTAACGGGGACAACGGGGAGTCGGCCGCGAAAGACTCTGTGGAGTCGGCAGTTGACGGATCGACGATCGATGACGCCACCGCCGACGTGACCGTCGATGTGAACGGCGATGTGAACGGCGTGACGGGAGAACCGGCCGCTACCGAGCCGACCGTACCGGAAGCTGCCGACGTATCGCCGGTCGATGTACCAGCGGTTGTTCCGGAAGCATCGCCGGTAGACGTGCCAAGTGACGAAGGTAACAAGGCAGCGGAGAATGTCGCCGACACCGACACGCCCGCTGATGCAAATGCCGAGGATCTGGACCTAACCGACGACGCAGATCTGGTGGATGAGAGCCAGCCAGTCGCGGCACCGCAACCGGTAACTTTTGGCAAACTCCTATCCGAAGATCAGGTTTGTCTGCGCTGGAGTGAGGCACCGACCGATGCAGAGGCAGCAGGCGACGCCAGTCCAGAGGGACAGTGGAACCGACTCGCGCGCCAGGCTTCACTTCGTTTAGGCGATAAGCTGCTAGCGTTACCGACGTATCGTCCGATGATCGTTGTCGGTGGTACCACGATCGAACTCGACGGAGGTACGCTGGTCGAATTGACCGACATTGACGCCGAGGGTATTCGAGAAATTACGGTGCATTATGGTCGTCTGGTCGTTCTGTCGTTCGGCAATCCGAACGCCAAGATTCGTTTGGCACTCAACCGGCATCGGGGGGTGGCGACACTTAGCGATGCCGAATCGACATTGGCAGTCGAGCTACGTCCTTATCGCGAACGGGGCTCCAATCCGGCGGAAGTCACCAGCTATGCGGCAATCGATCTGTACGGTGCCAGTGGTCAGGTGACCTGGGAAGAGGACGGTGAAGTGACACCACTCGTTGGCCCAGCACACCTTGCATTGTCGGTGCACCCCGACAATCCCACCGGGGCTAGCGACAAGATCCCCGCCTGGGTCGAATCGGTACAACTGAGTCCGCTTGACCGACGTGTGTCGCCCCAGCTGGCCAAACGTCTGCGTCCCGATGGCATCAAGCTGAGTCTGGCCGAGAGAGCCGGCGATGCGCGGCCGGAAGTCCGCAGCCTGGCCATTCGCTGTTGCGCTCACATCGGATACTACGATCCGTTGATCGCGGCCCTCGACGACGAAGAGTTTCGCGCCAACTGGAGCACATTCACAGGCGAACTACGTGACGCCTTCGATCGTGATCAGGCGCAGGGAGAGGAAATCTTGCGGGTGCTCACTCGGACGCAAGGGGATGCCGCCGCACGACTCTATCGCATGTTGTGGGGTTACAGCGACGAACAGCTACTGGCCGGCGAAGCGAAGAAACTCGTACAGAGTCTGGAGGACGATCGACTCATTATCCGTGTCGTGGGATTCTGGAATCTTGAAGACATCAAGAAGGCCCGCTACAACTATCGACCCGAGTATAACGAGTCGAAGCGACGCCAGTCGGTCAGTCGTTGGCGCAAAGAACTGAAAGCCAACTCGATTGTCCGCAGCAAGAATCGGAATCGTCGTGCCGCGCCCAAGCCGCCGGCCTCGAATCCACAGCCGCCGAAGGAGTCCGCAACACCAGCTGACGAATCCGCCGACGCGGGCGGAGATTCGTAGTCCTATCGCCGGCTGCGATCGCGATCCAGCGGTTCGTTAGTAGGCTGGCGTTTCGCCTTACGCCTCGATCTGAATCGGGAGTGATACCCGGATCGTGGTTCCTTTGCCGGGGCGGCTAATGATTTCGGCATCTCCGCCGAACAGTCGAGCTCGCTCGCGAATGCCCCGGACACCGAATCGGTCTCGGGGGATTGCATCGGGGTCGAATCCAACGCCTTGATCGCGAACAGAAACATGCAAACGCCCATTCGATTGTTTTATTTGCACCGCCGCGTGATCGGTCTTCGCGTGGCGGCGAACATTGGTGATCGCCTCTTGCACAATGCGAAAGATGACACCTTCGAGTTGCGGATCGAGTCGCTCAAACTGAACCTCATGGTCGAAGGCGACCACGATTTCGCCACTGGCGTTCTCTTCCGAAAGCAGATGACGGATCGCCTCCACGACTCCCGCTTCATCAAGTACCATCGGTCGAGTGTCGCGAATGAGGCGTCTCCCTTCGGCGATCGCCTTTTCCAGCAGCTTGCCAACCCGCGCGGCCAATTGTTCGTTCGACTCCGGCGTTTCTGTAGAGTCGATACGTTGCAGGTGCATGTGTGCTCCGACGACGTCCTGCACGAATCCGTCGTGAATGTCGTGAGCGACCATCCGTCTCTCCCCTTCTTGAATGTCGATCATGCGACGTAGAAGCAGTTGCTCGGCCTGCAAAGCCTGCTGGTTCGTGTCCTTCTCCTGAATGCTTATTCTCAATAGTGCGATCACGGAGGTTGATGACAACCCGATCGTGACCAGGATTGCCAACATGCCGATCCAGGTTAGCCGAGCCCGCAAGATTGACGAGACCCAGTCGTGGGCCGGAAAATCGACCCCTAGCACCGCTTCCACGCGATTGTCCTTATCGTACATCGGCACGTACGCGCTGACCCACGTGCCCCAGCGGTCGGAGTAAGGACTGTCGTCGAAGCAGGTTTCCCCGGCATGCGCTCGCACGAGGAAGGGACTTTCTTCTTGCCAGATTTCGCCAATCTCGGTGCGACTCTCGCGATCTCCTGTAAACTTGCCATCTCGATCGTAGTCCGTTTCGGAATCGACAATCAGCTGGTTGCCTTTCTCGTGGTCGCGAAAGGTATAAATGTCTGAAACCGCGTGGTTGATGGCGAGCCAACGTCGCTGCTTCTCGATCATCGCCAGATAGGTGGGATCATTTGGATCGGTCTCGAGCGTAATGTCAGCATGCCCCATTTCCTGGAGCTCTTCCGCGTACGTGGGCGCAAGTCCTTCGATCTGTGTCCTCAGACGATTCCGTTCGCGATCACCCGCCAAGCTGACAAAGAACCATCCGACCAAGAGAATAATGGGCAGCAGAATCAGAACGTGGCGATGGGCATGTGGTCCGCCGTCTCTCCGGCGCAGCCAGATCAAGATCACGATCGAGGCTGTCGCCGCCGCAATAACAAATGCTGCGTAGTC
>CAYLRE010000398.1:0-3828 GCA_964385715.1 uncultured Planctomycetaceae bacterium
CGCGTCCCCAGCAGCGACGACTCTTGATGAGCGAACGGACCCACTTGGCGGTTTGATGCTTCGCTGATGTGCGAGAAAGAGCGAGTTGATACTTGCAGGCTCGACAGCCATGCCATAAGGCGGCAAACGTGCGGACAGGAAGCCAGGCATGGCGTCCCTGTGGCTTCTGCGATTTGCCACAGGTCAAGGATCGGCGACCAAGGTAGCGTAACGTCGTCATATCGCCGGTCACCATATGCTCGATGCCCGCTTGAGGAACCCAGATGCCGCGGTACCCGGATTGCAACCATTGTCGCATGGCATCGGTTTCTTCGCCCGTTAAGAGGAGCTCACCGCGACGACCTAGCGAGGGGTCGAATGCGAAGCGTTTCTGAAGCTCGACCCGCGCCCCGAAGTTGGCGCCATACGGTAGGGTCCGTCGTTCGAAATAGAACGGCTGATCTCCGAGTTGGCGTTCCCCGAATATTGATGCGACCTCTCGCCATCCGTCACGTACCCAGCGTGGCTGGGGGGCGAGGAATCGTGGCGTGATCGGTCCGCCGAAGAAGTCGATGTCAGGATTCTGTCGTGCGGCGTCCGCGTATGCCGTAAGCCAGCCGCGATCGAACAATACATCGTCGTCGGTCCACAGGACTAAGTCTCCCGTCAGACGCTCAACCATAGCGTTCTGCGCGTTGGCCTTTCCCTGCTGCCGAACGAACAGCCGCGAAATGGGCAGCCGATCGCGGTATTTGTCGACCACCGAAGCGGTGTCGTCCGTCGAATTGTTGTCGATGACGACAACCTTCCATTCGACATCGGCGGGCACCTCGACGCAGGCAAGCGACGAAAGCGTGACATCCAATAATACCGCGCGATTCCAAGTGCAGATCCCAACCGTGATTTTCATGAGACACCGCCTGTGTACTATTCTCTCCGCCAAATAAGGCAATTGCTTGGGCTATGTATCGGCCGAATCTCGCCGAGACAATGGCCAAAATAGCGAAGATATTCGGCCGGGCGCGCGAGGTGAAACCAGCCCAATTTGCCACCGCCCCATAGTGTCCAAGAAATAGACGTTTGATGGCACTGGCAGTGCCACCTGCTAGCGACGCGATAACGTCTGCTGGTTGCTGACAATTCGGCGGTCAACCAACTGGGGTAAGGCAAAAGCTAGCACCGAAAGTCCGCCGCACGCAGACAAGAACTTGGCCCCCGGCAGCGCGAGAATTACGCGGCTCGGCGGGTGGCGGACCATGTGGCCGTCGCGCGGCCCCAGCGAAAACTGGTCCGCGTCATGATTCGCACTCGGCCACGTGACGACAAGATTGGTCGCCGCGATTGATAGTTCAATTCTGAGAGGGCGGCGCTGGCAAAGTAACGTAGTTGCCTGGCGAGCGGAACGCTTCGGCTCGACGACATGATCACGGACGTCTGGCCAATGCCGTAGAAATAGCGTCGCAGGTAGTTCTTAGTCAGTCGCTCTTTGGGGATGAAGTGACGAATCTTGGAGTAGGGATGCCAATAGCCAATATGACCCGACTCCAACAGTTCGATCTCCAGGGCCGTTTCTTCACCACTGACCATATTCGATCCGGCGCGACCCAAAGTGACGTCGAATTTGTGCGCCTTCTGAACGTCGGTACGGACGGCGAAGTTCGCTCCATACGGCAATGTTCTTACGTCGTTCTGGCTGAGGCGAATCGGTTCGTCGCCCAATCGGCGGATAGCGTAAGCCCCTTCGATCTGATCAAAGCTCTTTCGCAGCCAGGCGGGCGGCTCCACTTCAAATTCCGGTTCAATGATGCTGCCAAGCAGCGATACGCCTGGAAATTCACGCACGGCTCGTAGGTGTCCCGTAATCCACTCGCGATCAACAAGCACGTCGTCGTCGGTCCAAAGGATCCAGTCGCCTTCGATCGCTTCCAAGGCGGCGTTCATGGCGTGCGCCTTGCCGGGCTGTGCTTCGAAGACTCGACGTAGTGGGAGAGTCCGCTGGTGCTTTTTCAACACGTCATCGGTCTCGTCGGTGCAGTTGTTGTTGACGACGACAACTTCCCAATCGCACCCCTGGGGGATATTCAGTTGACGCATGTGCTCAAGCGTTTGATCGAGAAGCCTAGCTCGATTCCAAGTGCAGATTCCGACCGAGATCTTCATCGTCAGTTTCCTTACCACGACGGTGTGGCCTTAGGGCACGCAGGCCATCTGTGGCGTCTTGCCCTTATCAAACTTGCCTCGTCGTCGATTGTCCTTGTTTTTAAGAATGAGCGGGAAAACGGGATCTATGGTCAATTACCGTCCGAAGCCCAACTCGCATCACGTCCAGGTGTGACTTCGCCTCAGGCCGCCCGTGGTAAGTAGGTTTGAGCGAGTCGCAGCCACGCTTTGTTAATCGTGCGCCAACGGGATGAACAGCGAAAACAGATGCGGCTTTCTTTGATATGGCCAGCCTTGACCATCCGACGACCGGCTCGATACCAACGCTTGGCAAGCACTCGTGTGTACAGCTGCCTGTCGACGACTTCGTGCCCCCCCGCGTTGTCGATGAAATCTTCCAGGATTCGCGCCCAAATTATGTTGCTGTCGGCCAGCCGTTCGCCCAAGTGCGTCTCCTCGCCGCGCTCGCGGGCAATGCCTCGCCGGACGGTGACCGCTTCACCAGGCACGTGCAGCCAGCGTCCCAGTAAACTCACTCGCAGCATCATCGCCCAATCTTCGCCGGTCAGCAGCGACTCATCGAAGCCGTTAACGCTCGCGAGCGCCGCGGTCGAAAAGACCGTGGCGGGCGTAATGCCGCCATCGTTGCAGACCAACCAATTCGTTGCGTCCTCTTCCAACGGGCTGAGGTCGCGATCCGTCAGATCACCGAAAAGTTCCCGGTCTTCCTCGTTGCAATACGCATAGCGTTCATCACACGTGGCGGCGACCGCATCCTCGTGTGCTGCCAGTCGCGCAGCGACTCGCTCCAAATAGTCCGTCGGCCAAAGATCGTCCGAATCGAGGAATGCTACGAATGGCAAGCTGCCAACCTCGGCGATTCCGCGGTTGCGTGCGGCAGACGCGCCGGCATTTTCTTGGCGGATGACAAGACACCGATCCGCGATGGCCGACTGATTGACCCATCCGTTGACAGATTGCTCGGTTGCGTCCGTCGAACCGTCGTCCACGACGACTACTTTGTGCGGCAGCAAGGATTGCGCGGCAATGCTGTCGAGCGCGTCGAGAACCGTGATGGCCCGATTGTACACTGGAACGATGACTGCAAATTCCGCGTTTTCCATGTGCGTTTCAAGCCTCGGCTAGCAGGGTGATGTCTTTATTCGGGACTATAGAAGGCGCCCGGTACAAACTCAATATCAGCCAGATTCAAATGGCCAACATGTCCACCGTCCATTTCGCAGATGTGTATCTAGCGTGACGATTTTCGAATTGCCCCCAAATATCCCAGGCCCTCGTGCTATGATCTTTTTGAAGCCGTGCGATATTCCGCAGGCTGATGATCCACTTCGTCGCGCAGTAGCGGCAAAAGTGTCAACCGAGCGCCAGAGGCCGATAAGTGGAAGCCCTCACGATAGAGCATCTGGCCATTGGTCTCCACGACATATCGCTATATCGCTTGCCGGTGGGATCGAGATATCTTGGACGAAGATCGATAACGCGGCCGCGAAACGCGACAACACTAGGGAGGTTCCAGGTAGCTTTTCTCAGTTGGTTAAAAATTCCATAATTGCTATGCAAATGATGGCTTAGCCGGGTCCCCTGTGTAACCGTCGCCATCGGAGGGGGCAACGGTTTTCTTCTGGAAATGAGAAAAGCCCTGGATCCCGGCTTATTCTCGCAACTTCG
>CAYLRE010000399.1:0-3814 GCA_964385715.1 uncultured Planctomycetaceae bacterium
CGATCCGGTCGAGCAGCGTGACGACGAGCAGTTCGGTCTCGGGGCGTGGAATCAGAACGGCTGGCGAAACACGAAACGTCGAAGAATAAAAGTCGCGGCGTCCTAACAGATAGGCGACCGGCATTCCCTCGGCACGTCGCTGCACCAGCTCGCGAAAAGTAGTACGCGTCTTATCACTCGCCGGGGTATCGAACCGCGTGTAGAGTTCGATTCGCTCGCAGCCGCACGCTTCGGCCAACAGCAATTCGGTATCAAGCCGGGCAGATGGAGAACCACGGTCGGCCAAATAGTCGGTCGTCCAGTTCAATAGCCGGCCGATCGTCCATACTTCGGTCTCAGGCATCGTGGCTTCCGTAGCTTGGGTTTCTACAACTTGGGCTTCCGTCCGTTGTCAGCGCCAAAGCGTCGTCGACTTTAGTCGAGACCGCCCATCGAGTCACGCTGTTCTTGTCGTTCGTGATCGATCAGTGCGTCGGTCACCGGCTGTAGGTTTCCGGCAATAATCGCGTCGAGCTTGTAGAGCGTCAAGTTGATGCGATGATCGCTCACCCGGTTCTCCGGGAAGTTGTAGGTGCGAATTCGCTGGCTACGATCGCCACTACCAACGAGCGACTTGCGTTGGTCGGCTCGCTTCTGATGCTCTTCCTGCTTCTTAGCTTCGTAGAGTCGGGTCTTGAGCACGCGAAGAGCCTTGGTCTTGTTCTTAAGCTGGCTCTTTTCATCCTGGCACTGCACGACAATACCGGTTTCGTGATGCGTTAGCCGTACCGCCGACGCAGTCTTATTGACGTGCTGCCCACCGGGGCCGCTGGCGTGATAGATGTCGAGGCGGTAATCGTCCGGCTTGATTTCAATTTCGACATCTTCCGGCTCTGCCATCACGGCTACCGTTGCCGCCGAAGTGTGAATGCGGCCCTTGGTTTCCGTCTCCGGAACACGCTGCACACGGTGCCCGCCACTCTCGTACTGCAATTCGCGAAAGACGCCTTCGCCTTCGACGCCGACGATGATTTCCTTGAACCCACCGAGTTCCGTGGGACTGGCTTCAAGAATCTCGAACTTCCACCCTTTGCCTTCCGAGTGGTGCTTATACATCTCGAACAGGTCGCGAGCGAACAGAGCCGCCTCATCGCCCCCCGTACCGGCACGAATCTCCATGACGAGGCGACTTCGGTTCGCCTCTTCACCACCGATTGTCATGTCCAGGAGTTCGACCCACAGAGCTTCTCGATCTTGCTTCAGCTCGGGGATCTCGGCCTCGGCCAGTTCGCGCATTTCCGCGTCGTCGCCCTCGAGCATTTCCTGAGCTTCTTGAATCTGCTGATTCACATCACGAAAGCGACCGTACTTCGTCGCCAGCTTGGCCAAGGAGCCGCGTTCGCGGGCCACGGCGGCCAACTTGTGCGGTTGAGCCAAGACTTCGGGATCGACCAGCTGCCGTTCCAGCTCTTCAAAGCGAGCGAATTTTTCGTCCAGCATTTCGCGCATCGGCGATTATCCCTTGGAGATACGAAGGAGCCTTCGAGAATCGCTATCGCTATTTCGAGGAACTATCCGAAAACGAGCGCCGGCCGCAATGTCACGCCGCATCGGCGCGCGCAGCAAGGACGCCACGACAAACGATTCAAAGAACGCAAGCTAGGCTTCGGCTTCCGCTGCCTTTTCGGCCTTCTTACCACCTCGCTTGAGGCTGGCATAGCCGGCGCCTGCGAACTTGCTCTTAAACTTCTCGATTCGACCTTCCGTGTCGAGGAATTTCTGCTTACCCGTATAGAAGGGATGGCACATGCTGCAGATATCGACCTTCAATTCCTTGACGGTGCTGCGCGTGTTGAATGTATTTCCGCAACCACATTTGACGACCGTCTCGTTGTAGTCGGGGTGAATGTCTTTCTTCATAACCGTCTGTCCTGGGCTACCGCTGGGTGGTTGAGGCCGCCGAAACGGCCCCGAATGTTGAAATCAATATTTTGGAATCGGCAAACTGCCGGCTAAGAGTCGAATTTGAATCCAGCAGTATACTGCTCTACGAGAAAATCGACAAGAGTCGAGCGGGATGTCGGCAGCTGGATTCAGCGAGCTTCAGACGTCGCAAAAAGCGCAAAAACCCCATCTACAGCGGTGTTTCGGCCTCATCCACGGCCACAGGAGTACGGCTAAGCCGATCCGCCACCACCGTGTCGATCAGCAATTGGGCCGCGTGATACGCCAATAACGGAAGAATCCCGATCCCCAGCTGCTGATCCAAGCCGACATAAAGCCCGATCATGAGCGTTTTCTGGCTACCGGCAATCCCCACAGCGATCCAGTCGGCTCGTTCTAGACGAATGAGCCTTCCCAGGGCGAATCCAGCAAATAGTGACGCCAAATGGAGCGCCACGACGATCCCCAACATTCCGGCCCATACGATCGGCGTTGGGAATCCACCATCGGCGGCCCCTTGGATCTCCAGAGCCGACCGCGTTGCCCCCACCAGCACCATGGTCAGGATTCCGATCTGAGCGACGGCCGACACGAGTCGCTTTTCCGCGGTTGCCCAACGAGCCGCGGCGGGAATCATCCGCAACGCCTGCCCCGCGAGCATCGGCAGCACCACCACCCAGGTGAGCTTGAGAATCATCTCCCACGGCCCCTGCTGGGTATTCGTCTCAGCACCGGTCATCAACCAGAACAGCAACGGCGTCGTCACGAAACAGCCGACATTGGTCACCGTGGTGACCATCATGGCAACCGCGTCGTTCCCGCCGGCCCGACGCGTCCAGACGGCGGCCGAAGCCAACGTACAAGGCACCGCCGCCGTTAGCGCCAATCCCAGATTGAGCGGTTCTGGCAATAGCAAGCCAAACAACCAAGCGAACAATGGCACCAGCACAAGATTGATCGCCACACCCAACAGAGCCGCCTGAGGACGCTTCACCGCCCGGCGGACCGAATCGAAATCCAACGTCCAGGCCATCAGAAACAAGACCGTGGCCACAAGCCCTTTGACCGGAAATGTTTTGGCAAAACCGGCCAGCGGACCGGACAGCTGAAAGCCTGCTAACAACACGCCTGCTAAGGCGAGCAAGAACCACTGGCGAGTGAGCAACGTCTTCATCGGCGTTACGGTGTGGGCTCGGTGTCAGGTTTCGAATGTTGCTCGGTTTCCGAACCCTGTCGTGACTCGATCTCTCGAACTCGCAGCAGGCTCGCAGGAGAGCGCTCTTTTCGGTAGTGCTCGATCGCCTCGTCGGTTTTGCCCATGGCCTCCAAGGCTCGCCCGAGATTGTACCGGATAGGCGACGCATCGGGCCCGGTTCCGACCATCTTGAGCGCCCGTCCATAGAAGTCAACGGCATTAGCGTAGTCTTGCTGCTCGTAGCGAATCATTCCCAACCACACGTCCGAATCGAGTCGAAGCCGCGAGAACTTATAACGCTCGATGGCAACCTGTTGTTTGGAAAGCTGCTTCTGGCTCTGCTGCAAACGAGCCAGATCCTGCATCGTGGTCCGCGCGAGCAGATAGAACGGAATGGCGGCCGACTCACTGCCCTGGCGGGACTCTTCCTCCTGATCGGCCTCTAGCCGACCGGCCAAGTGATGCAGCCTGCCGGTCCACAGAGGCCAAGTATGGGTCTCATAACCACGTTCCACGTCGCCACCAGGCTGCAGCCGGTTACTTGGATCCTTGGATTCCCGCGTCTCCACACGGACGAAATGCTCAACTTCAAATGGGGATAGTAACGCCCGCACATCTTCGGCATATCGCTTCCCGTCGGCCGAGTCACCACGCATCCGTATGCCATATTCCAAAGGCCAAGTCCAGAGCCGAACC
>CAYLRE010000400.1:0-3808 GCA_964385715.1 uncultured Planctomycetaceae bacterium
AGACGATCATGCGCACGTAGCGGCTGGAGGCGATCAGCAGCATGATACCGTCCAGCCAGGAAACGTGATTGGCGACCAACAACGCCCCGCCCTTCTCCGGAAGGTTCTCACGACCGAACACCCGCACGCGGTAGACGGTGTGACTCGCCAGCCAGACGATGAATCGAATCGTGGCCTGCGGCACCAAGTAAACGATGAAGATCAAAACCGGCAACGTTACCAGACCGATCATCAGAAAGATTTCACGAGCGGTGAAGTTGCTCTTCAGATAGGCAAACAACACGGCCACTAGGACCATGCCGGAGAAAGTCATGAAGTTGCTGGCGGCCAGAATGGCGCCACGCTTTTCAACCGGACTGCGATGCTGCATGTACGCCGCCAAGGGCACATCGAACAGCCCGGCACTGACGCCCATTGTGAACAGCCAGATACAGGCCCAAACGTGCTTCGCAGTCCAGGCGTCATCCGGATGGCGTAGTTCGCCTTGCACGGTAAACAGCAACACGGCGCTCACCGTGATGCCGAACGCTCCGAGGGGAATGATTCCGAGTTCCACTTTGCCGCCTGACCAAAGTCCGGCCAGCACACTTCCTACTCCGACGCCGGCGACCAGTGCTGTTAGCAGTGGTGTCAGCTGCCTTTGCTCAAGGGCTCCTTCCATGCCGAACTGATCGATATTCATTTGGCACAACGAACCGAGTGACCAGAAAAAGGCAATGCCGAAGGCAACGGTTAACATCGCGCGGTCAGCGGCCAAAGTGCCAAGGTCGCGGCAGGTTTGCGTGACTGCGTTGAAGGGAAACTTCATCGAAGGATTGGCAGCCTTGAGCCGCCGAATGCCGAAGCTAGTCAGCACGCCAAACAGCGCGACACCAATCAAAGTCACCGCGGTGATCCATAAATATGGAATCCCACGGTCTCCAGTGACATCGGCCAAGAGGTTGCCACCGGCGAATCCGACGACCGTGGCCACAACCGTGGTTAGTCCCAGGATTCCATTGGCGGCCGAAATCTTCGTCGAGTCGACCATCTCCGGTACGCTGCCAAGTTTGGCCGGCCCGAACAGGGCGCTTTGGCTGCCCATGCAGAACACGAGCACGAACAGGGCATAGAAATTGTCGACCTGATCGCTAAGGTAAACGGCCCCCACGCCAGCGGCCATGATGGCGACTTCGGCAATCTTGCAACCGATGATCACCTTTCGCTTACTGAAGCGATCAGCCAGATAACCAGCCGGGGCCGCCAGTAGCAGGTAAGGGACGACGAAGCAGGCGAGCCCGGCGGAGAGCACAATCGCGATCGAGTCGGTGTCGCCTTCGGGGATATAGTCCTTGGCGATGCCGATCACGAACCAACGAAACATGTTGTCGTTCACCGCCCCGAGGAACTGCGTGGCCAAGAGGGCCAGGAAGCTACGGGAAGCCAGCCCCGCCGTGGGCGACGAGGAGGAGTTTGGGCTTGATAAATCGGTCGGTGAATCGATAGCGGCGGACGACATAACCGGGGAGTGTAACCGTTGTGCTGATAACGAACTAGAGAACGATGTAGTGAGGAAATGGGGGTATTCGTCGGTGGTCTTAGGAGCAAATGGACCGATCGGCGGTCGACTTTTTTTGCTGTATGGGGAAAAACGGGGTTGAGGTGAAAATACTCCAACGTGTTGCTGTATTGCGAGTTACGGCGATGGATGTCCTCGACACTTTTGACTGCAACATCTTTCTACGATTGCCCTTAGCGTTAATTCGTCCGTTTTACACGTGACGCAAAAAAAGTCCGAAGTTGTGGGCAGGTCTCCTGACCCGCCCACAGCAGTCCCCAACATCGATTTGGGAGGGCGAGCTTCCTAGCGAGCCGCGGTCGCATCGCGAGTGGACGTGCGGCTTCTTGTAGGGTGCGTGCGCGTCATGCGCCCTCCAAGCTAAGCACTGGTAGCAATCCATGTGCCTGAAAAGCGAACACGAATAGGGGGTCAGGTATCGATCGTTCTATTCACGCGATCGGCGAGTGGCTCGTCGATCGAGAACGACGAGACCAGACCCCGGCGTTGTCCAGCAGTGCGTGCAAGCGCGCACCCTACAAGCTGATGCGCCGCGAGTGGAAGCCCCAGCCCTCAAGCCTCACGACGGCAGCCTCAAGTCTATCTAACCAAGTTGTCAAAGAACGGAATCATTGTCGTGGATCGCGATCGGCCATCTACGGAACCTTAACCCGAAGCGTTAGCGAGGGACACGACGGAGTCCGGTTCCATTGTCGTACATGTCAGAAGCGGATCATTGATGGGTGGTGCCGATTGACTGGAGACCTGCTTGACTGTGACCCTCGCTGACGCTTCGGGTTAGTTGAAGGCATGGCATGTCCGGAACGATCTCCGACCAACCCTAGCACAGGTGCCGGGTTCATTTCAAAAAAAATCAGCGGGAGGTCGCCCCGGCCTCGCCTTCACCAAGAAGGGCGAACATTCATGGAACAGATGTCGAACGAGATCGACCCCGACTGATCCTGTTCTACGTTGTGGGACGGTTTTCTGACCGTTCCATGCGGCTGACCGAAGGTCTCCATTGCAACGTGAACGCTCGGATCATGGAGACTTTCAGTCCACGTTGTGGGCTGGTCGGGAGACCAGCCCACAGCGGCGTCATGCAACGTTCGCAAAGGGCGAGGCTCGCGTGCAAGCCGTGGCAATGCTTCGTGTGGACAAACTATTCCGCGCCACCCAGCACTGGTAGCGAGCTACCAGTGGCACCCCTAGGCGACCTCGATCGGCAGTTCATTTTTCAGGCAGGATGAACGGGATCGATGCGGGTGATACTTGCGGCCCGAAGGGCCAATTCCATATCAGCCCAGGGCAAGCGCAGCGACGGCCTGGGTATGCGGAACCTAGATCGATGGCGCAAGCCCTGTAAGGGCGAAACAAACGGCTCTTCTTGTGACGCCCTTACAGGGCTCAAGACAGGTTCTTGGGACATTCAACCCAGGGCAGCAGCACTTCCTCGCTATCGCTCGGTACGTGCTTTGCCCTGGGCTATCATGTGCATGGCCTTCGGCCAAGACTACCGCCCTGCGCTCGCCTGCTATTCATAGCAGCCGTGCTCAGTTGCTCCACCTTCGGGGCTAAAGGTGCTGATTACCCCGTCTTATCCTGTCATCCTGTCTGAAAACGAATCACCGAGTAATCTTGCACGCACCGTACAGCTGAGCCGTATCGGCACTGGCAGAGTCAGTGGCACCCCAGCAACGCCACAAGATCACCCCATAAAAAAACGCGGGCCGCCCGAAGAGTTGGACGACCCGCGTGGATTGGCATTCTAGGATCCTTGGCGCGTGCGCGTCATGCACGCTACGAAATCAGCTTAGATGTCGTAGTACATGCAGAACTCGTACGGATGCGGTCGCAACGCCAGGGCTTCGACTTCGTTCTCTGTCTTGTAATCGATCCAGGTGTCGATCACGTCCTTGGTGAACACGTCGCCCTTGAGCAGGAACTCGTGGTCACGCCGCAAGGCGACCAGCGACTCACCGAGCGAACCGGGCGTTTGAGGCACTTCGGCCGCTTCTTCCGGCGACAGATCGTAGATGTCCTTATCGAGCGGCTCGCCCGGATCGATCTTGTTCTGCACGCCGTCGAGCACCGCCATCAGCAGAGCCGAGAAGGCCAGGTAAGGGTTGCAACTCGGATCGGGGCAGCGGAACTCAACCCGTTTGGCCTTCGGACTGGGGCTGTACATCGGAATTCGACATGCGGCACTGCGGTTACGCTGCGAGTACGCCAGGTTGACCGGGGCTTCGTATCCGGGGACCAAACGCTTGT
>CAYLRE010000401.1:0-3803 GCA_964385715.1 uncultured Planctomycetaceae bacterium
CGCGAGAGGACCACCACGTCGGCTCGCGAGAGTCCGCTGACCGGTTCGCGCAATGTACCGCGGGGGAAGACGTGGTCGTGCCCGAAGGGTTCGAGCGCATCGAGTAGCACGATGTCCAGGTCGCGTCGTAGCCGCCGATGCTGGAAGCCGTCGTCCAGTACGATCAGCTCGGTCTCCAGTTCTTCGGTTACCACGCGTGCTGCGGCCACGCGGTCAGGATCTTGTGCGTGAGGCACGTCTGGCAGCTGTTGTTCCAGCTCCATCGCTTCATCATTGCGGCCATCTTCCGCGGCCCCGTAGCCACGACTGACGATCGCCACGCGGCGACCTTGGTTACGGAACCAGCGGCAGAGCCAGGCGACCATTGGCGTCTTGCCGGTGCCGCCCATGGTCAGGTTGCCCACGCTCACGACTGGCACACCGGCGGCGTGGGCCTCTTTCGCCCCGCAGTCGTAGCTGCGATTGCGCCAGCGGACCGCCATGGTATAGGGGCATTCGGCCACTCGCAGCAGAATGCGGAGTGCCATTGCTGAAAGTCCACGGCGTCGACCGCTGACGATTTCCCGAAAGCTGGCAGGATCGATCACCGGCGGCCGCCCCCTCTCTGATTACAGAGGGCAAGCCGCCGGCGAGTTGGTCCTGATTTCGGCATCGAGTTTCTCAAGTTGGCTTAGGCCAGCTTCGCGCAGATGGCGTCGGCCATTTCCTGTGTACCGACCGCGGTCGGGTCGTCGCGGTGCGGTTTCAGGTCATAGGTCACGTCCTTGCCTTCGGCAATCACGTCCGCGACCGCCTGCTCTAGTCGGTCCGCCGCGTCCGTCTCACCGAGGTGACGCAGCATCAGCATACCGGAGAGGATCAGGGCCGTCGGGTTGACCTTGTTCTGTCCCTTGTACTTCGGGGCACTGCCGTGGGTCGCTTCGAAGACCGCACCTTCGGGGCCGATGTTCGCACCCGGTGCCACACCCAGACCACCGACGATGCCGGCACCCAGGTCGCTGAGGATGTCGCCGTAGAGATTCGGCAGCACGATCACGTCGTACAGTTCTGGCTTCTGGGCCAGCTGCATGCACATATTGTCGACGATTCGCTCCTCGAATTCGATATCCGGATAGTCTTCGGCGACCTTCGTGGCAGTCGCCAGGTAGAGCCCGTCCGAGTACTTCATGATGTTCGCCTTGTGCACCGCGGTGACCTTCTTGCGGCCATTCTTTTGGGCGTACTCAAAGGCGCAACGGACGATTCGCTCGGTGCCGCTGACACTCATCGGCTTGATTGAGACGCCAGTCTCTTCGCCGCCGGTCTTGATCTTGCGATCGCTCGGCAGGGAGTTGATGAATTCGATCAGCTGGCTCGTCTCTGGCTTACCGGCTTCGAATTCCACACCCGCGTAAAGATCTTCGGTGTTCTCGCGGACGATGACCAGGTCGACCGGCAGTTCCGAGAAGAAGCTGCGGACGCCCTTGTATTGCTTGCAGGGGCGGATGCAGGCGAAGAGCCCCAACTCTTGTCGCAGGTAGACGTTGATGCTGCGGAAGCCGGTACCCACAGGCGTGGTGATGGGGGCCTTCAAGGCGCAACGCGTGCGGCGGACGCTCTCCATCACGCTATCCGGGATCGGCGTGCCGGCCGTCTCCATGATGTCGACGCCTGCTTCCTGCTCGTCCCAGTTAATCTCGACGCCGGTCGCGTCGACACATTTCTTAGCGGCCTTGGCCAGCTCCGGTCCGGTGCCGTCGCCTGTGATCAGGGTTACTTCGTATGCCATCAGTCTTCTCCGATGTGTTGTGGGGGTGTGCGGTGGTGGTCATCTCGCCTGTCGGGCGAGGATATCGGTGATTTGCCAGATTCCTCTGGAGCCGCCGCCAGGCAGAGGGGAGAGGAGCTCTGCCTGCAGCCGCGGCGCAAGGGGCCAATATACCGGGCTGTAGAGCGGCGTTGCAATTGGCCGATAACAGCTGTCGTATCGCCTTCGGAGTTATTCGCTGAGCAGATACGGGGTGATTCCTGGGGTATGTGAGCCGATTCACCGCCTCGCGCGGGGGCAAATGTGTATGATGGGGCGTCGGTAACTCGCTCGATCTGTCTGGCCGTGTCACCTAAGTTAGGGGCCGCCAGCGTGAGTCTGGGATTCAATTTTCTAAAGGTTCGCTGTCGTTGATTTTCTGCGGCGAACCGAGAGCAGGAAGGAAACGCGAGGAAATGATGATGCGTACAATTTCCGCCGCTGCGATGGTGGCGGTGCTGATCGGCTGCGGAGGATCGGGGGGCGATGCTCCCACGACTCCCACCACGCCAGTCGTCTCGGTCGCCGAAGGGCCAGATGGTTTGCAACAGGCTCTCACGCTTGCCAAGACCAAGGACATGCCGCTGTTGATTGTCGGCACGGCCCATGGCTGACGTGCCTGTGAGGTTCTGAAGAAGCGTCTCCAAGCCGAGACGGGAGTTCAGGACCTGGCTGCTCAGTTTGTGCAGCTTTTGGTTTATCTCGACGAAGACGATCAGCGGGAGCCGTTTGTCGAGAAGTTCGGCTTGAATCCTGACGAGCTGGCCGCACCGATGATCTATATGGTCGATGCCCAAGGCATGCCGATCACTTCGACCTTGGGGAATCCTCCGGGCGAAGCGCTCGCCGGAGTGCTGAAGCAAGGCCTGAATCCGGTCGCCGCTCCTTAGTCGACAGCCCCTTAGTCGACTCTCCTTGATTTTCATTAACGCACTCGCGCGGTCGGGTTGCGTGTCGCGCAGAATCTCCCTGCGGCGATGCCAACTCGCAGCGCGACGTGCGTTTTTTTGTGCAATGTTCGGCATTCGTGCGCTGTTTGTTCGCGGAATGTTCAACGGGTGTTCAACGTCTTTTCGATGGTTGTTCAACGTCTGTTTGGTTTGGGAGGGAAGAGGCCGATCGCGCAGCCGGTCTTCAATAAACGGGGAGGGCGAGGCACTCGGGTGCGAGCCAGCAGGAAACGTTCGACAGGGCGAGGCTCTTAGGCCGAAGGCCTTTCATACCGTAGCCTGGGGCAACGCCCCAGGTTTGATGGCCCCAATTCGGAATGTCTTGGCTGTAAGCCATAGTCACTCCCAAACGTACCGCTCGTCGAATTCAATATCATATCGACGCAGCATTTCCCGATATTCATCCTGGAAGCTTTATTTCTGGTGATGGGCCTCCTGGTTCCGGACGTAATCCGCCGCATCAGTAAGGTGTGGCGGGCTGACTGAGAACTTTCCGTATCCGCGTTGACAATAGAAGCGACTGTACTTGGGTCCAAGGGTCTTGATGAATTTCGATGACTCTCTTTTGACTTCTTCCACGAATTTAACCGGAGCATGCATCTTGCCCACGTCGAACAGGATATGGATGTGATCGGCGACTCCTCCTACTACCACGTAGGGTGAATTCATATGGCGAATCGCCTCGGCCAGATAGCCGTGAACACGTTGTTGAATAGCCTGGTCGATGAGTGGAAGCCGATTTCGGGTGCTGAATATCAAATGCGCGTACAATCTGGTTAGTGATTGTGGCATGACCTTGTTAGCTCCCCTTTCTTGTGGCGGTGTGTATGGCCCTTGGCCAATACGACCGGATTAGAACTGGAGCATCCTGGGGTTGCGGCTCGCCTCGCTGTCGCTCGTCTCGCCTTACCCCAGGCTACGATGTTCTTGGTCCTTGGCCAAAGTGATTGCCTCGCCCTCCCATTGTTTCTCTTCGCGACTTGGTTGGCCGATACTATACACAATTGCGCGTGAATGTCAATTTTCAAAATGAACCCACCTGATGATTTGGGTTGCGAACACGCGGG
>CAYLRE010000402.1:0-3775 GCA_964385715.1 uncultured Planctomycetaceae bacterium
ATCAAGCTCAGCCTGTCGTTCGGGGTGGTAGCCTACTTCTTTTGCCATTTCCTCATCGAGTTGTTTCGCCGTCATCAGGCTCACGCGATCCGGCTCAAACGGTAGATGTCGCGCGACGTGAGCGAGCTCAGGCACGTCCGGAAGTACGAGCGTCTGGTCGTGGAGCAGACTCAATTCGTAAACGAGTTGGAGTCCGCACGGATATCGGAACGCCCATCGCTCAATAGGGCCCGGATCACCAGGGTCTTCGAGCCCTGTGGGATCTCCGAACAGAGCGACCATCTCCTCAAGCGTCGTCTCCGCAATACAGGCCATGCGCGGATGGTTGTACATGTGGACAGGGAAAGGTATCGGCTCGGCATCGTGCTGTGTATTCATGTTCGCCCCAGCAGCAGTTCATGCGTATCTCGTAACCCCAATATACTCGTCCGAAGCCGATTTTTCGATGCGTAGGGCTTGCTCGCCAGTTCTCGGTGCAGGTATCGCCAGTGGGGCCGGCTCGTCCCGTCGCTTCGTCTTCGTGGCGATGTGTATGGTCGGCGCCCAGAGAACCTCACTCCGGAAACAAGTGATCTGCAATTCCCAAGACGGCATAGGCCTGCGAAACAGGATCGGGAATGGAGTCATGCCAAGCGATCGCTTCTTCTAGTGTGCTGGCCTGCGCGACTTCGCGGCCCAGGTCGCGGATCGAAGACGATTTGGAATGGAGCTTTGCGATCGACTCCGCCAGATTGCGATACTCGAAAAGTCGTGACGCCGCTGAACTTCGCATCCCGCGTGACAGCTGGTGGGCAAGTTGGGACGCCGACGAAATCAGCATGCAAATCAGGTCTTCTGGCGAGGGAAGAGCGAGTAGGTGCTCTAGCCCAGCGGATTGCCACTCGGGAAAGCCGACGCGGTGACGCTCGTCACGAAATAGGTTGTCGCCAAATCGTCCTCCGCATTGCGGGCAAGTGTTGCCATCAAGACTTGGACGGTTTCGCTGACTTAGATCGGTCAAGTCGGTGTAGAGCATATCGCACTCGTAGCAAAGAACGAACAACTGCCGGCACTTGGCGCACTGGAACGGCAAGAGATCTTCGTCGCCGCAGCAATCGAACGCGTCCTCTGCAAGACACTGCTCGGTAACCCAGAGTGGTTGAAACACTAGAACCTACCCTTTTTATTCACTCCATTGCACTGCCCACATTTCGCGCTCTTGCCAATACGGTTCGGTGCTCGGTCGTTTTGTTTTCTTGAACCGCGCGGTTGCACGACTGGCAACACGTGCGTCAATGTCGCGATCGTTCTTAAGCATCTCCTGAATCTCATCGTGTCTCGGCTTCGCGTCTGGAAAGCGAGGAATCGGCTTCGGCAAGATTGACGTTAGCTCGGGTGCGGGGCTATGGCCATAGTAGATGTCCCAGGCCTCGCGTTCCAGGTTCATGGCCCATTCGCTGATCGGTGCCAGCAGGTACATGTCAGGGTAGTCGTCAAGTTCCTCATCGAACGTGCAGACGAAGCGATGAGGGACGCCATGATAGTGTGCGATGCCCTCGCGAGGTCCGTCATAGTATTCGTGGACGAAGAGAACGGGTTCGTAATCGTCAGCAGTGACCATTCCGGTTTCTTCTGGGGCAAGGGCGTGGATGCTGGGTAGGGACGGTGTTTTAGTCATTGAGCGACAGTTCGCTCGCTTCGACCACAAACTGATACTCGCCGTCCGTCGACGGGATATCCCATGGCTTCTCCGTGTGGACGCGAGCGAGTTCGCGGCCGTCGTCCGCGACCCATCGTTCGATGATTTCGCAGGCCAGAACGCCGACGCGCGGATAGTCGCTGGTGGCGGTCAGATCTTCCAGGCCGAGCACGGGCACTTTGTCCTCAAAGGTATGTGTGCGACCAAAGGCGTCCCGCAACTCGGCGGCGACGAACCCTGGATAGTCGTCAGACAAAAAACGGACGATCTCTATTGCGATAGATGGCATGGCGTCAGCGATAGTTCGAGATGGCGTCGTCGAATGTGGCGGCGAACCGAAGGCCGCAGTTGTCGCTTCTAGCGCTCTAGCCCCTCGGCCAGGAACAGTTCAGTCGGCGTGCGCAGTCGCCCCAGTTGCCCGACCGTCTCGTCATTGGTGTTGCCCGTTGAGCTGCACCAGACATTGTAGCGAATGGGCAGATACCATGACGCAAAATGAACATCCCACACTGTTTGTCGCGGTAGCATGTCCCGATCGGCGTACTTCTTGGCTAGGGACGAGAGCAGGTCGAGATACCGATCGACCCAGCCGTCCGGGAAGGCGCCGGTGTTGAGCAGCGATTCACAGGGGCAGTGATCGCCCGACACGTGAACGGTCAGTAATTCTTCTGGAGTTTGATCGGTCATGCTGTTACGAGCCACCGTGGATTCAAGAGATGCCTGCCAAGGAATACACCACTTCTCGTTCGCCGCAGTGGGGACACATCTGTGGTTTCTTGGTGGCTTTGGAAAAGCCGCAAAAGGACTCCCCTTCGCAATTCTCGCACCTGATTAGCTTCATCTCCTTGTTTTTTGCCGACCAGCGAATGCGATGGCAAGATGACGAAAGTCCGAAAAAAGCCAACACTGCCATGTACACCGCGGAAATGGACAACAGGAAGTGCCACTCGAGAAGCCAGAATGTGACGACAAATGTGATGGCCATCGTTGCGATTGGGACAATGCAGCTTAGTCGGCCGTCATGGATCCGGCGGTCCTCGTTGATGGCTCCACATTTCTGGCAGGCTTTATAGGTGACAGATACAAGCTGTCCGTTCTCAGAGGCTGACTTTCAGGCTCCACCATGTTCCTCCAGTATCGATTCCTCGATGGGGTGAGCTAGCATGACCGGTTCTTGGTCGGTGCGGCGAAATTCCAGATATCCATCCGGAAGCACCACGCCGTCACGCCGATCGTCCATGGCGACGTAACCGGCCACCTCTTCCCGCAGACTCTGGGGCGATTGAGAACAACTCGTGCAGCATATTCGGTAAATGGTGCCCATCAGTCGTTAGTGCCTTTAGTTGGTCGCCAATCGTGGAAACGAGGATGCCGCTGGCAGTACGACCCGCGAACCACTTTTGGATACCGCTGTCTTGCGAATGAAGCGATTCAGCTTTCGGGAGAATGACGTCACCGCGGCCCAGTCCCAATCGCTAGGCGGGTTCAATTCTGGATAGGTCGCGGCCCAGGCTGCCGCTCGTTTCTCGGAATTGTGATTCGTATGTGATTGGCGTAGCTGACCCTTGCGAGGACTCTCTAGGTAGAGTTGTATTAGCCCCCAGCCGTCACTTGAATACCGAAACGTGGCGCTGTTGCACCTGCTGGAATTCAGTTGAATTCGCGTAAACTGAACTTGCCCGCCCGCGTCAGCCGGCAACAGCTGAAATCGCATAGACGCATGGTCGCCAGCGGGCCAGTTGTTGATGTTGTAGTGGCTGGCGATTTGTTCGAGCGACGAAAACTCGACAAGTTCGGAGTCATACGCAGAATACAGCTCAAACAGCCGACAGGGGAGATTTTCGAGCACGTAGCTGAGGATCCGCCGGTGATCGTCGCCATACGCGTAGAAATCACAGTTCGGCACGGCGGCAATCCCGTCGAAGTTGGAGGTCGGTGGCGTGGAATTGCTTCGGCATGATTATCTGTTTGCGGGTGGCCCAGAGACGCTCTCGTCGACAACGACGGCTGCAAGGCAGTGTACCACAGACGGGCTGTCTTGTACTTGTTGGAAGGTTGGGTGCCGAGTGTGAGTGTGCGCCACGTAGCGAGCGAAGT
>CAYLRE010000403.1:0-3771 GCA_964385715.1 uncultured Planctomycetaceae bacterium
GATAACGACGATCGACCAGCGTTCATCGAGGTTGTTGAAGTCAGCCCCCGAGAGTAGTTGCAGCAACCCTTGCGTGGCGTCGTTGTCGACGTTGTGTCCATCAAAGTAGAGCCGCGGGCGGCCACCACGATCGGCTCGCGACAACTCGTTGTGGTAAGGATGGCAGCAGGCCTCGAACAGGGCTCGGGCCCCCATGTACGATCCGCCGATGCCCAGCGAGACAACCCGATCGGCCGACTCGGCAATGCGAGCGGCAGCCGCCAGGATTTGCCCCAATTCGCTCTGTTCGCGCTTCTCACGGTATTCGGCCAGTAGCCGATCCGGCAGGTCGATGAAGGCGGCGTCGAGCGGTTGCTTCTCGGCCGGGACCTCGCCACCGGAGTGAAACAGCTCCACGTCGGAGAGCGTCTCTTCACGAGCGGCTTCGAGCTTAGGGGCAAGCTGCTCAAGGTATTCCGCCTTGAGCCCGTGCGAGGCAGCCAGCACGGCTGCTGGATCGTAGGAAATCGGTTCCATGCGTCGAGGTTGCTCCGAAAAAGGCCTAGAAAATGTGGATTTTATCGCACCACAATCGAAGATATCGGCGAACTCCCAAAGGATATCCAATCGTCTTTTGGGAAGATATCCGCCCCCGGCGACCAGCGGCCTTTGTGGTCCTATTTTCGCCGCCATTTGGGCGGACTTGTGTTCTTCTGTCGATCTGTTACCAAAGAGGGTTAACACCCCGGCTCAATAGCCTCGAGTCGCCCTCCCCCTACCCCCGCCCTGCTGCCTCAGAAATCGCGTCGATCTTGCGGCTGCGGCAGCCTCCCGATCATTAAACTATCCGTCCTCAGGGACGATCTTGCCGCCCAATCCACCTCGAATTCGGAACGACTGATCCATGGACATGCACGACCTGACCCGTGAACTAAAGACCGCGAACGACTCCAAAATCATCATGCTGGTGGCAGACGGCCTGGGAGGCCTTCCCCAGCAGCCAGGCGGCCTCACGGAGCTGGAAACGGCCAACACGCCGAATCTCGACGCCCTGGCCAAGCGAGGCGTCAGCGGCAACAGCATTCCGGTCAAGCCGGGCATCAGCCCCGGTAGCGGCCCCGGCCACTTGGGTCTGTTCGGCTACGATCCGCTACAGTACATGATCGGCCGAGGAGCCCTCGAGGCGACTGGTATTGGCTTCGAGCTGACCGACAAAGATGTCGCCATTCGCTGCAACTTCTGCACGCTTGACGACGCAGGCCTGATCACCGATCGTCGGGCTGGCCGAATCGCAACCGAAGAGAGCGCCCCGCTGGCCATCAAACTTCGCGAGGTCAGCATCGACGGCATCGAGGTCTTCGTCGAGCCGGTCAAGGAACATCGCTTCGTCGTCGTGCTGCGAGGTGAAGGTCTCGGTGGCAACGTGGCCGACACCGATCCGCAAGCGACCGGCGTCCCGCGTCTCGCTCCCAGGGCAACTGACGCGGACAGCGAGCGAACCGCCGAAGTAGCGGCCGAATTCCTGCGTCAGGCTGGCGAACTGCTCGCCGGTCAGCCCAAGGCAAATGGTCTCACCATGCGTGGCTTCTCGGCCAAGCCGGACCTGCCGACCTATGAAGAGGTGTACGGGCTGCGAGCCGCGGCCGTGGCAGTTTATCCGATGTACAAGGGCCTCGCCCAACTCGCCGGCATGGAAGTGGTCGGCAACGCTCAGACTCTTGAGGAACAAGTCGACGTGGTCCGCGAACATTGGGACGACTACGATTTCTTCTTCGTCCACTTCAAGTACACCGACAGCACCGGCGAAGATGGCAACTTCGATGCCAAGGTCAAGAAGACGGAAGAGTTCGACGCCGCCATCCCCGGCTTCATGGAACTCAACCCGACCGTGACCATCGTGACCGGTGACCACAGCACGCCGGCCATGTTGTCGTCGCACAGCTGGCATCCGGTGCCGACCTTGATGGTGGCCGATTACTGCCGCACTGACCGCGTGGAAAGCTTTGGCGAAGCAGAATGCCTCGCCGGCGGGCTCGGTCAGTTCGAAGCCAAGTACCTGATGCCGATGGCCCTGGCAAACGCCGGCCGCTTAGGCAAGTA
Organism: uncultured Planctomycetaceae bacterium; assembly: GCA_964385715.1. Classification (GTDB taxonomy): domain Bacteria; phylum Planctomycetota; class Planctomycetia; order Pirellulales; family UBA7805; genus MB-PLM-2. The sequence continues at coordinate 2,080 of CAYLRE010000403.1, forward strand.
CGGCGCTTAGAGCGACAGGTGGTTAGCGACGGGCGACAATCAGCGGCCGAGCTTATGGCACGAGTCGCGCGTCGAGCCAGTTGGCGTGGTCCTGGACATCGCCCCGTTCAGCGAATTCGACGACGAGCGTCATTCGCTTCGCCTTGGAAACGTCGACCGAGATGGGCAGCGGGGCATCGCCACCTCTCACCACAGTGCTTGCGTAAGCCGGTTTCCACTTGCCGGAGCCGGAATCCAGGAAGACGCGAAACACGACGCTGCCGGCTCCCTTGGTCGTGTCGTCGATGGCCAGTTCGGCCTCAAATCGACGGTAAGACTTATCGAGTCGGTAAGTCACCCGGGCGGTGCTGTGCATGCCGAGCCCCTTATCGAAGACTCGCTCAGCCGCCCGTAGCCGACTGCCGGTAACACTGCGATCGCGGTGAAACGGCCACTCGATGTCGATCAGCGGCAGGTGACGATAGCTCAGTGGCTTCAGGTCCGACAGATACGTCACGTTGCCAGTAAGCGGCTGCAAGGCGACCACCCGATCGACCTGAATGGGAACCGGGGGCAGGCCGCTAATTCGCAGCTGCCATTGCTCGGCCGAGGCTCCCTCCGCGGCGGCTGTAATCTCTTCTGCGAAGAAGCGACTCCCGTCCGCGGTGGAAACAATCATTCGCCTCTTCGAGCGATCGACGCGGTGAGCCAGTGCCGCGTTGAAGGCAATTGCCTGAATGCGATCGATATCGATCTTCGCCTCGATCGAATCCGAATCTAACTTCAATTCAGAATTGTCGAGCGCCGTGATCGTGCCCTCTAGCTTGTCACCATTGGTCAAGAAGACGACGTCGGTTCGTCGCTCGGGATCATCCAATGTGTCAAGCAACCGATCCCGCTCGGCAATTTCGCTCGGCATCTGAAACAGCACACCACGCACGGTGTCGACAGGTAGCTTTGCTTGCCACTTCACGAAATCTTCTGTGTCGGTCGTGTCGACTTCGACATGAATCGATTCGTCGACCAGGGTCAGCGGATCGCCCATCGGATAGGCCGCCAGTAGGCTGCCATCGACGAGCAACACCAGCGGCCCTCGCTTGGCATCGATCGCCGCTCCCCAGCGGATGAGTTCCGCTACCTTAACGTCACGATTCTCGCCGTCTGCGGAAAGAAAACGGAATGCATTCTCGTCCTTCCCAGAGAGTCGCGCGGCAAAGCGATCTCCGCCGGTCGTAATCACCGCCTGCGTACCGATATTTTCGGCCGCCCCATCCTCTGCCGCCGCTGACCGCGCAAAGCAACCCACGGTGAAGAGAATCGCCAGTGCCGCGAATCGAAAGTAGAGAGGCTGAAGCTTCATCTAACGCCCTGTTTCAGCTAACGCTGGAAAATGGGAATGCAATTGTTGGGGAGCTGAAGAATGATCAGTGCCATCGCGGTTCCATACTCGCGACCAATCAAGTCCATCCAAGATCCGTCCGGCAGTTGATTCGCCAGTAGCGTATCGCGGATCGCGGGATACCACTTCGCCCAGTATTCACCTCCCGCGTGCCACATCGCCTGGACCGCGTAGTAGTGTCCATAAAAGTAGTGATGCCCTTGCATCGGCTCCTCTTCCGGTGTGGGCACGAACCGCATCAGGTAGGCCAACCCCTTCTCGATTTCCGTTCCCTTGTAAATGCCGGAACTCTGCAAGGCAACGACCCCTGCTGC
>CAYLRE010000404.1:0-3766 GCA_964385715.1 uncultured Planctomycetaceae bacterium
CGCTGCCTGAGCTTGCGAGTGAGCTGGATGTCTCCGAGTCGACGGTTCGCCGTGATTTGGAGCATCTGGAAGAGCTCGGGGCCGCGAAACGGACCCATGGCGGTGCGTTTTACACCGGCGGCTCCCCGGAATTTCCACATTTCAAAGATCGGCAGGATGCCGAATGGGACAAGAAGCAGGCGATCGCCCGCGCGGCGATCGAGCTGATCGAAGACGGCGACACGCTGCTGCTCGATGGCGGTAGCACGACGTACGAGGTCGGCCGGCTGTTGGTAGGTCGTCCACTTCAGGTGGTGACCAACTCCATGCCTGTTGCCAACTTGTTTGCCAACAGCACCGACAGCGACCTGGTCTTTGTCGGTGGAAACGTGCACTCGCGTACGGGCGTCACATTGGGCCCTTACACCACGCGAATGCTCGAGCAACTGAATGTAAGGCGGGCCGTTATTAGCGTGGCCGCCATTAACGACGAAGGGTACTACAACAGCAACGTGCTGCAGGTCGAGACGCAACGGGCCATGATCGGCCGGGCCGATGAAGTGATCGGCGTGGTCGACAGCACCAAGTTCGGCCACCGCAGTCTGGCCCGCGTCGGCGAGCTGAATGAGATCGACCGACTGGTGGTAGACGAGGCAATGGACGAAGAGTGGCAGAGCAAGGTTCGCTCCGCCGGCGTGGAATTGACCATCGCCCCCTTCAATAACGAGACGACACAATCGAACAAACGGGCCAAGTAACGGGTCCTTTCGTCCGCCAGGCGACATCAAGACAGGCAACGAGATAAACCTTATGGCAATTGCACCGACAATGGATCGACAAACAATCGAGCGGATCGTTCGCGAGATCGTGCTGGGGGCGTCTGGCACGAAGACCGGCGGCGAGCGTGAACTGGTGGTGAGCATCTCCGCTCGACACGTTCACCTGACCGACGAGCACGTCGAGACGCTGTTCGGCCCGGGGCGAACGTTGACCCCGATGAAGGACCTCTACCAGGACGGTTTCTATGCCGCTGAAGAGACGGTCATGCTGGTCGGTCCGCGCAAGCGAATGCTCCCCTCGGTGCGAATTCTTGGTCCCACCCGCCCGCATAGTCAGGTCGAGCTGGCCTTTACCGATGCCATCTCGCTCGGCATCGACGCCCCGGTCCGGGCCAGCGGCAAGATTGAAGGGACGCCCGGCTGCGTGATGGTCGGTCCCGCCGGCGTGGTGGATTTGAGCCAAGGCGTGATTCGAGCCGAGCGACACGTTCACATGAATTTTGAAGACGCCGAGCGTTACGGCGTGAAGAACGGCGACCGCATGAACCTGCGGATCCATTCGTCCTGCACGACGCTGCTGGAAGACTTGTTGGTGCGAGCCGACGAGACGAGCAAGCTGGAAGTGCACCTCGACACCGACGAAGGGAATGCCGCCGATCTGGAGCACGCCTCGCGGTGCGAGCTGCTCAAGCAATAAGAGATACAAGTCGCAGGCTCGTCGCCGGCGACCTCGAGTTTTTGTTTTAGTGATATCCTCGCTTCGAGGAAATTTGTTTTTCGTTTTTTGGAGACCCAGGTTATGGCAAAAGTGCAAGAAGCGCTGGGCATGATTGAGACCAAAGGCTTCATCGCCTTGGTTGAAGCCAGCGACGCAATGATGAAGGCCGCCAACGTCCAGTTTCTCGGCTGGGACAAGATTGGCAGCGGTATGGTCACGGCTTTCGTGACGGGAGATGTTGCCGCGGTCAAGGCCGCGACCGACGCCGGAGCAAACTCTGCCGGTCGAATTGGTGAGGTCGTCAGCGTGCAGGTGATTCCGCGTCCGCACGAAGATCTCGGAATCGCCCTCGGTCCCGCCGCTCCCAAGAAATGAACTCTTGAGAGTGCGGATCCGCAGACAAGCTTCACTTTTTTAACTGAGGAATAAGTAAATGGAACATGCAATTGGATTGATTGAAACGAAGGGTCTCGTGCCGTTGGTCGAAGCGACCGATGCCATGGCCAAAGCGGCCAATGTCGAGATCGTTAGCCGTATTCAGATCGGTGGCGCCTTCATGACGGCCGTCGTCAAGGGTGACGTCGGTAGCGTGCGTGCCGCCGTCGAAGCGGGTGCAAATGCCGCTACGCAAGTCGGTGAGCTCGTTGGTAGCCACGTGATTCCCCGTCCGTCCGAAGGCCTGGTCAACGCCTACCTGAAATAACTCAGGTAGTCGCTGGCTTTGGCGATTTGTCGTTGCGACCGGGAGCGGTCGCAGGAACGTTGTCGCATAAGCAAGGAGCACACGACATGAAGGTCTTGGTGGCGAATTTGGGCTCGACGAGCTTCAAGTACCGGCTGTTCGATATGACCGACGAGCGTCAATTGGCGCGCGGCGGCATCGATCGGATCGGTTCGCCGGAAAGCCAATGTGTGGCGGAGATTGGTGAGTATCGCGATGAGCTGCGAGCCGAAGTTCCTGACCACGCGGAGGCGGTACGGCGATGCCTGGCCCAGCTGACCGACGCGGAGCATGGCTGTCTTGCAGACGCCGGCGAAGTTTCGGCCATTGGTTTCAAGGCCGTGCACGGAGGCCGCTATAGCGGTGTGCAGCGGATCGACGACGAAGTCCTTTCGGCGATGGAAGAGATGAACGAAGTAGCCCCGGCTCACAACCCGCCTTACATCGCGGCGATGCGGCAGTTGCGTGAGCAGCTGCCGGAGATTCCGCTCGTGGCGGCGTTCGAAACCGGGTTTCATCAAACCATCCCGGCTCGCAATCGCAATTACGCGATTCCGCGAGAATGGACCGAGGAGTTTCACGTCAAGCGTTGGGGATTTCATGGCGCCAGCCATCGATACATCGCCACGCGTACCGCGGAACTGCTCGAGCGCGATGACTTGCGGGTGATCTCTTGCCACCTCGGTGGTTCGAGTTCGATGGCCGCCATTCGTGATGGAAAGAGTGTGGCGACGAGTATGGGGATGAGCCCGCAGTCGGGTTTGCCTCATAACAACCGGGTGGGCGATTTCGATCCCTATGCCCTGCCCCAGATCATGAAGCGGACGGAAAAGACGCTCGAAGAAGTGCTCGACACGATGGCCAATCAAGGCGGTCTGTTGGGCATGAGTGGCGTCAGTGGCGACATGCGAGATCTGGAAGAGGCGGCAGCTGCGGGTAATGAGGACGCCAAGGCGGCGCTCGATAGCTTCAACTCAAGCGTGCGTCACTACCTCGGTGCGTACCTGGTGGAGCTGGGTGGTGCCGACGCGATCGTGTTCACCGGCGGCATCGGCGAGAACGGAGTCGGCGTTCGTAAGGCCGTCTGTGCGGAGCTGGCTGAGTTGGGCGTGGTGCTCGATGAGGCTGCCAATGAGAACGTGTCGGGTGAAACCAAGATCAGCGCGGCCGAAAGTCGCGTGCAGATCTGGGTGGTGCCGACCAACGAAGAGATCATCGTCGCCCGGCAGAGCAAAGAGCTGTTGGGGTCGTAGGTCTCGCTCACAAACGAGAAGGTTAACTCATGTTTGTTGCAAAAGTCACCGGTTCGGTCGTTTCGACACAAAAGGTCGACGAAATGGTCGGTCACAAGCTGATGGTGGTCGAGCCCTACCGGCTCGATCCCAAGACTCGCAAGAGCCTTTCCACCACCGGAAGAACCTTCGTGGCGATCGACACGATCGGCGCCGGCGAAGGAGAGTACGTGCTGATCACGCAAGGTTCGAGTGCCCGGCTGACCACGGAAACGAAAAACCTGCCGATCGACGCCGCCGCGCGAGCGGAACCAGTTCGTGTACGTGAGCGCGTCGG
>CAYLRE010000405.1:0-3727 GCA_964385715.1 uncultured Planctomycetaceae bacterium
TCGCCGCGAGTTTTCACCACGCGCGAACGTCGCCGCGACTTTTGAATTGTCAAAGATCGAACCTGCCTGTCGGGTCAAAGCGCTCCCGGACGAGCATGCTACTGCGTTATCTGGCGCAGCTGACAGGCAGTATACAAAAGTCACCTGTAATGTCAAATTATTTTGAGCCCACTCATGCGTATCGTGATCGATCAGGTCCCGGCGGTGTTAAGGTATTTCAGGCAGAGTTTAACCGTTTCGATTGCACTTAGTCTTGGCGATCGATCGTTCCAGAATGCGATCTTCATCCAGCGGGCGGCGTCAATGTAGTGGCCTCGATTAAGCGCCCGGGGGATGTGCTTTTGAAGAAATCTGTTGAGTGCGTTGTCGACCTCGTTTGCGGAGTAAGATTCTTCGAGTCGCGATTTCGCGAGTACGTAGCACATTGCTCCTTCGTTGGTAATTCGTGAAAGCGACGCGGGAACTTTAAGCGTCGACTCGCATAGCTTAATTACCCTTTCGAAAGCACCGGCGTCGAAATACATGGGTAGGTTGTTGATCAGGTCCTGCTTTTGGATTCCGTCTTCCGCAAATGATATGTCTTGCCAGCGAACGGCGTCGCATGAACTTACGTGGTCATGGTCGTTGCTGAGCAGCCAACTGCATAGTGCAAGGTCCTCATACCGCCCCGCTTCAGTGCTGGCCGGAAAGTAATGTCTCGGCTTTTCTTCGGTGGCAATGGCGTACTTGAGCCATTCTCGCGTTTTCGCGAGCAATGCTTTTCCGTCAGTGTTATAGTCAACGAGTGCGCATTCCAGGGCCGTAAGCAGCATGAGGCGAGAGGATGATGTAACTGCATTCTTCTGCGCTACATCATTTAGCCTTTGCCCGGAATGGAAGGCAATTCCGCTAAGGTCGTCGAGTTGCGTGCGAATAGTATGTGTGTCAAACATGTGGCTTTTGTCTCCATTAGCCAATTACGGAATTTTTTGCCATGCCGGACCCGCGAGTGATTACGCGAACGGTATCGTTTGCCAGCGACAGCATCGCCCGGTTCTTGTCCACACTCGACATACTGGAGCTTTGGATGGCGCGTCGTGCCTCGTCGACCGCTTTTCGTAGTGAACTTCGCTTCGTAAGCGTGTCCGACGGATTGATCTTCATTCGTGATCGGCCGCCCGAAGTGAGCTTTCTGCCGATAGTTGATTTGTTGTCCCATAGCGAAACAATTCCAGTTCGCTTATTGAAGGAGATAACGTCGGCGCCATTGTTTGTGACAGTACGGTTAACCGCCACAACAGCTTCGCCACGGATCTTTTGTACGCGTTGGATTAGATCGAATTCACCGGCGGCTGCCTGGAGGTGATTCCGCGAAATGAAGTTCTTGCCCGCCGCGCTGGTTGCCACTGGCCCCGCGGTCACTACCTCGTCGGCGGCGGGTAGAATCCAGCGGCCGAACTTGCGTGCCGCCGCACCAATCGACTTGGCAACGCCTTCGCCGACAACGCTTCCTATTGAATTATAGAGCAGCGATTCGTTCAGATCACGGCCATAATATCCGACATCGAAGGTCGTATCGCCGGCAATTTCAAGGCTCTGGCGGAAAACGTAGCCGATCGAATGTTGTGCTAGCTTGCCAAGTTTGGAGAATGTCTTGACTTTTCCGCCAAACCCGCCGGTGGCCACATTGATGCCGAAATTCTTGAGGAACGTATAGCCGGACGAGAATTCCGCCATATCCTGCTCGCTGCCAAACGTATTGATGGCCGCGTATTCAATGCTCCTTTCGACTGCCGAGATAGCTGCCTGTGATAGCAGGTAAGAGCCGATTCCCCACAGGGCAGCTGCGGTGACGAACGCAATCTCCCCGCTCGGATCGGTGGCATTCGCAAAGCTATTGTTCGCGTAGCGATACAGATTGAGGTCGGCGTCGATCGGGTCTTCGTTCCAGAATCGCGTCGAGATTGGGTCGTACCACCGCTGGCGGTTGTAGGAGGCCTGGATCTCGAAGTCGAAATGCCGGCCGGCGTAGAAGGTGCCGAGGCGGTCTTTCACGAACTGGGTCGAAAGGCCGGTCGCTACTTCCGTATAGGGCTGCAGGTCTGGCATGCCGAACGGATCGTACTGCGTCTCGAGATCGTGATTTGCATTCTCATTGCCATATTCCGTTGTCACGGAATACTGGAGCTTCGCGCGGCCTTCTTTCGATGTTAGGTGATAGTGATGTCACGAACCAATGAGCCGCTTGCTGAGTCGATGAAGATCAACCTTGTATCGGTCAAGGGGCTCTTGCTGGCAATGGAAATAATCTCGTCGGTCCAAGTGTGTAGCTCCTTGTTGATTTGGACTTCAAACGCATCGTCTGTGAGTTCTGAATTCGCAAGTGACTCGTACGTTCTTAGCAGATCTTCAAATACAACTTGACAGCCTGCCTTTTCGGTCCGGTCCTGTTTGTTGGACAGAGCTGGGTATACGACGACGCGTCCGGAGTCGGCCCAAAATTCCATTCGGATGTGGTCCCACTCCTCGCCGGTACGCAACGGCAATACTTTGTCTGCCAGTTTCGAGAAGATATCGAGGATTGCTTCGTCGTGTGGCATGTCGCACGCGACCGTTGCCAATTCAAAGCCTGCGTCTAATTCAGTCCAGTCCATTGCTTGTGTCCTTTCTGATCACCGGAGTCTCTTAGGGCTTTGCGTTAGGCCGTCCCGTAGTAGGTCGGCATACTGTTGCAGGATCCGAGCGGCATGCTCATCGGAAATGTCTGGGGTGCTAGCGAGAACGCGGTCTAGTTTGCTCGTGATCGCGGCATTGTAGCGAGGGTGGGATCCGAAGTGCTGTGTCAAATCGAGTCGAATTCCATTGTTGCTTCCGTTGATGTTGAAGCCGCCTCTGGCTGCTCGAATTAGAAGTTCGTGGTTGCGAGATTCCCACGGAATGATGTGGTGGACTTGTCCCCCAGTGCCTGCTACTTCGCGGCGAAGATGTCTTCGGGATGCATGCGCGGAAGTCGCGAGTTCGTCTGAGTAATTTCTAGGCGACGGGACGGCAAACGCAAACCATTGTTGTCGGCCGCCTGCAAATTGGCGGGTAGTCGCTGAGAGGACATGCTGTCCGACTCGCGTGCTGTAGAATGCTCCTGCTAGATCTCTTGCGACGCCTTGGCCGAATTCGCTCCTCGCAAACGCCTTCGCCCCACGCCCCGCCTGCTTAATCAACGGCTTGGCAACACCCTGTCCGATCAGGTTGCCGACGCCCGTTTGCAGCAGGGTGTCGCCGAAGTTACGACCGTTGATAAGTGTTTCATAACCCGTTTCGACGCCTGTGGCAATCGCGAATTCGACCCCTTCTCCGGCCGCGTAATAGGCCGCGTGTTGGCCAAATTTTCCGGCGACTTTGCCACCTAGCTTGGCGGCCTTAAAGCCGATTTTTGCCTCCACCGCGCCCGGAGCCCAGCCAATAGCCGCGTCGACTACAAAATTGCGGCCAAACGCACCGGCCACGCTAAAGCTCTCGTCGCCCGTCCAATCGGCGATCTTGTATTCGACGTACGTCTCGACCGCAGCTTCCACGCCCACCTTGAGTAAGTAGCTAGCTAGCGTCCACGCCAGGGCAGCTGTCAAGGTAATCGCGATCTCTCCGGTCGGATCCGTTGCATTAACGAAGCTATTGCCCAAGGCCCGGTAGAGATTGGTGTCGCCGCCGCGGAACTTAATCGGATCTTCACCGATAAACTTGCCGGTGACGG
>CAYLRE010000406.1:0-277 GCA_964385715.1 uncultured Planctomycetaceae bacterium
GTATGGCAGGACATGCCGAGCGGCGACAAGTACATTCGCCCGCACGACCCCGACTTCGACCGCTCTCCCGCTTCGTCGCGTCAGTACGAGCTTGAGCTGCGTCGCATGATCGACTCGTTCTACAACTACCCGTCGATCGTGATGTGGGTTCCCTTCAACGAAGGTTGGGGGCAATTCGACACCGACCGCGTACTGGCCGGCGTGAAGGCTTACGACCCGACGCGTCTGGTCGATGGCCCTAGCGGATGGGCCGATCGTGGCACCGGCGACACGCACG
>CAYLRE010000406.1:287-3714 GCA_964385715.1 uncultured Planctomycetaceae bacterium
ACATCCACTCCTACCCTGGCCCCTCAAAGCCTAAGCTGGAAGAGAAACGCGTCGCGGTTCTCGGCGAGTTCGGTGGACTCGGCCTAGTGACCTACGGGCACCTGTGGCAGGACAAGAAGAACTGGGGTTACCGCAAGTACAACAATCAAGCGGAACTCGAAGCGGCGTACACCAATCTTGTTGAGAAGATGCGACCGCTGATCGATACCGGATTGGCTGCCGCGGTCTACACGCAGACGACCGACGTCGAAGGCGAAGTCAATGGGCTAATGACCTACGACCGTGAGGTCGTGAAGATGGATCCGGAGCGAATGGCCAAGGTCAACGCCACAGTCTATCTGCCGCCGACGCAGAAAGAGGTCATGATTCTGCCGACCTCGGAATACGGTCCGCAACAGTGGCGATACACCACGTCCTCGCCACGTGTCGGATGGCAAGCCGCCGACTTTGATGATTCGATCTGGAAGCAAGGCGAAGGTGGATTCGGCACTCGCCCCACGCCGGGCGACAAGTCAGGCACCAAGTGGGACGTCACCGACATCTGGATCCGTCGCAGCTTCGACCTGGCCGATACCAAGATGGAATCGCCCCACCTGCGAATCCATCACGACGAAGGTGCCAAGGTCTACATCAACGGCAAGCTCGTCGTCGATGCGACAGGCTACACCGACAGCTACGTCTTGATCCCGCTCGGCGAGGAATTCCGTTCGGCCATCAAGAAGGGCAAGAACGTGATCGCCATCCACTGCCATCAGACCGACGGGGGTCAGTACATCGATGCCGGTATCGTCGATGTCGTGAAACTGAAATAGGCCTGCGGAGTTGAACCAGGATGGCAACTAGCGGCCCGAGGGCTGCTTACATTGCAATTCCTGGCTTCCACGAGTCGCGAAAACCACACAGACTGACCTCACCCCAATCGCGCGGGTGGGCCAGTCTGTTGTCATTTCCAGCGTGGTTTGCTTGGCCATTTACCCGCAACATGGGGGCTCTCGTGGGCGGAAACAGAGCCCAAATGACTACCTCTGACCGGCGCAACACTTCTGGCGTAAATGCTGGTCAGTGGCTAACATAGGGGGATCGACCGGACGACCTGTCTTAGCCGGCCGTGGCGTCTTCCAAGGACGTCTCCTACTCTTCTTCCTACCCCAGTGATGAGCCACCCCTTCATTCTCATACCCGGCCGCACCTCGAAGCAGGGCTGCGGCATCAGCGAAGGCAAGTACCTCGAAGGTTATCAATCTGAAATCACCACCCTCATGGTCGCACCCGAGGACATGGAGCGACTGGAATTGTCCGAGGGTGACAAGGTTCGATTGGCCAGCGAGACCGGCGAAATCGAAATCGCAGTCAAAGCAACCAAAGGCGACGAAATGCCGCCGGGATTGCTGTTCATGGCCTACGGCGATCTCTCCAGCAAACTGATGGGTGGCGACACCCACGGTTCCGGCATGCCCACGAGCAAGGGCTTGGACGTCACGATGGAGAAGATATAGAAGAACCGAAGAGATGCTTGGCGCGTTGACTGGAGCCGGGGATCGATTCAGAGCAACTTCTGGCGGTTCGACTGATGAGAATCGTGGAAGCATCCGAAATCACATAGCAAGCGACAAGAACGCACCTATTCCGTTAGCAGGGACCGACAACCCTGCCCCGAAACTCAACCGAGGAACATCATGGCAACCGTAAGCGATCCATCCGCTGCCGGCGGCGATTTGAAAATCATTGAAGACGCCACCTGCACCTTCTGTGGCTGCGTCTGTGACGATATCGAACTCAAGGTCGAAGGTCATTCCATTAAAGAAGCCAAGCGGGCCTGCGTGCTCGGCAAGGCCTGGTTCCTCAACCACGACATTGAAGAAGGCCCCAGCTGCCGCATCGACGGCCAGCCGGCATCGGTCGAGGAAGGCATCGAACGGGCGGCGCAAATCCTAACCGAGGCCAAGTACCCGGTCACTTATGGCCTGAGCGATTCGCCCTGTGAAGCACAACGTAAAGCGGCCGCCATCACCGACTGGGTCGGCGGTACTCTCGACACGACCACCAGCGTTTGTCACGGCCCCAGCGGCATGGCTTTCCAAGGTGTTGGCGAAGTGACCTGCACTTTGGGCGAAGTCTCCAACCGCGGTGACATGATCATCTTCTGGGGTAGCAACCCAGCCGAAAGTCACCCGCGTCACTTCACGCGATACAGCCTGATGCCGAAGGGGCTGTTCACGCCCAACGGCCGCAAGGATCGTACCTGCGTGGTGGTCGACGTTCGCAAGACGAAGAGTGCCAAGGCGGCCGACATCTTCATTCAAATCAAGCCCCGCAAAGATTTCGAGGCACTCTGGACGCTACGAGCCCTGGCCGCCGGCATCGAACTCGACGCCGAGCAGGTCGAGCGAGAAACGGGCACCCCGCTCTCGCAGTGGCAAGAGCTGATGGACAAGATGAAGGAATGCAAGTTCGGCGTCATGTTCTTCGGCATGGGTCTGACAATGACCCGCGGCAAGCACTGCAACCTGGAAGCCCTGCTCGCCCTGACCCGTGACATGAACGCCCACACCCGTTTCGTCGCCAAGGCGAACCGCGGACACGGCAACGTCAGTGGTGCCGACAACGTGGTCACCTGGCGAACCGGCTACCCGTTTGGCGTGAACTTGTCGCGTGGCTATCCTCGCTTCAACCCGGGCGAATACACCACCAGTGACACACTCGCGAATGGCGAGGCAGACGCCGGCCTGATCGTGGCCAGCGACCCGATGGCGAACTTTTCGCAGCCTGCCCGAGAGCACCTGGCCAGCATTCCGTATATCGCGCTCGACCCCAAAGACACGCCCACCACGCGTGCGGCGGCGGTGTCGTTCACGGTAGCAACCTACGGCATCAATGCCCCCGGCACCGTCTACCGCATGGACGATGTGCCGATTCCGCTGCGACCGGCATTCGAGTCGCCCCACCCCAGCGACTACGACGTGCTGAGTGCCTTGGAGAAGCGGGTCAAGGAATTGATGGCCGAAAAGTTAGCGGCCCAGAACTAGCGAAATCGATCGACCGCAGCAGTTGGGGATGATCGTTTTCATGAGTCCTCTACCGCAGCGGCGGCTTACCGAGCAGGCGTCGCAACAGTCCGATCTGCCCGGCGTGCAACATTTCGTGCTTGGAACAGAAATACAACGCCTCGAGTTTCGTCGTGAAAATCGGGTGAGGATTAATCAGTGGTTCGTTCAGATCATCGCCGGCGTATTTGGGAACTTCCTCAAGTACCTGCGCGTACACGGCATCGAGCGTGGCACGCAGCTGCTCCGGCGTGGGCGCATCGGACGGTTTGCCGGTCGGCGTCGAGCCTTTGCTGTGCATCCGCAGGAACTGCTTGGGAATCAGCTCCCGGTCTTCCGGCTGCAGATCTCGAAGTCGCTCCAAACAGAGCCGGAACTGAGCC
>CAYLRE010000407.1:0-3711 GCA_964385715.1 uncultured Planctomycetaceae bacterium
TCGGGCACATGCTGTTCGTCGCCCAAGGAGCGCAGCAATCGGTCGACGTGGCAGCCCGGGAAATATCGCGTACACCACTTCCGGCAGACAGCCACACGCTTGAGCAGATTTTACACGGCAATGCCAATAGCGATCCGTTACTGGCCGATGTGAGAGGGCAGGTTTACGACGACCACTACTTGGTGCTGAACTTGGACACGCTCCATGGTCGAGCAAGTCTACAAGAATTGATCGCGGATCTTCCCGTCGTCAATCAGCAACTTGTTCCGCTAATGATCTACGAAGAAATCGGTGGCTCGCCTGGCACTCGCGTGCTTCGTTACCCCGGCGCGCTCGTTGCAGATATCGAAACAGGTGACGATCCCGCGGATCCGCCAGCGAGCGGTTTTAAGGTGCAGATTCCTTTGGTTACGCGAGATGGCGATGGCACCGAAACGATTGAGGTGGTCGACGTCATCGAGGAGATTTCCGCTAGCTCCGACGCAGGTCCCTTTAGGATTTCCCAAGGTGGAACGGTCGCTTTAAGGATTAACTACCCTTACCAATCGGCCTCGATGAGCGGCTTTGAACCGCGTCCGGCAATCGGCGAGGAAGGAGATACCGATATGGGCCAGGTGATCGTCGCCAATGAAGCGGCCGATATCGAGCACGGAACCTACGCCGGCGAGCAGGGCCTGGGCGTGCAGCAGGCATTCGGTACGCGGGTGCGCCCTTTCCGCCGCGTCATTTCGGCGCAAGCCATTTATCGAAGAGAAGTGTTTTCGGAGTAAACCGCAACCAAACAGGCAAGGAGGCCGGTGCAATTGAAGTAAAAAAAGTTTGAGGACCACGACATGCCCCCAGTTCAACCTCATCGCCGTCGCCGATCGCGTTTCGGTCTCCTTGCCATGGCGCTTGTTTCACTTGTTGCCGTAGGAGGCGGGCTCGTTATGACGCTGTGGGCGCTCGACGTACCACACGCGTTTTGGCATGAGGAGAGCCACGAGACGAATCCGTACTTGGTGCGTATTCCGGTCAATGTTCGAGAGATCTCGGCCTATAGCCGGGTGAGCCGCACCGACCTGATTGACGCGACGGACCGGCGCATCCGGTATCAAGAGCTTCCTCCGGGGGCGGCCATCAATATGGCGATCGCCGGGATCAGTGAAGAGGGAGCGGCGGTGGAAGGAAAAGTCGTCGACATTCACAAGCACCATGGCCAGCTGTTGTTTGTGCTCGATTCGGGGGAGGAGATTCCCCACCACCAGGTTGATCAGCTCGGCGGGGCGTTGATGAATGTGAGCGCGATTGTCGGTCGCGTGCTCAGGAAAGACAAGTCGCCGGGGCTGGGGTTTCGAGAGAAAGACTTCTTTCCGCGAGGTACGCCGGAAGGAATCGCCGGCGCCACGCCTCCTGGAATGCGGGCCATGATTCTGGATGCTACCGGGCTCAGAGGTGTTCACGCGCTGCCAGCGGGTGCTCGTGTTGACCTCATGGCGAACATCCCACTATCGGAGCTCGCTTCGTTTGATGTTGGGCACCGCAGCACGTTATCCACGGGCGCTCGCTTGAAGCAGGGAGATAAGAAGGGCGAAGACACGAAGCCGATCATGCTCGCACAGAGGGCGTTGGTGCTAAGGCCCGTCTATGAGAGAGCTAAACCGGAATCGAACAACGCCGCCAAGCGTTCCAAGAAACCGCCGGTCCATGAAATTGCGTTGGCCGTAAATCCGGAAGATGTAATTCTCGTTCAGATCGCGCTCAACAAAGAGCTGGACGTCACCTGTGTTGCCCATTCGATGCAACGCTCGGGGGAACCTGCCGCTTCGACTCCCCGACGCCCTCAGGGGCCGGTGGCACCGGTGACCTCGCGTTCGATTCTGGCCTATGAAGCAATCACGTACGACTATTTTGAAGACGTTGCCACGCGACAGATTCGCCATGAATCGGTGACGCCGGACGAAATCGAACGGCACGGCGTAATTACTTCGCTTGAACAATTGGTGGGAGCCGTTGTCAAGCATGATATTCCGAAAGGAAGCTTCATTACCCAGGCCGACTTGTTGCAGCCTGTTCAGGCCAAAACGCGAGACAACGAAGGCGTCGATCGTGGGTCGTTTCATGAGGCGTCAAAGAAGGATGGGAGTATTCGCCTGGTTGCGCACTCAGAGGCAACAACCGATGCCCAGCAAGCCGAGCGGAGGAATGCCACGCCCGCCGACGTGCGACGCGGACGCCCTAACATCGTCGGAGAGGTTCCTGGCATCAGCAAGTTTGTTCCCCCAGGCTACGTGGCGATTGCGATTCCGTGGAACCGGTTGTATGGTGCCGAGCACCTGAAGATTGGCGACGTCGTTGATTTGTCGCCTTCGTATTCCCTGCGTTACAAGGTCACGGAAAACGAAACAGAACGCCGACCGGACGGATCGGTGGTCGCTAGCACGACGACACGTCGTGCTAGCGAACCGACGAAACGAACCTACGATGAATCGTTGGGATTCCGTGCCGAGACATGGTTCGCGGCGCTCAACGCGAGAGTGATCGGTCCGGTTGGTTTCCCGCCGCCGACAGAGGCCGCTCGTTATCTTGGCGATACGCTATTTCAAACTTTGGAATCGGACGACTCGGTGGCTCACACTGGACCTCCGATCATGTTTGCGATTGCGGAGAGAGATCAGGAAGCTGTCGCCGCAGCTTTAGCAACTGACTTCGCGACCTTTACCGTCGCCATTCAGCCCTTAAATAGGGATGCGGAAACTCCGGCCGGATGGAAACGAGTCGTGCTGGCTCCGGATGGCTTGCCGGCGTTTGAGCGAGTCGATTACACCAAGCTGCACCAAGGCCACACGCGACGACTACTGACTCGCCTGGTTCGGGTTGATGATCCAGTGTTTGAAAATGCCTTGACGGAGGCGGAGTTGCGACCGCTGTTGGGGCGTGTGCTCCGGGCGTACAAAGATCGCCACGCTTTCTTTACCGCCAAGGACTTCTACTCCAAGGAAGTGCAACCTGGACTTGCCGCCGGAATTGAGAAAGGAAGTACGATCTACGTCGCGGACGACGGCGACATTGAAGGACTGAAGCATTTCCAGGATAACGATCGGATCGCAATCCTCTATCGCGCGGTCGTTGAGCCGCCAGAAGGTGTGATCGCCCATGGGCTGAACTTAGAGCGGCCGATTGCCTCGGTGGTGGTTCCCGAGGCTCGCGTTGTCCGGGCGTCGCAAGAAGGAAAAACAGTTCTTGCGATTCCCGAACGCGATGTGACTCGATTGCATGCGACGTGGGCGGCCGCGTTCACGAAGGAAAAGGACCAGAGTGAAGAGGGCAAGAATCAGCGGTTGCACTTAGTTGCCATTTCTCTGCCGGCACAGAGCCACGCCGGTTCGGTTGCCCAGGCGGCTCTGCCGGCGGCCGAGGTGAAGCCCGCAGCGGCATCCGCAGCGAGGATCCCTGATTTCGATCCCGTTGCTCAGGCGCGAGTGCTTGAGGTCATCGTGGGGGGGCGTCGGGAAACGCACGTCTTCTCAGGTGACAATAGTGCCACACGGGACTCGCTTTAAGAAACGGCCGAAAACTAAGCATGCAGCGAAGAATGTCCAACTTGAAGCATCGCCAAGGCTACACGCTCGTCGTGTTTGTCATGTTCATGGTGTGCCTATTCGCGTTTGCGACGTTGGTGATCGATTTGGGGTTCGTGCGTCTCGCGAAGCGGCAGATGCAAACCATGAC
>CAYLRE010000408.1:0-3701 GCA_964385715.1 uncultured Planctomycetaceae bacterium
AAAGAGGGGAGAATTTGAAGAGATACCGAAAAACACAATAGGTCCGACGATTCGACGTGCTTGCGAAAGGGCTGGACATCGTACGGAAAAAAAAGATGTAACCCGAGAAGAGTTCGTCGTTGCCCTCAGCGAAGGGAGAGACAGAGTCAGAGATGAGGTAGTAATTGGTCTCTATAAAACTCTCAAGGGCGATCGAGAATACGCGGGTTTGAACAAAAATAAGAGAGAGTTGGTGATTCTTTTTAAGGAGTGGATCGATAAAAGGCGATTGCGTTATGAAACAAACCCGATTCCGAATAATCCGAAGAAGCGATTGAAGCATGTCGAGGAGCTTATTTTTGAAATTGTTGAAAAGTGGAGTGGGACGAGAAGCGATACGATGGGCGCTTCGTATGCCCAGATGGTAAGCCACGTCGCAGATTATTCGAATATCGAGCGTTCCGAGGCGACGGATTTGGTCGACATAGTACTACCTACCTTGAAGTATCTCGAGCGAACACAGGGGGACCACTATCGTATCAAGCCTCATCTATTCAGGGCGATAAATAAAAAGACATCAGGTTCGCTTCCTTGTTGACCTGATATTGCATATGCTATATTCTTGCCCCATGGATGAGAAAATGAAGGCGCTTCTGATGACATTGGCATATCAACGACAGCAGGAATTGGCGATCGCGCTGAACCAGCTGCAGCAGGCAATTCAGATGGCGCAGGACCCGAACGAAAAGAATTTTTTACAGCAACAGCAGCAAGGCATGGCCTACATGCATAAAGAGCTTTCGGATGCGATCAAAGTCGCAGAAAAAAGGTAGAGACTTCGATGGCCGTTTCGTGGCCATGGCTGTTGTTGTCCCTCTGGTCGTTTTTGTGGTCGGTGCATCTTTATGCACGGGGTATCACAATCCCAGGACCAACACCTCTTCCCAGCAGCTGGACTGCATACGTAGTGCTCCCTCAGAATGTGTGAGGAACACGGTAGAGCGAGCATCAAGAACAGACTTTCGTGGTTTTATCTACTGTGCTTGCGTGACCGCCAACGGAGAGGCCAAGGGTTTCATGGCTGCCAATTCCACCGTCTACCCCGTAGATGACACAGAAGCGAGAGCTAGGCGATCTGAACCTCTCGGCAACGATAACCCAGCCTTAGTCTTCCCAGTTGGCGTCAAACACAGATAGGGGCAGCTTGTGGGTGATAAAACCGGAATCGAATATCTGGATGCGACGTGGAATCCTCTCAAGGGTTGTTCCCGTGTATCTTCAGGATGTTCAAAGTGCTGGGCTGAAAGAACAGCGGCTCGTTTTTCGAGACAAGATGAGGTCTTTGAGGGGCTTACCAAAGGGGAAAGGTGGACCGGAGAGGTCAAATTTTACCCCCATGAGCTGACTAAACCGGTCTCCTGGACGCGGTCTCGTCGGATTGGCGTCTGCTTTATGGGCGACCTGTTTCATGAGAACGCCCGCCTGATCCATCAGGCTGCAGTATTCGGCTCGATGATCTTGGCGCAAAAGCATAAGTTCTTCGTGCTTACCAAACAGCCAAAGAATCTTTTGAAATTCGTTGCAGCCATTCATCGGAAGGTTTCGGATATACCCGAGTTGAGCGAAATGCTCATCCCTGATGACGTGACACCATCACAGCTCTGCGTCGAACTGGCTCTCCGTGTCAACTACCCCGCCCTAAAGGACGGAGCTTGTGAAAGCAGGCTGGGTTGACCAGGGGAAGCGGTAACCAACCCGCTACGTCGATAACGGGTCGTTAAGACCCACTCCGGGATGCTTCCTCAGTCCCGGACACTGGAAGGCAGGGATCATGCTGGCGAAAGGTAAAGCGTCGAAGGTTCCCGCCGCTGCCGCAAGGCAGGAGCCGGTTATCGACCTTCCCGAGGGGAGATGGGGCGCAAGCCCCACGTGACAAGGCCCGTAAGGGCGTTTGAACGGAGGAATGGCATGGCCGTTCTGGTGATCGATAAGAGAAAAAAGCCGCTGATGCCGTGCTCCGAGAAAAGGGCACGACTGCTGCTGGAACGAGGTCGGGCGGTGGTGGTGCGGATTCACCCGTTCACCATCCGGCTCAAGGATCGGGTGGGTGGCGAAACCCAGCCAACCCGACTCAAGATCGATCCGGGCAGCCGGACTACCGGGCTGGCCTTGGTGCGAGAGGGTAGCGATGGCACGGGCCATATTCTGTGGCTGGGCGAAGTGGCCCACCGGGGGCATGTCATCCGGGATCGATTGGCGCAGCGCCGGGCGTTCCGACGGAGAAGACGCAGCCAGCTTAGACACCGACCGGCCCGCTTTGCCAACCGCACCAAGTCCAAGGGCTGGCTCGCCCCCAGCCTTCAGCACCGGGTCGACACCACCATGGCGTGGGTCGAACGCCTGCGCCGCTGGGCACCGGTTACGGCGATTAGCCAGGAGCTGGTACGCTTCGACATGCAGCGCATGGAGAACGCCTCCATCAGCGGCGTCGACTACCAGCGCGGCACCCTGTTTGGCACCGAGGTGCGCGAATACCTACTCCACCGGCATCAGCACCAATGTGCGTACTGCGCCGGGCATTCCAACGATCCGGTGTTGGAGGTGGAGCATGTCGAGCCGCGTAGCCGGGGTGGAAGTGATCGCGTGGCCAACCTCGTGATCAGTTGCCGTGATTGCAACAAGGCGAAGGACAACCGCACGGCAAGCGAATGGGCCAGTTCCCTCACGGGGCGATCGACGCTATCTCTCACCCGAAAGGCCAATGCCGATCGGGTCGACGCCGGCAAGCGCCCCAGCCTTCGGGATGCCTCGGCGGTGAACAGCACCCGCTGGTCGCTGTTTCGCGCCCTGAAGGCCACGGGCCTTCCTGTGGTCACTGGCACCGGCGGGCAGACCAAGTGGAACCGCCAACGCCTTGGTATCCCGAAGGGACATGCGCTCGACGCGGCCTGCGTCGGCGCGGTGGAAGCCGTCAAGGGATGGAATCGCCCGGTGCTGGCGATCAAGGCGTCGGGCCGTGGCAGTTACCAGCGAACGCGCCTGACACGCCACGGGTTTCCCCGTGGCTACCTGATGCGGAACAAACAGGTCCGTGGCTTTCAGACCGGCGATCATGTCCGGGCGGTGGTTGGTGCCGGCAAGAAGGCCGGCACCCACATTGGCCGCGTGGCCGTCCGCGCCACCGGCAGCTTCAACATCCAAACGCCAGAAGGCGTCATTCAAGGCATCAGCCACCGCCACTGCACGCTCACGCAGCGTGCCGACGGCTACGGCTATTACGTTCAATCCAAGATAGCGTTCACGAAAACGGAGGCAGCGAGAACAGAGGCCGCCTAACGGCGGGCGCTATCCCTCCCCGACCTGAAGGACGGGGTCTCTCGCGCAAAACAAGATGACAGCGGCAGGAGTGTACGAGGACAGGGGTGAAAACTACACACACCCAGCATTTGGGGTGATCGGTATAAGTCGCATCCATGGAACGCGCGACCGCTTCTTCGGGAGCCATGTTCGTGAACATCACGACTTTATCGCACTGCGCATTTTTGGTGCGAGTTACCGGCACGACCTCGGCGAGGACTGGATTCACGCCGACAGTCATTTACCGATCGTTGAGGTCGAGCTGACCCCAGCGCAGTTTGCGGCGATGCTTACGACAATGAACGTGGGTGACGGCGTGCCGTGCACGATCAATTTCCACGACAGCAAGACCACCGAGACCATTC
>CAYLRE010000409.1:0-3695 GCA_964385715.1 uncultured Planctomycetaceae bacterium
TCCGAACCTGGTCGGACACCCGGGCGTCGACCTGGCGATGGACATCGGGCTCGGACAGCCTGCGGACCGCCAGGCCACGGCGCGAGATGCACTGTTCCTTCCAGAGTACCTGTTGGAATGGCTCGGGTCGGCCAAGATCGGTACTCCGATGTCGGAGAAATCTTCGTACTCTTCCAGAGACAAATAGCGACGAACCGTCTCGCCTTCCTGCGGAAGATCGTGCCTACGAGAGACTTTCTTGTCCGATTCCGGCATGACCCACACACCGCCCTCGCCATCTTGAATCGCAAAGGGGCTCCTGGCGTTCCAGTTCCCGCCACGTGCGAGCTTCGGGCCCTCCGTTAAATCGAACTCACCACTCTCAAGCCGCGCGAAATAGGTTCGACCATCGCTAACTTGCAGAAACACGTCCTCGTCGCCCGGCATCAGAGTCATGTCCAACACGATCGCGTCTTGCCGATCGTCCCGTTTCGTCGGATCCAGCGGTAGCGTCAGGTCAGCCTGTTCCTCGCCGACGGCAACACGGACCTTCCCAAACGTATTTGTCCAAATATCGCCTTGTTTCGTAATCACCACGCCGGCGCCACGGACTTCGATCGCCTCATACTTGCCCGTACGGGCGCTACTCTCTACCGGCATTGCCGGCTTCCGCGCAAACCAGGGCTTCAACATTTGCGGGCCGTCAAACGCCTTGCCGATCAGTTCGGGGTGTTTGCGCACCGTGTCGATGAACCGCGGCATCGCCACCTGAAATTCCTTGCCTTTAAAAAGGAACACCTGAGCGTGCGCCCAGCCTTTCATGGCGTAGCGTGGCGCTGTCGCGGCCATGCACAGCATGTAATCATCATTGCCCGGCACCATCCAGAGCGCCGCTGACCACTCCTGGATGATTCGGTTGCCCCTAAAAGTGGCAAAGGGGAGCTCCCAGCGACGCCCATTGAACCGTTGCGGGCCACGTTCTCCGCCGGCTAGCCATATCCCCCCGTCGCCTGCGATGGCAACTCCGCGGGATCCTTGCAATCGAATCGGTTCGCTGACGAGAACCTCTTGTTCTTCTTCGGCTTCCGGCCGAAATGCCGCCCACGTCTCGTGTCTGCCGTAGTGGGCGAAAACCGTTCCGTCCGCCGCCGTGCACGTGTATTTGAAGGTGGCATGGGGCAGCTCATGGACGACCTCCATGCGATCCAAATCGACAAGTACGGCCAGAGCCTGAAAACCGTGTGACTCACCCTCGGGGACTAGCTTGAATATCCGTGCCCACGCCAGCGATCCTTCGCCAATCGGGCGGATACTTGCGAGCCGAAGCCGCGAGGCAATGCCCTTTCCGGCGGGATAGAACCTAGCCTTGCCGTCGGCGTAAACAATCAGGCCTTTTCTTAGGCTCTTGGATCTTTTCTTAACGTCGCGACAGTTTACATAAAACCGCCCCGCGGAGTCGTTGAACACAGGATAGTCCGGTTCGACACGGTACTGCCCGACCTCAAGCATCTCGTCGCTACTGAGCTCTGTGACTTCCCCATCTGTAGACAGGCGTATCAGGGCCGTTCGTATCGTACCGGGAATGCGCTTGCCGTCGACAATCCGCGTAAGCGTATGCTTGATCTGCGCGAATACGAACGAGTCGTCCAAGCGAGCACATTCGCTTTCCTCGACGCGATACGACTCAGGCAACTTGATCTCGGTCCAGCTGCCACCGCGATACTTCCAAATCGAACGGCGAACGCCGAACTTGTGCATCTTCGGGCGTCGGGGGGACAGGATTAGCTCCTGGCCTTCATCAAGAACCCACGTCGCGAGGCCCTTGATGCTCTTGCCGCCTAGGTTCGTCCCACGTCCCACCGATGGCATGAGACCCTGGAGCGACCAGACGCCATCGCGAAAGACATGGGCGCCCAAAACGTTCACGAACACGAGCGCATCTTGCAGTTGGATCATCCCCGTCGATGTCGTCAACGTCCTGTCGTAGCCATTTCCATCGAACTCATGAGGCTCCGTCCAGCTCTTGCCATCGTAGCCGACTAGCACGTTGGGCTGGCCGTGCCCTTGGCGGCAGCTGACCCACACGCGGCGAAGCTTCTTATTGCCTGGCCCAGAAAACGACTCTGCCTCGAAGAACAGACGCTGAATATCGCACAGCTGTGGCGACGGCTTGGAGAACTCGCGTTCAACGATTTTCTTCGTTTCGGCGACAAAATGGAAAGGTGCATCCGGCGCCTTGTTGAGCACCGTCCACACTCGCCCATCGGGCGATGTCGCTACCTTAGCAACGCGATTGGGAAGCAGTTGCCAACGCACGTCGCGCAGCTCCAGGTCGACGCGATCCAGCGATCCCGTTTGCTGGGAATCATCGGCCCTCGCGGCGAGCGGATAGGTCGGCGGCAGCCATGCCGCGAGTGAAATAGCCAGAATCCAGATCGCCTTCCGGTGGCAGGAAATCATTATGAAGTCTCTCCTAGTGGGCAATTCGCAGGTCCTATATATAAACTCTGAATAGTCACGGCAACGCCCGACAAACGACCAGGACGGACATGCCAGCATACGGCCACGAACGCTTGGACGCCTAAGTAGGCCGGCGCTTAGAGAAATTTCTTTACTAACCGATATCGAGCCTCTGCGTTCCGGACCTAAGGCCTCGGCATACGCCAACTGCGCAAGAAAACAGCCCCGGCACCGCACAAGCAGCACCGAGGCTGTCGGTTTTCATCTCGATATCGGTGCACGCCTTGCGACGGGTGGGCTCTCGCGCACCAAGTACCGGATCCTCCGCCCGTTAGAGCAGGTTCACCAACCGTTCGGCCAGCCCCTTTTCGCCCAAGACAACCTTGAGGTCGGACTTCGCGGCGATCTTCTCCAGGACCTCCAGTTCCCGGATACGCATCAAAGTCGCGTTGCTCTCAAGCAGCTTGGCCGTGTTGGCCTGGCTGCGCATAGCAGCCGTCTCTTCGCGGCGTGCGATCAAGTTGGCCTCGGCCGCCTTCTTGGCCTCGGTCACCTTGTTCATCAGGTCCTTCATCTCGCCTGGCAGGATCACGTCGCGGATACCTACCGTAACAACGTCCAGACCCAACGTCGACGCGCGCTCGCGAACCTGCTCCTCGACCTCGCTTGCCAACCCGTCCTTGTCGCCGAGCAGCGTGTCGAGATCGCGTGCACCAACAGACGCTCGCAATGCCAACTGCGTCTCGCGATACAGCGCCTGCCGAGGATCGTCCGCCTTGGTCACCACCTTCACGGCATCGACAATGCGATACGCAACCACGGCGTTCAACCGCAGCGTTACCTTATCGGCGGTCATGATGTCTTGACCACCCACGTCGATCATGGTCTCACGCGTGTCGATCTCAACGACCTTGGCGTCCCGCGTCTTGCGCCAAAAGGCATACAGACCAGGCTCCAAGGTCTCGATGTAGCGACCGTTGTAGAACAGCACACCAACGTGGTTGCGCTGCACCTCGCAGACATCGAGCAGCCGCGCAGCCATCTCCGAATCGACAATGACCTTGAGGTCCTTGTGTTCGAAGCGCACCACGGACGCATCTACGATCTCGATGCGGACATCGCGGCAGTCGTTCCAGTAGGCGTACAGGCCTGGGCCCAGAACGTGGCTGAAACGTCCATCAATCCACACGAGCGCTCGCTCGCCATCACCGAGATCACCGCGCTGTTGAACATGGCCTTGAAGGCCTTGGCCATCG
>CAYLRE010000410.1:0-3692 GCA_964385715.1 uncultured Planctomycetaceae bacterium
TCCGCTCGTTCTCCCCTTTTTCTGCCGTTCACGAGGCGGGTGAGTCCGCGACTTGTCCGCAACAGGGAGCAGAAGCCAACACTTCGGCTGTTCCTGGCAGGTGAGACGCTTGCGAAAGTGCCGTTGACCGTCCTCTCCTTTGAAGGTGCAGGGCACCTGGCGCGGTGGGCGGCGGATCGACGTCGACGCTTTTCTCGGGCAGGTGAAGGCGATCGACCCGGCCGCTTTTGCAAAGCTCGCAGGGAAAGCGGCAGGCAGGCATGTCTGCTCGCACGGCGGACACGGCGGCGAGCACTGATCCCCCGAACCATTCTGCGGCCACGCCGACTTTGGGGGATGGGAGCGGGTTTTGCCCGGCCAGCTTCAGAGTCGTCGATGGTTGATCGCGCGGAGGCCTGCGATCAGCACGATCGCGCCGACCGTCGCTGTAACTAAGTTGCCGAATGCGCTAGTCGCCGACAGTCCGAGCAGGCCAAACAGAAGCCCGCCGAGCATCGAGCCGATCACGCCCATCAGCAAATCACTGACCAGCCCGGAGCCGCCCCCCTTCATGATCTGGCTCGCGAGCCAACCTGCCGCCAATCCGATGAGAAGAAACCAGAGAAACTCCACAGTGCTATGCCCCGGAGCGAAAATCGAACCAAGTACCCTCGTGCCCTCGACAGGGATCAGACGTAGTGTAACCCGAAGAAAACCGCAAAAGCGGAAGTCACCCGGCGTTATTGATCATCAACTCGATGGCCCGACGATCTCTTGCCGTCCCCGCGGCTTCTCGGGCGACCCAACCGATGAAATCGTCGATCTCGAACCACGCCAGCGACCTGCTGCGGCGACTGCTCTCCGACGTGCAGTTGCTCGGCTCGTAGCCGGCTCTCGTGGTGCAGACGCCATGGGCACGCCAATGGCCCGGCCGACCGACTTGGCGTTACAGCAAAACGGCGGGCGGACGGCGTCGGCGTGGGGCGGCTGCCGGCGGTGGTCGCCCGCGAGGGCCTCGGTGGCACAGAGGATTGGGAAAGTTGCCGCGGCGTAGCCGCAGGAAACCACACCAAGGGCTTGACGTCGGAATGGACGCCTGTATACTTTGCGAAGTTGTCGCCCGATTCCTGAACCCCGAGAGCTTCTCCATGAGTAGCGGCCTGTCGCCCGAGAACGAGCAGTTTCTCGCTCGTGCCGTTTCCGCCGGTGTCTATCACGACCGTGACGAAGCTCTCGACGACGCGGTGAACCTTTTGCGGCGTCGCGAGAAGTTGATCGAGGACGTCAACCACGGTATCGAGCAGATCGATCGTGGCGAAACCGTGCCGTTCGATCTCAGCGAGATGAAGACCGCTCTCCGGCGACATCTTCAGGCGCGGTAGTGGGGGAGCCGCTCATGCCGCGACTGGAATTGTCGCGCGACGCACGCCGAGACCTGCTGGAGATTGCAGCCTATATCGCCAGAGAAAGCGGCAGCGACCGACGAGGCGACGCATTCCTTGATGCCGTGTTCGCAACGTGCGAAACGCTGGCGACTCACCCTGAGATGGGACAACTGCGAACCGAGTTCGCCACTGGCGAGTATCGAAGTTTCTCAGTCGGTAGTTACGTGATCTTCTTTCGGCCGACCAACGACGGAATCGTGGTCGCACGAGTTCTGCATGGTTCACGCGACCATTACTCGGTGTTGTGACGTCCGGAATGGAACCATTTCGAGTTCACATTGTTCGCGGGCCATGGCCTCCTCCGATCCACAATTCCCACCCAAACCCATTCCCTCGGCGAAGGGTTCGAAATCGTGATCCAAATCACACCTCGGGATTTGGGGCGTCTCAAATCCGCCGGCGGTTGATCGCCCGCAGGCCCCCGATCAAGACAGCCGCAACTTCTCCTGAAATACTCCCGACAGGGATCGAACCTGTAACCTTCAGCTCCGGAGGCGGAAGTGCTGTAGTTCTAACTTCTGAAAGTAAAGCACTTACGGCACGCCTTGTCGACCGTTGCACCAACGGTTGCACCGAAAACGCCAAACGGCGTGACGAACTGCCCCGCATGGTGGCTCTCGTCGCTCAACTGCCGGGTACCGACGACGAGCGTGCGGCCGTGCTGGCTCGGCTGGTCGGCAAGAAGAACCCGCAGTGACCGACGATCAATCAGACTCGCTTTCCTGACACGCGGTTATATCGCGGCAGTTTGGAGTACCGTTGCTCATAAAGATCAAGCCATTCCTTCTCCCATCGGAATCGGGCCTCTTCCGGTTCAATTATCGAGTATTCGATCCAATCGAAATCCCACTGATCACGAACGCCGTCTCGCGCACGGGAGCGGATTTGCCCTTGGCCGATATACACGACTTCATCTTTGTGCACATACCGATAGATGCCGCATAAATCGGATGGGATTTCGTCGGGTGTTTTTGCCTTCCTCTCAAACGACGGCCGGAGTTGTAGAATCCAAAGATTTTCCCGCTCATCAAGCCGCGCAATGAAGCGGCGAAACGCGGGGTCTTCTAATTGGCTGATTTTTTTTAACCACGGAGTTGAGTTGATGATGTGATTGCACTGTGTTGCGTAGATTCGTTTTGTCCTGACTGTTTGGCCCTTTCTGCCAGAGGAGCCACCGTCGAAATGAACGGCATAAGCGTTCTCGTCGCGCTCGTTGTTGTGAAACCTTAGGCCGATCCGGTGCTCGTCGTCATCAATGTGAAAAGTGACTTTCTGGAAGTCGTCCAGCCTTGCGGCATCCCGCAGATGTTTGTTGTATGCAAACGACGCGCGCCGCACGGTGACTTGCGGGAGATTGACGGGCACTTCCGCGGACGGCCCTCTGCTTGCAACCCGCCATGCACACATAAACCCAAACCTCTTTTGACTTATCGCTGTTCTCGTAACCGCATTCAGACTCGGAACGTCAGCATATCCCCCGCGCGGTGGGAGTGGCTACCCAGCCGCCGAAATCAACACCGCGCGGGCTTCTTCGGCCGGCAACCGCTCGCGTAGCAAGAGCGTGCAAAGCCCCCCGGTAGCCAGAAGAGAGCGAATAGAGGCTTCTTCAGTCACGACGCCACAAACGTCTGCTACGGCCGACAAATCGTAGCCGTAGGCTTCCAGATCGCATCAGAGACAATGAAGGAAGTCGGTTCGCGCCCGCGGTCGGTATCGCATAGCGAGGCTCGTCAGGAGCCACAGCGCCGCGGCCCACCGTGGGCATTGCTCACGGGCGACGGCGAGCGCACTCTTCAAGCCGGCCGGCTGCCGCGCGCGAATCGCAGCCGCGATGTCTTCAACGCTCAGCGTTTCTTCGGCGAGAAGCATGTGAGCGGCTTCGTGGATCACGGTTTCCGCGATCACAACGGGCGCAAAGTCGGCCGGCAAAGTGGCGAATTTGTCCAAGTCGATCAAAACGGCCGGCCGGCCGAATCTCTCCCCCACGGCTTCCGCAGTGCGAAACCCCGCCCCGGCTGAAGCCCCCAGTACCCCCGGCCCCAGCCGCGTATCAATCGCCACGAATCCCTCGGGAAGATCGGGGGCGGCGATTACGCGCAATAGCGCCGTGGCATCGGCAAGCATCGCAGCCCGAGTACGGGGTGTTCGAGCGGTCCACCGATGGCAGCGGCGTGACGTTTCACGCGGCCCGGCCTCTGACTGCTTCAGATCTTGCAGCAGTGACCCAACGGGTACGGCTGCGGCTGGTGCGGTGGTTTCGCCGGAAGG
>CAYLRE010000411.1:0-3625 GCA_964385715.1 uncultured Planctomycetaceae bacterium
TAACAAAGTCAGTATCGGCGTCGGCGTAGGTGTCCTTCTGGGTGACCTTGCCTAAATTGTCATACGTGTTCTTGATGGCAATCCCATCGGGCCCTCGGCTGTCAGTCCTGCGATTGCGGAAATCGTATTGGTGCTTGGTTACGTATGAAGTCGAACCGTCGGCATAGGTTGTCTTGCGGGACAAGTTTCCATCACCAACGTCGCTATCGCCGTCATCATCCGTATCGTCATAGAGGTTGCCTTCAATCTTCTCCATGTCGGCGGGATTACTGGGCGACCAGGTTCCGCTCAAAGGCGTATCGTCTGTGCCAATCCAGACGCTTTTCACACGACCCAGGGAATCGTAAACGGTGCGTTTGATCGTACCATCCGGCGTTTCGGACCGCGTTTTGCGACCTCGGTCGTCGTGCTCGACTTCAGCCCGCAGGAAATGCGTGCCCTCGGTGCCGGCGCTCGGGTAGGTAAGGCCCGTGTAGTCGTAGTACGTGTCGACGTGCGTTACCTGTCCCGCGTTGCTGCGGTGCGAGCGAGTCAGCTTCTCAATGTTGCTGATGGATTCAGTGCCTGTCGGAGCGCCACCGGAGTGATTCGGTGCAGCGGACATAATGATGGTATCGGTGTAGCCGTCCGCGTAGTTGTCGATCTCAACTTTCGTCGGCATCGCAGCGCTGGTTCCAGTCCAGCCCTCGTACGTGCGGATCTCATGGTCGGCGTCCTTGTAGACGGTGTAGGTAACCTTGCCGTTGGGCGCGGTCACCTTCGTCGCACGTCCCATTCCGTCGAGTTCCCGTAGCGTAATGAGATGCAACCCGCCTCCGGCCGGAGTGCTCCAACCTGAGGGCAGGTTGTCGAAATCGCTCGTCTCGGTCGTGTCGACATCGACGATCCGCTTGGTTTCCTCGCCCGTGGCAGGATCGTATTCGAGGTATGTCAAGAAGCCGTCCGCATCCTTGAGCCAGATGGGGCGGGCTTGATCGTCGTTATAGGCAGATGTTGTAACGGTAGCGCCCGAGCCGTTATCTCCAGTCGAGACAACTGGCAGTGTCGTGGTAATCGACTCGACTTGGGTCGTTCCGCTGAAGAACGTGTAGTCGTAGCTCGTGATCTGGGCATCTTTACCCCCGGTGTCACTGTAGGCCTTGAGGGTATCCGTAAAGTAGACCTTTCTGTCATCATCGGTCCCCGCGTCGTAAGTTCCAACTCGTTCGATATAGTTGATTTCACTCTGCGGGACTTCCGTTCCGGTTTCTCCGTTCTTGATACCTCGTTTCCAAAGATATCCGGCGACCCCACCGGCAGTCATCGTTGTTGCAGTCGTCGTCGTGTAGTACGTCGAGACGTTGATCAGTCCAGCGCTATCGGCCAGGTACTGATAATTGCCGGCCGATTCGTTTAGGAGATCTGCCTTGCTCTCATCAAAGCCGGTAACCGCCGATGGATTGGCTTTAAGGACAATTCGGCCATCGTCGTCGTACTTGAAGAAGGTGATCCAGTCTTTCTCAGTTCCACCGGGATCTTCTCGGAAGACGTCGAGCATCGTCTGGCCATTGCTGTTGGCATAGACAATCTTCTGGTTGCCGTCAGGAAGCGTTTCCGTGGTACGTGTTTTCCACTTATTGACACCGTCGTCGTTGGCACTGGTGTAGTACTCGTATGTATAGACACCCTGGTCGGCAAGCGCGCCGGTGCCGGAGCCAGTCGTTGAACCTTCGCGAGCCTGGATAATCTTGGTGACGCGGCCCTGCTTGTCGTATTCAAGATACGTGTCCGCGTAAGGCGCTACCTGAGCGTCGGTCGCAGTGTCAGGAGTCGCGTAGGCGTCCTTTAGGCGATCGTAAGATTGCGGCGTGAAAGAGTACTTCAAATCGTAAACATTGCCACCGGATTCTCCCTCGGTGTAGTAACGGAAGTACTTGGTGTTGATCTCGTTGTCAGAGGCGTCGAGCGTCTCCACGAGCTTGACGTCGCCGATGTTGCCGTAGGTGTCGGTCGAGTCGTAGTAGGTGTACTTCGTGCTACGAACAGTTTCCCAGGAGCCGGCGCCTTCCTTGCGCTCCAACTTGACCTTTTCCTTCTTGCCTTCGTTGTCGCCACTAGCGACGTAAGTGTGGGTATACTTCTCGTAGTATGTGACACTGTCGACTGTGGTCTCACGTGTCACCGTTGAGATGCGACCGTCAACGTCATAGGTTGTCGTGCTGGCGTTGTCTCCGCCGTCCGTATGACTTTTGAGACGCCCTTGGAGCTCGTCAGCAACGTCGAAATCGTGGAAGACGGACTCACTTCCGAATGTGTCGACCAACAAGAACTCATCAGAGCCATCGACGTGGGTCAGCTCATCTTGGGCAAAGTAGCGCGGTGTCCATGTGCCGCTGACCAGATCGAAGAATTGCGTTCTCTCGCCGCTTGACATTACGATCGTCGTCGGAGTGAGCTCCCGCAGACGAGGCGCCTGGGATGCGGCGACGCCATTACCACTGTCGGGATCCGAGAGCTCCCCTTTGTTCGTCCACTGCGAGGTGTCGTTCCACGGCTGCCCGTGGGCGTTGGAGTTGATGCCGCCGGCAATGGGGATTGCAATTTGCCCGTCGGCGTAGCGCACGCCTAGCTCCGAACTGATGTACGCGGACGGAAACTCCCCAGCAGCACCGGGATGATCGTTATTGAGTCGGACACGGCCCGGGCCGTTGCCGTCATTTGGTGTTGGTACAAAGTCGGTAACTTCGATCGCCATCGCCGCATCCGCGATGCGTGGTTCAAGGTCCCAGATCTTACCGGGAACTCCGCCGATATCATGAGGTCCTTCCAAGCGAACCACAATCGACCCAGTTTGCGTCTGGTAGGTGCCTAGTCGTTCCCACGGGAAATTCTCGTACACCAAATCATCCGGGCGATGGTCCTGATCGTATGACGCGATCGTGTCGAGTACCGTATCGCCATCGTAAATGGTGTAGGTGACTCCGGCGTTCCAGCCGTGAACCGCGGACATGGAATTCCGCTCGTTGTCGGGATACGTTATGTAGACTTCCTGCGTACTGCCAGGAGTCAAGCCTGTCAGCTCCCATTCGGCATAGCCAGAGTAGTCGTTATCGTCGTCGTGGC
Source organism: uncultured Planctomycetaceae bacterium (assembly GCA_964385715.1). Classification (GTDB taxonomy): domain Bacteria; phylum Planctomycetota; class Planctomycetia; order Pirellulales; family UBA7805; genus MB-PLM-2. The sequence continues at coordinate 3,103 of CAYLRE010000411.1, forward strand.
CCGCTCCGTGACTGGGATCTCGTCCGCTTAACGCCCCAACGGCGTCGTTCTCGTAAGCGTAGGGCGGGGCGGTTGTCGAGGAGTGTGAAAGGATGGAGTACCAGGATCCCTGAGATGCTGTCCCTTCCGCCTCAACGCGGAAGTGGTCGTCGGCGTTCTTGTCGACAACGATTTCATCATCCACAATCACGATGGAGCCAACGTCGACCGGAATCAGAATAACCTCATTCTTGCCGTTGCCGATCCACGGCTGAGCCATCGTGTCGCCTAGCTCAGAATCGACGGTCTTGTCGTCTCGATCGTAAATGATTCGCCAGGCAAACTCATCGGAATCCTCGATGTTCGGAGTCCGAAAGACGTCATCTGCAGAGAGATCGGTTGACGACTGCAGTACGCTGAAATAGTCGCCCACGTGATTCGGCGTCCACAGGTCGGGCGTGTAATTCGCTTCCAGATCGACCTCCAAGTAGCCGTCGAGATCGACGCTATTGACGTCCAGGAGGTCGTTTCCAGTTGATGTAAT
>CAYLRE010000412.1:0-3607 GCA_964385715.1 uncultured Planctomycetaceae bacterium
TCGAGTCGATCGAGATCGAGCGGTCCGGAGATGACCTGTTCAATCGCGTCGTTGGCGAGCACCTTGTTGGAAAGCCGCTCCAACTCTTCGTCACCCAGTCCGGCAACCCAATACTTGCGAAGTGTGCGGACGGTGCTGACCGGGATCTCCAGGTCTTCGATCGCCGCCAGGGCACTCTGGGCGACCGGGTCCATCACGCCCGGCTTGGGCATCACGTGTAGGGCCGTCATGTCCGCGGCAGGAGCTTCGGCCAAGGCCGCGTCGCCAATCGGGGCGACCACGGTTCGTTCCACCACGCCATCGGCCAGCAGCGCCCGAGCGACGGCTTCGGCCTGTTCGCGGTCGACCTTGCCTTCGAGCAAGTAGCCGTGCGCCGCGGTGAGGCGAAGATCGTTCCAGCCGAGATCGGCCGCTTCGTGCTTGATGCCCGCCGACTGTCGATCGGTTTGACCTTCGCGGGGGTAGATATCAATTTCCCACAGCATCTCTTTTCCGTTTCGCCTCCTCCAGGAGACGCCCTATTCGCCGTCGATCGCCTTGCTCCACGGCTTGTCGTAACTTGCTAATAACCTTTTCAAACTTTTCGAGCGACTTGGCGATCGGCGCCTGGTTGCTCTCCACAATCTGTTGCCAGAGTTCCACGTCTCCGCTAGCCACGCGCGTGGTGTCGAACCAGCCGGTCGACGTCAGTGGTAGGTCGTCGTCCGAAGTGGTCGCCGCCAAGGCAGACGCCACCAGGTGCGTCAGATGACTGGTCGTTGCCACCGCGCGATCGTGCCGCTGGGGCGTCATCTCGAACAGTTCACCGCCGAGCGATTTCCAAAACTGGCTGAGTCGTTCTTTCTGTTCCGTCGAAGTCGTTCGCGAGGGCGTGATCACCACCGGACGACCCACGAACAAATCGGCCGCCGCGTTCTCGCATCCTGCTTCCGTTCCGCCGGCCAGCGGATGGGAACCAATAAAATGGACTCCCTTCGGCACGCGTCCCTTGAGCGCCGCGACGATCTCCGTTTTCGTACTGCCGACATCCGTGACCAAGGTGCCGGGTGAAACTAACTGGGCGACCTCCGCCACGTGATCGGCCACCTGGGCCACAGGCGTGGCCACCACGACCAAATCCGCATCCGCCACACCACGGGCTAGGTCGACCGTACTGCGCGTGATCGCGCCTTTGGCCTTGGCCTTCTTCAGACTCGCCTGGCGTCGTCCTATGCCGATCACCTCGCTGGCCAGCTTTCGCTTTCGCACGGCCAAGCCGACCGAGCCGCCCAGCAGCCCGACACCTACGATGGCAATCGTTTTGAACTTCTCCATGCTGGCAATCCAGTCCGGCCGGCCATCTGTTTCCATGGGCCGCCATGCTTCCTAGGGCCGCCGTGAAAACGCGGTATTGTAGCAGAGACCGGGACGGTTGTCGGCGGGGGCGCGAATGTGCGGATTTCGGGTTCTCTTCCGGCTTGAAAGGTAACGGGGTCCGGCCAGACAAGTAACGGGGTCGGGCCAGAAAGGCGGCAGGCGGCGGCCGCCGGATCGCTCCCACTCCCCCCACCGACATAGGGCAGACGGCCCACGCGCGATTAGAATAGACGGCGGGGCTTTTGGAGTCCGTGTCTTTGCCGTCCCAAGAGATCCGAGTTTCGCCACTGCCGTGATTCCTGTGAGGTCCGTCATCGCCACTCGTATTCCCACCAAGGCACTCGCCGATCTGTCCCGGCGAATGGCCACATCGCTCTCCGCCGGCATCGAGGTCCGCAAGGCGTGGAATGATGAGATTGGGCGGACGAATCCTCGCTATCGGCCGGCCATTGCCGAGATCAGTGATCGCGTGGCTCGCGGGAATACGTTCTCTCAGGCGCTGGAGCGAACCGGCGATGCCTTTCCGCCACTGTTCCGCGAACTGGTTTCGCTTGGCGACGCCACTGGACGGCTTCCCGACATCCTTCGCCGGCTAGCTGAACAGTACGAACATCAACTGGAGCTAAAGCGCTCGTTCCGCGCCGCACTGCGTTGGCCACTGATTCAACTTTGCGCCGCGATCGCGATCGTTGGATTCTTGATTTGGATTACCGGCATTTTCGGCAATAGTGCGAACGGCGAACCGTACGACCCGCTCGGTTTTGGACTCCAAGGTACAAGCGGCCTGCTAATCTACATGGCAATCGTCGCGGCGTTAGTCGGGTGCGGCTACGGCATCTACAAGTTCATCAGCAGCGACACGGTCCGCAGCGGCAAGGTTCAACAGTGGTTGCTCGAAGCCCCCGTCGTCGGCGACTGTCTGCAAGCAATTCTGCTTTCGCGGTTCGCTTGGGCTCTCGGTTTGTCGCTGGAAGCCGGCCTGGACGTTCGCCGCGCTCTGCCGTTCGCTTTTCGCGGAACCGGCAGCGACGTCTTCCAACAGCACGCCCTTCAGGCGGAAGATATCGTGGGCCGCGGACAAACCGTCTCCGAGGCACTCGCGGCGACCTGCCAGTTTCCGCCTGAGTTTCTGGCCACCGTCGATGTCGGCGAGCAGGCCGGAACGCTGGCCGAGTCACTGCTGCATGAAGCGGATCAACTGCAGGAACAAGCCCGCGAGGGGGTCAAGCGGCTGTCGGTCATCGGTATCACGATCATCTGGATCGGCATCGCGGCATTGATCATCGCGATCATCTTCCGCATGGCCCTTCAGTACATCGACCTGATCAATTCGCTGATGTAGTGGACGGGCAGCGTGGTAAAACGCAGACTCTAGAATCCACTGCTGGGCAAGCCAGCAGTGGCACCCAGGTGAAGCTTCCGTCAATCACCACCACCCAGCAGCCACTAGTCCGCTTTCCCTGACTTCATACCCGGATCGCGATACGGCTTCTGAGCTTCGTAGAGAGAGAGCCGCTTTTTCATATCGGCAACGACCGCCGCGGGAACGCTCGTCGCCTCGGCACGACCCACGGCTTTTCGCAAGGTGTTCGCGGCACGCCGCCATTCTCCGATTTCGGCTTGCGCCGCGGCAAGTGTATCGAGAACGGAGACATTCTGCCCTCGCAACATGTCGTTGACATTCGTGGCCAGCCGAACTGCCTGCGCGCCATCGCGAAACGAAGCGTCGGGATGCGTAGCACGAATCCAGGCGACGTCGTTGAGCAGTTTGATCTGGTTCTCCATGCTCCGCGGGTTTTGCTGTTGTTCAAACCAATAGGTCGACTTCTCCGCCGCTACCGCCAGGGCATCGACAAGCACCTTGTCATCATGAGGAATACTCGGCAAGTGCGCGATCGCTTCGAGCAATCTGCCGAAGTGCTTGTCGGCGAGATGCTTTTCCTCACGCTCCAAAAGCTCCACCGCGACGGCTCCGTAAAAAGCCGGCTCGAGCCCCGGAACCACTTGATAGCTGGACGTCAACTCCTGCGCTACAAGAATTTGAGCAGCTGCACTCTCGTAGTCGCGTCGCTCCGCGAGCGATTGAATGTAGCGTACATGCGGGGCGGTCAGGCTGATGCTCGGCGGGCGACCACTCGTCTGCAAAGAATAGACAATGCCGATCACGCATCCGCCGCCGAAAGCGACGAGACCGATGCGGTACAAGATCGGATAGAGACGTTGCAGAAACATTCGTTTATGGCGCTCGCCG
>CAYLRE010000413.1:0-3583 GCA_964385715.1 uncultured Planctomycetaceae bacterium
CGGATTGATCGGGGGCAGTGACGTGCCCTGCGGGGGATTGGCCTCTAAGATATATGGTAGCAGGACCGAGCGGCACATTCACGAAAATCCGCCTCGAGTCTGCCGGCGACAGCCCGCTCCGCAGGTTCTGTTCAGCGGGGGCGCACCTGGCGAATCGAAGTCTGGTCAAATCAGGAGAATTCCGCATGTTCTTGCCTAACCGTGGTTCCCGGTTTTTGGTGATGTTGGCCGTAGCGGCCGCGATACTTCTCAGTCAAGAGTCGGCCACCGCACGAGAGTGGACCGACGGAAGCGGCAACTACTCGATCGAGGCCGACTTAATTGGCTTCGACGACGAAAACGTCGTGTTGCAACGGGCGGACAAGGAACTCGGTTCGGTCAAGATCGCCGATCTCTCCGAGGAAGATCAGAAGTACCTTGAGACGAAAGAGGCCCAGGCCGCGCGGGATAAGAACATGAACGGCCCTCAGGCATGGACGACCAAGAGTGGCTTAAAACTCGTCGGTCGCGTGGTCGACTTTGCTCGCACCGATGTTACCGTGCAGAGACGACGCGGCAGGATGTATGTCAATGATCGGCGATTCAATAATCTGCCGGAGATCTACCGTGAGCTGTTGCCGAAGGTCATCGATCACTTCGAGGATGACGATGTGCCGAACCGCAGCGCGATGAACGCCTGGCTGCGAAGGCAAGGGGCGAAACCGCGGACGTTTCGCGTGGACGGCGTCATCCTAGAGGTCGCCAACGGCGACGAGTACACGATTCCCTTCTTCGTGTTCTCGGACGACGATCGAAAGCTGCTCAAGGCCGGCTGGGATTCTTGGCTGGCTGTGCAGAAGGATTACGAAGAACGTGAGAACCAAGCCTACTTGCTCGAAGCCATGGCGGCCATGCGTCAGCAGAACGACAAGCTTCAGCGTCAGGTTGCCGAGCTGCGCCTGCAACAGCAGCGGGCGCAGGCAGTGCCGGTGCCCGTTAGCGGTCGGCGCTGGGAAGTCACGCTCTATCCCAATCTCGGCAATCCACAGCCGCCACGTTGGGTCGTGGTGCATGGAAGTACGAGCGAAGACGCCACGCGCGCGGCCCTATTGCAGAACCCAGGTTTTTCTGCCGGCTCGGTTCGGCGGATTCGGCGCTAGGAACGACGTGGCCGGGGCATTCATGGCCGCATCGCGGATAGATCGCTCGTAGACGACGGGCTATGCGAACTTGTCGTGGACGATGACTTCGTCGAGCGGGAGCTGACCTGGCTTCGGCCAGGCGGGCTTGGTCGCTTTGCCGACCGCGATCATGAAGCTGACGACATGATCATCCGGAATATTGATCAACTTGGCGACCTGTTCGGCGTCAAAACCAATCATGGGGCAGGAATCGTAGCCCATCGCTTTAGCGGCGAGCATGATCGTCTGTCCTGCGATGCCGCATGATCGCATCGCCTCGTCTCGCTGAAGCTGGTCTTTGCCGGAGTAGAACGGGCCCATCCAGTTGACGAGTAGTTCGGCGACTTCGGGCGGAGCCTCGCGCCAGTACCGCTGGGGCGATTTTTCCCACGCTTTGACGTCGGCGGTCATTACGATCAAAAGCGAGGCTTCGGTCACGTGTGCTTGATCGCTGGCGGCGGCGCGAATCTGCTGGCGTAGATCTTTGTCGCGCACGAGTACGAAACGCCAATTTTGCATGTTGAAGGAAGTAGGCGATTGAATAGCCGCTTCCATTAGTTTTTGAATCTCGTCTTCGCTGAACTCGTGCTCGGGATCGTAGTGCTTGACGGCACGGCGCTGGTAGATGGCGTCGAATGTATTCATGGGTTGCCTTTTCGCTTGGTTTCTCGGGGGGTAGTTCAGATTGCCTGTTTCTTTACCAACTTGTACCGAACCTGCGGAGTCAGTTTGCAGTACTCGGGCGTAAAGATTTCCGGCCAGGTCTCGAAATGTTTCTTGTTGAGAATCAGTTTTCGCAGCATGTCTTCGTGCGCCGCTTGTGGCATGCCAATTTTATGCCAGTGCCAGTCAACATAAAGTCGATTGATGCGCTGCAAAGCATTTGTCTCGATCAATTTTTCCAGGAGTGGATACTCGGCGCCTTCGCAGTCCAGCTTGAGATGGATTTCGCTATCGCCCCAGCTTTCGTACCTTTCGAGTAGCCATTTCGAAAGATCAATGCATTCGACCTGGACGGGAGTTCTGTTCAATCCGCCGGTGGTCTTATTGGCATCCAGGGAACCACCTTCGAGGAACTCGGTGGTGCTCATGTAAAAGTCTCTGGGGGATTCGTCGATCCACGCGGCCGCCTTGTGCAGCGTCACGGGGAGATCGCTGTAGTGCGGCCACAGGGCAGGCGTTGGCTCGAACGAATGTACTTCGATTTCTCGTCCACTATGTTGTTGCAAAAAATACCGACAAGAACAGCCACAATGTCCTCCACAGTCCACAAATACGATTCTTGCATCCATCGCCGTCGCCTCATGTTCTTCGTAGCTCGTCCGGCTCAGCGGCACGAGTGTTTGAGTGTGTGCCTCGCGCGACACTCCAGAGATCGGCCCGCGTTCGGAGCCAGATCAACTAGATATGAGCTATTCTCACGTGATTTGGCAAGGTGAATTCGAATAGCTGGCGTCGTCGCAGCAGGTCATCCTCGAAAAAGGGATCAAAATCGCCCTGCTAGGCCAACGAGTGCCGGCTGCGGCTTGTGTGAATTTTCTAATTGGCATCTGCCGATTGTTGACTTGGCTCTATAGCTCAAGCGTAGCAGGCTCAATATCCCATTCTTCGGGAATAGCCAATCTCGCTTCAAAAAACCGTATGGCCTCTCTTGGGATGGCAGTCACTCTCACCGGCACGACTGTCGCTAGATTCGAGCCAAGTGCTACCGCAAAGCCAGGCGACGTTTGAAGTCAATCTTCACTCGGTCGGCAAAACGAGGGTGCAGGTAGCGGAAGATCAATTGATCAGAACCACTCCCTTTAGGGAACTCGGGAAGGGCCTCGGTTAAGGGCCTCGGTTAAGGTGTCTTGGCGGGCCAGCGAATTCCGCTCGCTTGTTAAGAGAGAAGTAAAGCGGCGTGGGACTCGCTGGATCTCCCTGAGGCTTGGTATCAGCTGTCGCTGGAACGAGTGCCGTAATGGTCAGGTGGGAGCTTTTGGCGCATGAAAAAAGGCCGCCAGTTACGGCGACCTTTAGCACCCCATATTGCACGCTGGTAGAACAATTTATTGAGGGCGTCGCCACTCTAGAACCCGATATTCTTCAGCTACTTCGGGCGGCTTAAGGCGTCGGCGTCATCGACACCAGCTACGGCCTCTTCGACCTTATCCAATTCTCTTTCGACTGCCTGCAGGGGACGTGTCTCGGAGGCAACATTCGGGCCAGCGAGTACTTCCTGATTGGCCTTTGAAAGGTATTCCAGCTTGCCAAGTCGGACGGCAATAAACGAGAAGACCTCATGCGGCATGCTCACCGGCAGGCAATCCTCCATGCCTTGGAAACCGGGGGAGGAATTAGCCTCACAGATACGGTAGTGATCTCCGTCGAAGAGAAGGTCGATACCTGCGATATCGAGTCCCAACAGCCGTGCCACTTCCGTG
>CAYLRE010000414.1:0-3583 GCA_964385715.1 uncultured Planctomycetaceae bacterium
CAGCGGTACATCATTAGCCGCCGCAAGGCCGCCTCGCGATGGGCATGCAGCGTCGGCTCATTCACACGGGGTACAATCTCTGGCGTGGTTGGCGGAATCTCGCCAACCGTCTTGATACTTGCTTTACTGATTGCCTTTAGCTGTTTTTTTAGATAGGCAGGTGACTTGGGAAGAATGAGCACACCGCTGGCCCAGATCTCTTCACTCAGGGTCGCGCGGCCATCGAGTCGTTTGCGAGCCCCGTGCAGTTTGCCATCTCGGTAGGAACCACTAATCGTCGGCAAGCCGTCTTCGCCGTGTTCGGAATACTTGCCCGAACGGACTCCTTTCTTGTACATCACCTTCAGCTTGGCCTTGCCGTTTGGATGAAACTCCTGATAGAGCCCCCGCAGCTTGCCAGCTTGATACGTCCCCTGAACCTTGACGGTGGAACCATCTTCGTAAAACTCCTGGAACGCCCCATCACGGACGCCTTTACTGTTGACCGAATACGTGGCCTTGGTCTTGCCGTCAGGATACTTCTCGACCTCTTGCTTCGATTCGGCCGCGCCGACAACCGCACAAGGGACCAGCACCGCCAGAGTGAGCAACAGACATGCGTGATACCGAACTGAGATCCCAATCTTCATATTTGAATTACCCCAAGAATAGAGAATTAACTTTAGCCCCCTTTGCAGGGGCATCAGAATACTGCGGCGGCGGATACGGTCGCAACGGCAAGACCACCGGCGAGCCACACAAACGCCCTCAGCTATGCACCGAGCCGCGCACTCGTTAGACGCTGCGGGGCTGCTAATTCTTAGAACAAATCCGTTTCTTGGAGGATTTTTCGCAAAAAGTTTTCGCAAAAAGAAGGGAAAATGCGATGTATGGCAACGGCAGATACAAAGCCTCGAACCATGCTGGCATTCCTAAGCACGCACTCCACATCAACGTTGACTTGTACGCGCCGTCAATGGATTATCCCCGCGTTGTCAATTTCACGCGAACGGAAGGGGCGAGTCCCAATCAATCGTTACCGCGCAATCACGTTCGGCCTTATCACATGCCTGCTGCTAACCAGCAGCTCGGCCTTCGCCGTTACCTTGCTCTTCCTGGACACCCCGCACGACAACTTCCTCCAACGCGCCGATGTCAAACGGCGGCGCCCCAATGCAGAGCAGGCAGCCGCGTTTGCAAAAGTCGAAGAGCAACTCGGCAACATGATCCACAACAAACGCTACCAGGGCTCATTCCCGGCAACCGCCAACTGGAAAAGGCAAGATTACTGTCGTCCCCTAGCCATGCCCAGCAGCGTCTCCGTCGAATCAACCCTTGCCACACAATCAAAAAGAATCGTACAGGTGGGCGAAGTAGGCTGCCTCCATATCCACTCCGCTTCTCCAAACGTAGCATACAAACCGGTTTCGCTCTACCTACGCGTCGACACTGAATTTGTTCCCATCACGGAAGGGTCCCACGGCACCATCATGGAAAGGGAGCAATGGGAAGCCGACAAACTCGACGTCCTGCGTAAGTGGATCGAGCAGACATCGCAGATCGATAACGGGCAGAAATAGCGAGAGAGCTCAGCGAACCGATCGTTCAGCGAACTTCGTTTGGGAGTTAATAGAGTGCGGCCGCTTCACGCCCCGTGATAACCGGTGCTCGCCAGGTTTGCGAGCCAAGCTGCTTTGCGTCTTTCAGGTTGACGTTGATCCGGCCGCGAAACTCCTTGCCCTTCTCGAGACGGATCAGCTTTGCCGTAAACAAGAAGCAATCGTCCGATTTCGCCTTCAGCCAATGGATGTTGTTGCGGTAATCCGAAATGCTCGACCAGCTGCCGGCGGTTGCCGATTTTTCGTCAACCGTTTGTCGAACGACCATGTCCTTGTCCGTTTGCTCGAGCCGGTCGAAGAGTTGCACCTCGAACTCGCCGGAAACACAGAGAAATGCGGAGACCATGTTGCTGTGCCCGTGCGGAGGAATGCTACGCCCCTTCTTCACATGGGCAATCTTCACAATCGCCGTTTCGTGGGGGCTTCCAGAAGCCTTGTCCAGGGCGGGAATTGGTCCCAATGGAATGTCGTGGAAAATCTCTCCGCGTTTGCCAATATCCCGGGTCGCGAGCTGATCGCTCAAGCGGTTGAAGTCGACCGCCTTGAGCAATTCGGACATAGGCGCCGAACCGTAGATTTCGTCGAGCGCTTCCTGCCATTGAAGTCCGGAGATTTTGTTGGCGGCTAACTGCCTGGAAACATCGTCGAGCCGCGAGCTCCATTCCTCTGCCTTGGCAGTCCCTTGCTCCGAGGCGTAGCCGGCACGGAGGAAATGCTGAGACAGCGAAACGGCGAGCAGGGTGCGTCCGCTCAGTTGCAGCAAATCGCGACGATTCAGGGAAGTGTCTTGGGAATCTGCCATCATTTCGACCCTTTGCTATTGTTGCCAACGGGTGCCAGCGCCGGCGCGCCGGCCAGAAGCCAGGACCTTATCAATGCCACTTCGCGTTTGTTCAACGGCTCTTCGTCGTACGGCGGCATCTCCTCGTCGATGCCCACCATGCGCCACAACTTGGCCTCTGCCAAATCGCGCTGCGCGACATCGGCGGAAACAACCAGCCGGCGGCGATCCGCATGCAACGCGACGTGGTTCAATAAATCGAAATCTGCATCGCGATTGCTTGCATTGTGACAACGCAGGCAATGGGTACGCAAGACAGGAAGCACAGCCGAGCTGGTGGCGTGCAAGCCCGATGCGCCGCTACCTTGCTGCGCCAGCGTGGGCGTTACCAGCGAAATCATCGCCGACAGAATCAACCAAGTGGTGGCTAAACGAATCTTCATCTTACGGCCTGTACGACTACAAGACCGACTCGCTATAGGAATTCAATGCGACGTTCGGACTATCTGCGATATTTACCCAGACATGGACGTGTGGCTTGCCGCGAAAATACCAGACGAAAGAGGGTCCCTCGAGACGCCAATTGTCCCATACGCCATCGCCGCCGATATCGCCCTGCTTGTAGAAAGCAAGATGGCACTTCTCCAGCCCCCCCTGAGCACGCAGGCATTTCCGCGTCTCGTCAACATCTCTCTGGCGAAACGGCGCCAACAATGAATTGAGAACATCGTCCAGTTTCTCGCGCTGGTCACCGCTCAGTTCGCTGACGGGAATGCCGTGAAAATCGCCCTTCTGGCCTTTGAAGTCGACGCGCTCTTCACGTGGCATTACCTGTGTTACCAGCGCCTGTTTGCGCTGTTTCCCATCCAGCATGGCAAACACTTCGTTGGCCTCGCGTGCCTGGTGCCAAAAAACGTTCGACTCATGTCTCGGCGATTCGTAGTGGTCAAGTCCTTCATGGCCGTAAACGATGGGGCCACCAAATGCGACATGATCTTCAGAGTCCCCGTCGCAACGGAGTGTCAAATGCCGGCAGGTGATTAAAAACCGCACAATAATTCCGATATCATATCAAACCTGCCGCTTCAAGGACCGGCAGGACTCTGTCTTCCCAGCTCACATTCATGATGTGAACCCCCCCGCAAAAATCTTTTATTTCATTGATCAGCCGGACAGCGATCCCAATAGATGTCTCCACCGGATG
>CAYLRE010000415.1:0-3553 GCA_964385715.1 uncultured Planctomycetaceae bacterium
ACGTTGTCCTGCGAACGACGCTTTGGCAGCAGGAACCTTAGCCACCAGGATAACGCCCACTGCGAGACGAGGAAGTGATCGGGGGCCAGGCAGGCGTAAGTCGACGGAGCGTAGTGTCGCGAATCGAGCGAGAGAAGTTCGTGTAGCAGAGTCGTGCCTGACCGCCAATGTCCGAGGATGATAATCGGGTCCTCTCGTAGCTCGGCACGCCTGATGCGCCGGCTGAATAGAAGCGTTTGCACGGCCGCCAGCAGGGAGTTCAGCAAGCTCGTCGCTGAGATGATGGCAACTAGGTAGAATCGCCGTGGCGTGATCTTGAAGCGGTTTCGCGCGAGTAGCCGCACCCAGGCGGTAATCGTCATGCCGTGCCAAACACGGAGTTGCCACCACCTGCGCCGGACGCCGGTTATCGGATCGCGATCACTCGCCATATCGGACAGCCCTCGGTCGATTGTTCGAGCGGCCAGGATCTAAGTGTGCGTGGGGCTTGCCGGTGGTGCGATCAGCGTTAGTCGCGGAATGAAGCGGCCCGTACGCTGTCGATATTCGTGGTAGTCTTGGCCATGACGAACGAGCAAGTGACTCTCTTCGTTCAGTACCTTAAGCAGTATCAACGTGGAGTGGCTCGCCGCTAGCAGAAGCACCGCCGCTGACGGAGCCGCCAGGATGGTCGCCAGCATGAGGACGAGGCCGAGCGAATAGATCGGGTGGCGAACGCGACCATACCAACCATCGGTGATCAAGCTGGTTTGCTTCTCCGGCACGACTGCCAGGCTCCAGTTGCTCCCCATGGCCAGCCAACAGGGTACGGTGAACCCGTAAGCGGCTGCCGCCAGTGGCACTGCCATCCAGTTGATCACGGAATAGGCCGGGCCACTCGCCCACGTCGGCGCGGCGATGAAGGTCATCTCGGATGTGTGCGCTAGAATCGGAAGCAGGTGCCAGGCGATCACGGTAGGGACCCACACGAGCCACATCCACTGTTCCCGTCCGGTGCGGGGAACGGCGCCTGCGGCCGACTGAAGACGCAAGCGACTGCGGACGATCATCACGCCAACCGACAGCCAGTAAAGCCATACGATCGCGGTAACCAAGAGTGCGGGGATATTGCTCATCGGCTCGCGGCTCCCGTTAATGCAAGTTGCGGGTGGATGTGTCGTAGGTGGTGCTGCGGCGATTCGGTCGCCAAGCTACCCGGCTAGGGGTTGGCTGTGGTGCCGAAACGCGAGCAGGTGGCAAGGCCGCGTCCGCGATCTTCACGGTTTCATCGGCCGAGGCCCGCGGTCGAGTTCGCAGCGGTGTAGATGACGCGACAGAGGAATGCACTGATTCCGTATGGAGCGACTGGCCTGGCCGCGTAGGACTCCAGGCAACGCTCTGCCGTTGTGGCGTTGTGGACGACGTCGTGAGCCGAGTGAGGCGCGTTCGGATGGAACGCGACGCAAGCGACCTGTTCCGTGGGAGGCGGTCATCGGATGGAAACGGATCGACGACAATGCCGCGAGTCGTCACGAACGTTCGAGTGTCCCTGCTGCTAGAATGTGTCCGGACGGCGACCGAGGGTATGGTGGATGGCCTGGCGCGGCGGCCGATCGAGTCGACCGTCAGCGACGGGTACGATCTTTCGATTTCGTCGATGATGATGTCGTGAACCCAGTCGACCGAGTCAATGTCGAAATGGTTGACGCCGCCGGCGAACATCGAGGGTTGCCCCTCGCTGATGTCCCAGTTGACGATCTGCGTAGAGCAGGACTCCCCAGAGACGGGAGATCCGTGGAAGATCCCCATCTTGTTGGTGACATAGAGATTCAAGCAGCGATCGACGTTGTCGGGAATCGTTTGGAACAGGTTGGCATCGACGATGATGACCAGCGGAACTCGCTTCCCGCATGACTTTAATTTGCGGGGAAGCCAGGCGCACATGCGTCCGCCTAGGCTGTGGCCGATAATTACCAGCGGGCGATCGTCGTCGCACTGCGCCTCGGTGAGAGCCAGCGACCACGACGTCGACTTGGCATCGTAGCCACGATTACGCAGTTTTTCTGCCAGGTTGTTCATGCCGAGCGAGAAGACCTCAAACACACCACGTAGCACCAGAATTCTTGGGCTCGCGTACGGTGGTGGTGTTTGAGCGGCGGCTCCGCTCGTTGATACGCATAACAACAGCATGCAGGTAAGCACGAGGATGACACTTCGTGCGTCGCGTCTTGCCTTGGAAGGCATTGGTCGTGACAGAATCTTGTTCATAGATCGATTAAGCCGCCTGTTGGTGCGGCGTGCGGGATTGTGCAGTGGCCTCATGCGCCTGTTCGTCGGACACATCGCTGGAGTCGTTGGTCCGTTCAAGGAGAGTCTCTGGGGTCGCCAGCATTTCGCGCAAGCTGCCCACGAATCGCGACAATTCGTGGGCGTCGGTGATTCGATGATCGGCTCGGACGAAGAGCGGAGCCACGCGTCGTACCACAACCTCGTTATTCTCGACGACGGGCTGTTCCTCCCATCGCCCCATCGTTACGCTCAGCAGCGAACATTCGTCCGGGAATTTCGACGGCTTGTACATCCGCATCGGCGGGGAACTCGCATCGCCCAGGTAGTTCACAATGGCAGAGGCGTCGAGGTGCCGGTCGATACGGCCGATCCGCGGCAATCGGAAGGAGCGATTGGCCCACCAGAACGTACGGGCGATCAATTGCCGCATCCATGCTGGGCCGGCGCTGAGAATCCATTTGTCGAAGCGATCGACATGTTCCTTATTGGCGATCTGCAGTTGCGCGTCCCAGAGATTCTTGGCGATCTCATCCACGCTGATCTTGTCCGCCTGCGGGATCGAAACAATATCGACATCGGCCGTGCGAGGGTTGCATGTCACCACGCGAATATCGATCTCACGAAAGGGGTAGATCCGATGGCCGACGACTCGCGAGTTGAGCCGCGGGAATTGTTTCAGGCACCTGCCGACCGCGGCCACAAGCAGATGTGCCGGTGAAACGAGGATGTCGGACGTGGTGTTATATTGCCGGACAAAGTCTAGGAGGTTGCCGGCCTCAACGTCGGTTCCCCAGACCATGGTTGGATCGGTGGCACCCAAGCAGCTGTGCAGGTACTGGTGGTTGATGAACGAGATGTCACCAGCAGGGATCGATCGGCGTTGGCGTCCGTTGAACATGTGCCTTGCCTAGTGGATCGCTTCTTAACCTCGGTCGCCCTGGCCTGTGGATGTGGTCGCGTACCAGAAGTGCCTTAGGCGGCCTCACGGAGTACGCTGAGTTTCGCTTCAATGAGTCCTGCCAGTTGGTCAACGCGGCAAAAGTTGCGAGGAGAGATCTCGCGAGCCTCGAATACGACGTCGAAGGACGACTGCACGAAGCACACCAAGTCCATCACCATTAACGAGTCGAGTAGCCCGGCTTCGATTAGGTCGGTGTCGCATGCGATCGTCGTAGTGTCGCCGTATCGGTCCTGCAGGTAAGCCAGTAGGGTGCGTTGGTGAAAGGTCGTGTGAGTCATGCGACTTCCTTCAGAAGTTGATTGGAGCTGCCACCACCGAGAACCG
>CAYLRE010000416.1:0-3514 GCA_964385715.1 uncultured Planctomycetaceae bacterium
AGTGGATTACATTAGCTGGCTAGGGCCACTAGGCTTTTGGCCAGAGAGATGATTTTTCGTGGCAGCGACCACGAGGCGGTGATTGTCGATAATTGGTTCTGCAGGATCTGCTGGCGCAAGGATTTCCGGCGATTCGCATGCGAAGGGCGACGTAGCGGATCGTCCCACGGCGAGTCGGCGCGGTCGATGAGTTGTTGTCGGCTTTTGTCCCATGCCCAGAGTTCGACCAACGTATGCATCCAAAGATTCAAATTGTACACGGCCAGGTTGGCCCAGATGTTGCGAACTTGCTGCTGCCCGCTGCCCCACACCTCTTTCACGTCGTGAAAGTCTTGTTCGATGGTGGCCCGATCGGCAAACGCTTCGATGAGGTCCTTGACGCTGGCGTTTGGGTCGGTGCAAAAGAACGCATACCAACCATGATCTTCCTTCACCAAGACTACGCGAATGATGCCTCCGACCGGCCGATAGGTAGCCAGGAAGGTCTTGTAGGTTTTGGTCGTTGTCTTGCCGTAGACCGTGCAATCGATCGTTTGCCAGCCGCGATGGTGCCCGGCGCGTTTGGCCAGACAGAGGCGTTGTTTGCCGTACTTGCGCGGTCGGCCCCGGCCACGGCGTTGCCCTTTTTTCAACTTTGGCGGCAAGTCTCTCAGGGCGGCGTCGCGACGCAGGCGACCGACGATGGTAACGCTCGTCTTGAGTACCCGTCGCAAGAACGGCCGCTTGGTATACCCACCGTCGACCACTACCCAGGCCGTTTTGTTCGAGTTTTTCAGTATCACAACGCCCCACTCGACCAGCCGGGCGGCCAACTGCAGCTTGGTGGCGAATCGATACCACCGTCGCGATCCGGGAATGGTCGCCATCGTGCGTTTGCGAACATAGAGCATTGCTCGAAGTGGCAGGCCAATGGTTCCCCAAACCGGATGCCGCAGGGCAAGCGAAATCGTGACCCAGACGTGCCCGTACAAAAACGGCTGATCGGCGGGCCCGGGCGTGGGATTGTGATGGACGTCGGCCCCTTCGACCTTCGGCCCATACCGCTTCGTAGGCGAATCGTCGATCACCAGCAGCAGGCGATCCGGCAGGGGCAAGGTTCGCAGAAGAAGCCGGACCAGCCGGCTTGCGATCGATTTGCTCTTGCGTCCGAGGGGGGCGAGGAAGTAATAATAGTCCTGGAAGCCGTCGCTGATGCCAGCGGCGCGAAGCCACGAGCTTACCGTTCGACGACCACCAGCAAACAGGATTCCCGTCAGCAACAAGGGCAACCGCCATCGGTTGCGACCATGCAACCCGGCCGCGAGCCACTGGCTCCAGTCCGCCCATTGTTCGGGAGCTTTCCACCGACATTTCGAATTCGCCATCCTTGGCTCCTCCATTGTGCGGCTTCTTTGGTAACCGCAGCATGATGGAAGAGCCATTTTTCGTGAATATCAGTTTGAAACGTCTTCTCAGAAAGTGCAGACCAGATGAAGAAGGCGTCGTTTTGTTCGCCCTTCGCGACGGTGATAAATGGCGTTCGTGCGGAGTCCCTCAGTCGAACTTAATTGAGGCTTCGTATCATCTTTGCGATAACGGCATGATTCTTGTTGTATCGCCGACGCAAGTTCAGTTCTTCGAGGAGACCGATCTACGCCCGCATGAGTGGACTATCGGTTTCTCGGAGAACTATCAGAGCAGTGTTGTCGTTCCGCATGACAATTGTGTCTATTTCGCGGGTCTATCGGATGATCACGACTCTCATTCTGGCGGAAACGGTTCCCGCCTGTTCCTCAACGTGACCAGACTGACTTTTGAAAATGGACAATTCACCTCAAGGCAGTTTTCTCACAAGGTAGAAACGACTGCGGGTTCCGTTGAAACTGCTGATCCCTCGGCAAGGCCGACCGGACAGCGAACGAACACGCGTGATTTGCGAAATGTGCCTGCCGATCCATTCACTGGCCGTCCAATTGGTCCTCGATATCGCGGCGCTTCTCAGCCACAGTACAACCTGACCCTGGTCGCTCGCCCCAAGGGTGGAATCGTGATTCACGTGCAGGGGATCGGAGTGTTTGCGGTCGACGATTCAAATCCACACTCTGAAACCATCACAAAGCTTGACTTGCCAATCCTCGTCCACGGCAGCGCCAATATGATCGGTTGCGATATCCATGACTTGGTCTATTTCAGCCTTCGGCCTCAAGAAGAGCCACTGCAAAATGCGAGAAGTGAACAGAGCTTCATCGCGTGTGCGATTGCCCCGCACAAGATGGTGCCCTTTACGGGCGTCGTCGAGAGCGGAAGAGCGTTTGCGAATCCACAAGCCGATCAATTCGCGAACACGCCCGAGGGTTTGCTCTTCATTGCTTCTCCGTCCCATGAGGGGCCTTCTCGGCCTGCGCCACATCAGACTTCCTCTACGGACGAGTTGCTGATTTGGAAACCGTCGAAAGAAGAACCTTATCTGTTGGACGATCGGCTTGTCGGTGTTGATCGGCTCATTCCCGGGCGAAACGGCGCCGCTATCGCGATATACACCGACGGGCGAGCCGCGTTGATTCAAGAAGCGAAAGTGATTGCCTGCGAATGCTCGTTGGGGCGGCTTGCCTCAAGGCATTTCGACCTCATGCTCGATCTGGCACCAACAAACCCGTGCGATACGCGATACAGCAATCGAGTCGCGTTTCCGTTGATGAGCACAGGGAAGACAGTCTGGCTCAACGATACCGAGGGTAGTCTTCATCGGGTGACATCGAGCGACAGGCCGGCGGAGCTGATCCACACTTCCGGTCCGACTGAGATGATCGGATGTTTGCAGGATGGGACATTGCTCGTTCGGCCTCGGTTATCTGATGGGCGTTCCGGCAGAGATCTTCGTGAGTGGTCTTGGATCGAAGAACCGGACAAGGTCGATGTGCTTGGGGAGCGAGCTCTGCCAACGCTTCGCAAGGTGGAATCTCCGCCCAAGGAATCAAGTGGTGGTATCCTTGAACGTCCAGAATCATTCACCGGAGGGTGGCTCACTTCCAATGACGGAACGATCTATCTCACACAAGGGTTCGATCGTGTTTATGTAATTAGCGAATGTGAGCAGTGGAGAATGCATGTCGACTTTGGCTCTCCACTGTTGGAGGATACGAACGATCGCATTTGGGCGTTTCGTTCGGCAAGAGTCTATCGCGGATATCAGGTTGCTGATGAGGAAGAGGGAAAGCGCTACACGAGCATTCCCTCGTATCTAACGCGGCTCACACCGGTCGAACAGATAGGCGAGCGAATGCTCTGCACAACTCCGCTAGGGCTTGCGTCATTCCCGATTGACCTGGCTCGTGAGAATGCCAAGAGCATCACGACACATAGCCGGACGGTAGACTGGTCTTCATTTTCCATTAGCATTGGTTCCCGTTTGCCCCATGGTATCGTGGACGAGAATCCAACAGTAGCAGACCGCACTGCCAACAGCGGGACAGAGCATCCTTGCCCTGCCGATTTCCACTGGGAAGCCGATCACCCGACCTGCTCATAGGTCCAA
>CAYLRE010000417.1:0-3495 GCA_964385715.1 uncultured Planctomycetaceae bacterium
AGACAATATTCCGGAAGAATGGACGGACTTCAAGGAGCTCAACGCTGAAATGGCTCCGCAGTGTCCGCAGATCACGGAAAAGAAGGAACCGTTGGCCGATTCTTAATCGTCTCTCGGTCCTCGCGCGATTCGACGCTCCTCGTTCCGAGCGTGTGAAGCCCACCGTTGGCTTTGCGTGAGTTGTTGCGCGGCGAGCGAAGAATTCCAAGCCCTGTCTGTTGGCGGGGCTTTTTTTATGCGCGGTATGGGATGCAATGGCACTCTGTTGAGGATGGCTACATCGGGGTCGAGCGACTTCAGGTCGCCCCCTACTTCAGATCCACCGACCAGTAGGCATTGCTGAGGAACGTCTTCCAGCTCTCGTACTTGGGGTTACCAAGTTTCATTGCCAATAACGGGCTGCGTTTGGGACGAATCGGTTCGCAGATCAGCTTCATGTGGGCCTGCTCCGGAGTGCGTCCCCCTTTCTTGACGTTGCAGCGGACACAGCAGCAGACGATGTTTTCCCAGCTCATTTCACCGCCGTGGCTACGCGGGACAACGTGATCGAGACTCAATTCGCTGGTCGGAAAATTGTGTCCGCAGTATTGGCAGCGATTGCGATCGCGGGCAAAGACGTTGCGGCGATTGAATCGCAGGCGTTGCTTCGGCACTCGGTCGTATGCCAAGAGGCGAATGATGCGAGGCACTTGCAGCTCGAAGTTGACCGACTGAATCCAGTCTTCGCCCTCTTCTCGCTCCTCAAAGGCGGCACGCAGAGCGCTGATTTCACGCCACGAGACAAAGTCGTAGTTCGCGTAGCGGTTATCCTCGATGTGGATAACTTCCGCCAGTTCGCGAAACAAGAGAGCGATCGCCCGTCGCACGTTGACCACGTGGACCGCCATGTAGAACCGATTCAACACCAGCACGCTGCTGCTGATCGGAGACGCCGCGTTACTGCCTGCCGTAAGGGTCATGCCTGAGGCTTCCCTCCGCGTTGTTGGCCTGTCCGGCGACAAAGCGAACCCGACACATCTAATCGGCAAAAGCCGCATCGCCGCCGGACAAATGGTTCTGCCTTGCCGCTTTGCGAGCTCGCTTTCCAAAGTATTCTAGTCGGCGACGAAAATGCAGGCCAGCCACATTTCGGTGCCTGTCCAGGGTTGGATTGTAAGTATTCCACGTGAATCTAGTCTGTTTGTAGGTCGTTAGCTATGTGTTCTCGTTGATTTGTTGCCGATCTGATCGTGCTTTGGAGACATGTCGACGGTGAATTTGCCGAGCATAGCGGTGGCAACCGGTTGCTAGTCCGGATTCAGGAGGTGCGGTGTCAACTGCATGAAACGCTATCACAACACTGCCAATCAATTTCACGAAAACTACTTGTTTTGACTTGCATCTGCGGTTGCTGGCTCATTAGGATGAAACAGTCTCATGAAATTCAACCGCGTGGTATGGAATGCCTCGCGAACCTTTAGTTAGGAAAGACTATCGATGATCCACTACTCGTGTGATTGCTGTAAGCGGCCGATCGAACCGCAAAACGAACTTCGCTATGTCGTGCGTATGGAGGCCTACGTGGCGATGGATCCCTGCAATGAAGACGATGGCTCGGACCGCGATCATCTGGAAGAGGTCCAAGACATTCTCGAACGCTTAGAGCAGGAAGACGGTGAGCAGATGAGTAGCGATGTCTATCGCGAGATGCGTTACGACCTCTGCTCGGAGTGCCACAAGAAGTTTGTGGCCGATCCGCTCGGTCGTCAGATGGCCATGCACTTCGACTTCAGCGAGAACTAGTTGCAAGCCCGCTGTCGCATGATTCCGCTGTCGCATGCCTCCCCACTCGCAGCCAGATTCCGGCAGGCCTGAGCCCTTTAAGCGGCGACGGTCGCTTCTGTTTCGGATCGTGATTGTTCTCGTCGCGATCAGCGTGATTCGCGCGTCGATCAAGGCGATCGACCGGTACAACACGGCCGATTCGTCGGAATCGCGGCAAGCTGAATTCGACGCCCGCGGCATAAAGCTGCGTAAGGCGCCACTTATTGAGGGCGTCTGGGCCGTGAAACGAGTCGTCGATGGGGACACGCTGCTTCTGGCCAACGATGTTCGCGTGCGACTGTTGGGTGTCGATACGCCGGAAACCGTTAAGCCGGATCATCCGGTCGAGCCGTTCGGCAAAGAGGCCTCCGCCTTCACTCGCGATTTTGTCGCCGGTGGGCAGGTTCGACTTCGCTTCGATCGCGAGCGAGAGGATAAGTATGGTCGCACGCTGGCCTACGTCTATGTCGACGATGCGATGCTGAACGAGGAATTGATCCGCGCTGGCTTCTCAGCTGCGAAAACTTACTTCAACTATTCGCCGGCCATGAAGAAGCGGTTCGTGGCCGCTGAGAAGGAAGCCCGCAGGGCCAGGCGGGGCATCTGGTCGGCGGAGGCTGTGACATCGCCCGCTTCGAAAAATCCGGCTACGACATCGACCTCCCCGGCTTCCGGCTCGAATTCTCGTGGGCGTGACTAGTCGCGGCATCTTTGCCAGCGGGTCGCGCGGCTGATAGAATCGTCTGCTTCGTTACTGGGCGTGAGAGCCGCTGGGCCTGACCTCTAGCCGCTCGCCCAGTTCCCACGCACATTGCCGCCCGCTGAGGTCAACGCTTTTGCGGATGCCGGCACGCTCTTACCGGGATTTTCCCAGGACGGACAGCAAAGTGACCGATTCTCAACCAACTCGTATCGCCGTTCTTGGTGGCGACGGAACCGGACCTGAAGTTGTCGCCGAAGGCCTCAAGGTGCTCAAGGCGGTTTCTCAGCTCGACGGATTCACCTACGAAACGCAAGATTTCGACTACGGCGGTGATCGCTATTTGAAGACAGGCGAGGTGCTGCCGGAGGGAGCCGTCGATGAGCTTTCCAAATTCGACGCCATTTATCTCGGTGCCGTTGGTCATCCCGATGTCGCTCCCGGCATTCTGGAGAAAGGATTGTTGCTCGATCTGCGGTTTCAGCTCGACCAGTACATTAATCTCCGCCCCGTGAAGCTGTTCCCGGGCGTAGAGACGCCGCTAGCCGGTAAGGGCCCGGATGATATCGACTTCGTTGTCGTTCGCGAAAACACCGAAGACCTGTACTGCGGTGTTGGCGGTTTCCTTAAGAAGGGAACGCCCGACGAGGTCGCCACTCAGGCCGCCGTCTATTCTCGCAAGGGATGCGAACGCTGCATCCGTTGGGCGTTTGAGTACACCCGCGAACGAAACAGCGACAAGAAGATGCTCACACTGGTCGCCAAGACGAACGTGCTTACCTACGGCCACGATCTATGGTGGCGAACGTTCCAGGAGGTGGCCGAGGAGTACCCCGATATCAAGGCGGACTACAACCACGTCGACGCCTGCTGCATGTGGATGGTGAAGAATCCCGAGTACTACGACGTGATCGTGACCACCAACATGTTTGGCGACATCATCACCGACCTGGGCGGAATCTTGCAGGGCGGAATGGGCGTGGCCGCGGGTG
>CAYLRE010000418.1:0-3482 GCA_964385715.1 uncultured Planctomycetaceae bacterium
CGACTTTTTTTGCCATCTGGCGGAAAACGGGGTGGACGCAAAAAAACTCCAAGATGTTGCTACGTAGACGGTTATGCGAATGGTCGTTTTCGCACGTGCTGATCACAACTCTATTTGGCCGTTGTCCTTAGCGTTAATTGCGCCGAATTACAGGTGACGCCAAAAAAGTCTCGGTTGTGGAGCGGTCTCCCGACCGCTTCACTGCAGTGTCATACGAAGACCGGGAGGGCGAGGCACGGATGCGAGCCTATCTATCCAAATTGTCAAAGAACGGAAGCACTCCAACCGTATCACAGGTGCCGGGTTCAAAACAAACAAAATTGATTCCTAAGAAAGGCCGCGCGCCGTGCGAATACTACCTAGAAAACCTTGAAATGAACCTCCGCCTCGGTTCTAATCAGAGCTTCTCGGGCCATTCCATTAAGGGGTACAGCGGGCTATGCGGGCAAGACAGAATGCGGGCAGAATTTTTAACGAGAATCGTCAGGGTGCCACTGGCTCTGCCAGTGCTAACAGCGGCGTCCACTCGCGGCGTAACGGCGGCTCGCACGCGACCTCGCCCTCCCGAAACGGTTTCACGCTGGTCGAACTGACGATCGTGATCGCGATTGTGATTCTATTGATGGCTCTCTTACTGCCATCCATTAGTGCGCTGCAAGCCGACCGCAATCAGGCTCTCTGCGCGAATCACCAACGGCAGATCGGTGCCGGGCTACTCTTGGCTCGTGGGCAAGAAAAGGCAGTCGCAGCCGACAATTGGACGGAAGCAATTCTGCCCTTCATTAACGACGATGCGAGTCTACTCCGCTGTCCTTTGCATACGACGGATGGTGTTAGCTTCGGTATGAACAATCGAGCGCATCGCTTTGGCGATGAAGACGCCAGTCGCGTGGTGCTGCTCGACTATCACAAGACAAACGCCACGCTGGTTGTCGATGACATTCGCGATCAAGATCCGTGGAATGAAGCGGCCGGCACGTACGCGGCCCGGCATGCCGGCAGCGTGAACGTGCTCTATCACAGTGGCGCCGTGCAGGCACAGACGCCTGAGTCGATCGATCCGCGTGCAAGTGATGTGTGGTTGGCCAACTGGCGTCCCCATCGCGACACGTTTGAGCTCGATGGTGCGGCCGATGAAGCGGTGGCAACGAAATCCGCCGGCGAGCAGTTCTTTGCCGGCATTGCCAGCGGCTCGACCAATGACGACACCCTCGGCCCCGTGCTGACGCAGACGAGTGTGCCGGACTATCCGCCGGTCGACCCGAGCTCCTGTGCCGATTCCGAGTTCGATGGCGATAATCTCAATGGAAGCATTTACTCGGCCACCTACGACGCGGCCAACGATTATCCGGCCCTATTTGAATCCCCTCCTGGCTCGGGAAACTTCTATCCTTTCTTTGGTGACCAGCAGGCCAAGTTTCGCACGCCTCCCTACGTGCCGGCGGATCTAATCGGCGAGCCGTATTCGGCCGACTACCTGATTGCCGAGGGCCATCAGGCGCCCGACACGACTGAGGCGACGTTTACCTTTAACGTCGAGCCAGGCAGATACAACGTCTGGATTCATTGGCCCGGTCACGTGCGCCACTCCGACACGACCCCGATCAAGGTCTTGGACGACACAACACAACTCCACACGGAGACGGTCAATCAAGAAGTTTACTCGGGCCAAGCGGCGCTTGATGCTGGTAAAACTCCATTGGTGGAGACCAACGACTTTGGCCAGGAACTCTCTTGGTACCCGCTGGGCGAGCACGAGACGACCAGTGGCGTGTTGAAGATTGTGGTCTCAGCCGCCGCTGGCGCCGTCGACGGAGCCGAAGGCTTCATGAGTCATATGGTTGTGGCCGACGCGGTGCGAATCGAATGTGCCAACGTACGGCCGTATTATGCCGATCGCTGTTTCGGTGAAGCGCCGGCGCCGATCGACGATGGCGACGCAGGCTACACCGCCACGAGTGGTTGGCAGAACGTGGTCAGCGGCGATTCCGTCGGTGGCAGTCACCGCATGATTCCGGCAAGTACTGCAGGTGAATCGATAACCCACGAGTTCACCAATCTGACGCCGGGACAGTACGGATTCTACACGTATTTCAAGCCAGCACCTGGTCAGGCAACCAACGCCAGATATGTGACATACGATGGGCCATTCTTGATCGATAGAGAAGTGGTCGACCAGACGAAAGATTACACGGGCGCCGATCTCGATGGCGATGGTCGCCAGTGGTACAAGCTTGGCAGCTACGAAGTTCATCAGGAAACAGTCCGCGTCGTCTCGACCGGATATGGTGACGGGACGGTGGTTTCAGACGCGGTACGGATAGTTTGTGATTTTGGTACTCGAGTCGGTTGCAACGATGGCATCTACGGTCGAACGTGTCGTCGCCAGAATGCGACCGATTACGGTGCTACCACCGAGTCGGAGCAGGCGGTCGAGGACGGACTGAATTGGCTTTCGCGTCATCAATATGCCGACGGCTCCTGGAGCTACGATCATCAGGCGGCAACAAGCTCGTTCATTCCAGTACCGGAGCCTTGCAATGGTGCGTGCGGCGATCCGGGCAACACAGCATCGGCGCGGGTGGCTGCAACTGGGATGGCACTGCTACCGTTCTTGGCTGCTGGCATCGGCCCAAGTGACGCGACGTACGGAGAAGTCGTTACTCAGGGAATCAATTTCTTGCTTTCCAGAGTTGGGGAGACCGGGAATCTGGTATCGTCTGGCGTTCAGTACTCGGGGTACGAGCAAGCCATTGGTTCGCTGGCATTGGTCGAGGCGCTTGGGGTCTGCCGTTCATCGGGATTTGGCTCGGTCGATAAGGAAGAACTGCGCGCCAAGTCGATTGCTGTCGTCGAACGAATTGCCGCCTGCCAGGATGATGTGCGTGGTGGCTGGAAGTATTCTTGTGCCCATGAGGGTGATGTGACGGTCTCGGGTTTCGTCTATCCCGTGTTGAGACGATCGGAAGCGGTAGCGATTGATTCCAAGACACCATCGTTCAACGAAGCCACGCTCAACGAA
This sequence comes from uncultured Planctomycetaceae bacterium, assembly GCA_964385715.1. Lineage (GTDB taxonomy): Bacteria > Planctomycetota > Planctomycetia > Pirellulales > UBA7805 > MB-PLM-2. The sequence continues at coordinate 3,023 of CAYLRE010000418.1, forward strand.
GTCCGGCGAATGTTGACCGATTTCTCGATTAGCGATTCCATTGTGTCGGACCCAATCCATGGTGACTATGCAACACGCTATTTCTATGGAATTGAGCCTGGAAAAACCCCTGATATTTGGACGCGTGCCCAGGGCACATCGCACCATATCGCACGCTACATGCAGCTGAGCTTGGGTGCCCCCACTCAGGCGGCCGGCATGCAGGACGCGGCGGACGACGAGCTATCCCGAATCGCCGGTGGGGTTCTGAACGAATCGTACAAGAACTATTACTCCCATCAGTTCATGCGGCGCATGGGAGGATCCCACTGGAGCACGTGGGAGGCTGCGATGCTTCAATACCTGCTGGTCGACAATCCGCAGCCGACGGAAGGTCACGTACGGGGCAGTTGGTCGATCGGCGGCGGAACGTTAACGGAATCTTTTTCATTTTCAACGACCGTTTCAATGGTTGAAAGGG
>CAYLRE010000419.1:0-3476 GCA_964385715.1 uncultured Planctomycetaceae bacterium
CGGCAAACGCTCCTTCGCACTCCGCTTGGCCCAAAGTCTGCTGTGCGAACAAGCTGCTTCTGCAGAAGGCGGGGCGGCCGAGCTTTCTCCGTGTGGCCAATGTGAAGGTTGCCAACAGGTCCTTGCCGGCACGCACCCCGACGTGCTGTCGGTAGCCAAGCCAGAGGACAAGAAGGACATTCCGGTCAAGCTACTGATTGGAGATCCCGAACACCGGGGCCGCGAAGGCTTGTGCCATGACTTGTCGCTCAAGCCGTTTCGCGGTGACCGACGAATCGCGATTCTCGACGATGCCGATTTTTTGAATGAAGAGGGTGCCAACTGCCTGCTAAAGACACTGGAGGAGCCGCCCCCACGTTCTGTTCTGATCTTGGTCGGCACCAGCGCAGAGAAACAGCTACCCACGATTCGCTCCCGCTGTCAGATCGTGCACTTTCGTCCGCTTCCCGTCGACGTCGCATCGCGGCTGCTCGTCTCGACCGGCGTGGCCGGCAGCCTAGAGCAAGCTGAGCCACTGGCAAGATGCGCGGAAGGAAGCCTGACCCGGGCGAGCATCTTAGCGGACGAGAGCCTGTGGAAGTTTCGCGGCGAGTTATTCGGATCGCTGGCTCACTTGCCCAGCGGTGCCGTTCGATTTTCCAAAGCAATCACGAGTTGCGTCGAATCGGTCGGCAAGGAAGCTCCCCTGCGGCGAGCAAGGGCGACGCTGCTGGTCAATTTCGCGATCGAGTACTACCACCGACTAATGCGTGCCCACGTGGCCGCGGAGAGTGGAACAGCTCTGAATGAAGACGGCAACGACCCCGACCTGGCTCGCGCCGTCGAGGCAGGACTAGGCAACTGGCAAGGTGACGTGGAAGCAATCACCCGTGCCGTCGATCGCTGTCTCGAAGCCGGTTCCCACGTCGAGCGAAACGCAAATCTGGCTACGCTGGTCGAATGCTGGATCTCCGATCTAGTGGAGCTGAGCCGCCAGAAAGCCGTCTGCTAGGACCACACTCTGGTCATTCGCCCTGCAGCGTCAGTACCACACGCCGTCTGGTGGCGTGATCCCGGTGCTCCGCTAGATAGACCCCCTGCCAAGTCCCCAGGGCGAGACGACCTTCTGACACCGGAATCGTAAGCGAGCAGCCCATCATCGAGGACTTCACGTGGGCAGGCATGTCATCTGGGCCCTCACAGGTATGGACGTAAGGAAAGCTCTCTGGAGCAATCGCGTTGAAGGAAGCCTCCAGGTCGACGCGGACATCCGGGTCGGCGTTCTCATTGACGGTCAGCGAAGCGGAGGTGTGCTTGAGGAATAGGTTCAATATACCGACGTGCAGGTCAAGCAACTCCGGAATCGATTGCTCCACATGGGTCGTGATTAGATGGAACCCACGGGGCATGGCGGGCAGCTCAATGGTTCGCTGAATCCACGGCATGTGTTTCTCCAAAGGACGGGGAAAAGGCTGGAAGGGGGACAAGGCTGGAATCCAAAACGCCAACGTATCTCATGCACAGTACTGACGAGGGGGCCGGCGCGCCAACGAGTAGTCTCGGACACCAAATCGACTGAAAGAATGGCCAAGCGGAGACCACAGTTGCCCCATTTTAACCCACACCAACCTATAGTTACACATGTTCACTATACGGATTCCGTAGAGTTTACCGCGAGGTCGGTATGTCTGCGTCACACAAGGTACCCAAACTGCGTAACAACTTCGTATTGCTATCCCCTCTTCTGCTGGGGCATCACGCGCGGCGTAAAAGGCAATTATTTTCTAAAAATGCTTGACATCCGAGCGCGACCTGGAATAATAGCGGGTGAACGTTTTGCTGTTGACGTGCCCTGTGTTGTCACGCCCATCGGCTGTCGATTGACCCCACCTAGCCGGCCACGATTCAGGGAGCAGCCAGACCGTTCGTGAGACAACGATGCCTCAGGCGTCGAATGTCATTCCGAGCTTTTTAGTTGATGTGTTTTTCACAAGCCATGTACGTGGCGAAGGTTCGCGGTACACCGGAACAGTACTAGAACAGTCGAGGCGACGTAGCCCGATACGGATGGAAGAATCGGGTACGGGGCAGTAGTGGCTCACCGTCAACGTGAGTTAACAATCTGAGAGGAAGGAAAACCGATGCGTAACGTGTTTGAAGCAATTTCGATGTTCGGTCACGACGAAGATTTCGCGCCCCTGGAAACGGACGAGTTCCTGGCCACGGAAGCCCCGGCCGGATCGCCCGAGAAACTCGACATTATGGCCGAACGCATTCGTCGTGGACTGCCGTTGTGGCACGATGAAGATCGACCGGATTACAGTGGATTGACCGGCGTCGTTCGTCCCCGCGACTAGTTTGCCGCGATGACGCGGACGGCATGCCGCTGCGCCTCTATTGAGACTTGATGACGCGGGGCTGAAAAGAGCGGGCCAGAACGGTCCGCTTTGAGAGAATACCTGCGATCAAATACCCGGGGGCGACTTGGCCCCCAAAATGACCCAGCCGCGGCGAGTTGATTCTCGCCGCGGTTTTTTCTTGCCTTCTTAGGCGGCTTCTTCGACAAGGCGGTCGAGCTCGACACCGCCCTGCTCTGTGACCGCCTCATGCGGTTCCAGCTCCTCTCGCAAGACGACGATATCTGAAGGGGCCTCAATCCCCAACCGCACCTTATCACGCCCCAAGCGGACAACGGTGACAACGATCTCTTCGCCGAGCTTGATTCGCTGACTCTCTTTACGGGACAAGACGAGCATCAGAGGATCTCCGTATATTCAAAATGCTTCTTAGTACAGTAGTGTAAATATATATACATTCCGCGAGCGGCGTCAAACCCAATTTCGTCTCGTCGCATCTGGCCGAACGGCCACGACTCAATCGTGTCTTTCGCAGAATAAGGGGGAGTGCTCTTTCCAAAATCGCCTGGTTTGACCGGGCCCGTAGAGTGTCCAAATCCGTTTGCTAACCTCTGTGGGCGAGATCGTCGCAGACGCGTCGCGTGGTCTCGTATCTAAATTCCTTGCCTTTCGTACGTGCGACGGACTAAGCCGCAAGTTCCGGGGCATCGATCAGGCGTGTCTTCAAAAAGCGTTCGCCCGTCGAGCTGTAAAACAAGATTGTGTTGCTATCCGTCTCCCAGATGGCGGAAAACTTGACTTGGCGGGGGCCATGAATGCAGAAATAGAGTCCGCATGGCTCGCCAGCCCTGGTCAGGATCCGTTCTGACATATGAAAAGCGCCGATTTCTAGTTCTTCGTGATGACAAATGGTTTCGTTGACAAAGTCTCGCAAGTCCTCAAGCGATTGGAGCCGGTTGCAAGTGGCCAACATAGGGTACGTACTCTCCTTGCTGTGCACGCAAGATGCGCAATTAATCAGGTAGCGTGCGGGTAAGATAAGATGGAATAACTGCCAACAGGAGTTCGTATCGGCAAGATAGGTCATCTACATTGGAAAACTCTGCTAGCGTTTTCTGCACCTGCAGATACGCAGATTTT
>CAYLRE010000420.1:0-3449 GCA_964385715.1 uncultured Planctomycetaceae bacterium
CTTCGGTTTCCGTGGACACCACCGTCGCCAGGGCCGCATCTTCCAGCGGTTGTTCCATAACATGCAATACGTGCAGCTTGGCATCGAACATCTCAGCCAGCGAGCAGCCGAGCTCCATGGCCGTGTTGCTCAGCGGGCTGAGGTCGTTGGCCACCATGGTGGAGTTGATCTGGTCCTCGTCGTGATGCTTGACCACCCACACCGGGCAGGGGCACTTGCGCAACAGGCGAACACCGGTCGTGCCGAGGAAAAATCGCTCGACCGGGCCGTGGTTGCGGGCACCGATGATGACCAGGTCGTGTTCGTTCTTGAGCACGCGGCGCGTAATTTCCAGCCAGGGGGGCCCGATCGACACATGGTGGTCGACCTCGATGCCTGCTTCGGTGAACGGCTTCTCGACTTCACGGAGGATGCCGTGGATCTGATCGAGTAGAGGATGTTTCTCTTCTTCGTCGATGTGTTCGAGCACAAAGCGAGCACGCTCCGACACGTCGAGCGCGAAGGAAAGCGTGACGCGGGCCGAATTTCGCTTGGCCAACTTCAGTGCACGATCGATTGCGACCACTGTTGTGGCGGCGAGTTCGCTGCTGACGGCGCGATCGGCGCTGGAAAGGTCAACACCTACCAAAATGTTCTTGAAGCGTTTCATGCTGATTACCGTTGTCCGAAAAGGATGCGGATGGTTGTTGGATGGAAGCCGGCGACCGCGGAACGATTTTCGTTGCGGACGACCGACTAACTCTATTGTAGTGCGCCGAATGTCTCTCGTTGTAGGCCGGTCTCCCAGATTGTCTTGCCAGAGTCGTGTGCGGATTTGACGCACCCGATGGCCACCCCCTTCTATGAAACTGTTCGTCAATAACCCGGAGGGCGAAGCTCTCGAAACGGGAGGGCGAAGCTCGCGGGCGAGCCACGGTTGCTCCGCAAGTTGATCGGCTGAGTGCCGTGCCCATCCCTAGGTGAGCATGCTCGTTCGTGGCTGGCAAAGGCATGCCCACGTTAACGTGGGCATGGCACCCGATATGAGGCAACTTACGACGACGGTTAAGATAGCGCCCTTCCCCGACAGACCGAATGCTAGCAGGGCCGTTGGTGCCGCTTGCCGTGAGCCAAACTCGACTGGCGATCCTGGCCAAAAATACGTACGATTCCGCCGCATTTCTTAACTTCTCGTTTGAGTCAGTCGCGCGTGAGCCAATCACGCGATAAGAGGGCAGGCGTCTATGAAGCGGCAGACAGGAAACCGTATTGGCGACAAGACTGATTGGCGGAGCACCGCCTTAGGCCGACGAAGGGCCCTGTTGTTGCGACTGCTCCTCAGCGTTTGTCTGTTGCTGCACGCCATGCCGACAGCCTGGGCTTACGAGTCGAGCTACAGCGAAGACGACGACGATACCGAGTTCACCGAATGGGACGAAACGGTGCTGATGGCCTTCGCCGGGTTGGCGGCGGGAATCGGAGCGATCGCCGGAGCCACGGCCCCCTGGTGGGCGCCACCCAAGGTTATCGATGACGACGCCAAGATCGGTGGCCGCTTTCCTCGTCATCCTTACGAGAACGGCCACGGCGGTTTTCTCATTCTCGACAACGACTTGAGTCAGCCGGAGACTCGCACGGGCGGTTTCTTCTTCCGTGGATCGGCCGATACGGGAAGCGATTTTAAAGGGATCGAACGAACCGGATTTAATCTTCATCTGGAGAACCGCAGTCGCTTCGGCATCGATGCCGGGTGGTCCAAGTTCAATGTCAAGCCTGGCAGCAACGCCACGGCCGATTTCGACGTCGGCGACGCGAACTTCATCTATCGCTTTGCCCAGAGCGAACACGCCCAATGGTGGACCGGCGCCGGCGTGAATTGGTCAGAAGTCTCGGGTGCCGTGCGGCGCTACGATCTCAATTTGACGTATGGGGCGGATATTTGCATCGGCGATCCCTGGATGTTCTCCTTCCAATTGGACGTGGGTGCCGATAGCTACCTGCATGGCCAAGCGACGCTAGGTGCCCAGTGGAAGGGCGTCGAAATCTTTGCCGGCTTCGACTACACCGACGTCGAAAAGAATGACGTCTCGTCGATGATCGCCGGCCTGCGACTGTGGTTCTAGCGCGAGTCGCGTAGGTCAGTCTTGTAATGACCGTGTGAGTTGACAAATGGTCAACTTAGGGTGCCACTGGTAGCTTGCTACCAGTGCTGAACCTCGACTACCGCCCTGTGCCGCTCCAGATTTCGGACAGGATAACAGGATGAAACAGGATCACTCATCTCGTTGATCCTGTCAGCTTTCTAAACTCTGTAGACGAGACGGTGCTCGACGCGCCAAGTCTTACTCACGCGATCAGGAGACTTTTCGCAAGAACAGGCGCTCGACTTCGGCTGTCCAATGGGGTGCGCCGATGCAAATCGCCACGACGGACGGATGTTCTTCTTCGGGTATGTCCATCGAGAGGGCGTGGTGGACGGCAAAGTCAACCGCTTCGTCCAGGGTGTCTTTGTCATGCCAGGTGGTCATTAGCCCTGGTTTTCCCAGAGGCGTAGTTCCGTCACCCACCCATTCCGCGTCGATAATGTCGTGAACCCGTTCGCAATCACCGCCCCAGGTGCAGAAGTAATCGCAACCGGCATCGATCAGCTGTCGAGCGAGTTGAGAAATCACGTCTGCGGAAACGCCTTTGGCATCCCACACAATCAGGGCCGTGAAGTAGTCACCTGCAACGTCGATCGATTTCGGCAGCCCAGAGGGGTCGTCGATTTCAAGAATGTAGTATTCCTTTTGGTACGACGAGGCGAACGCGGGCGCGGACGTGATGTGTCGGGTTCTTAGATGGTCTGTCATGTTGCTTGACGCTCGTTGTGGGGCGGTCTCCTGACCGTCCCACTCATGTGACCGAAGGTCTCCAGTAATGGCGCCGAGTTCTGTAGGTCAGGCTGTGCCTGACGGAACACCGGGCGACCAACAGAAGTCATTTGACGGGACAACAGGATGAAGCAGGATTTCTCATCTCGTCGATCCTGTTCATCCTGTCTAATTCTGAATTGCCGAGCGACGTTTCCAGGCGGCGTCTGGCGTTCCAACGCGGGGTCTGGTTTCGTCTATCTCAATCGATTTCGCTTTCGAGTCGCGGCGGCCAGCGAGACGAGACCTGACCCCCTATCGACGCGAGACGTTAAACCAAGGTCGACGAGATCGCATCTTCAGTTGGCATTGTCACGTCGTGCGTGATTCTGCGTTGGCGTCGCGGAGCGACGCACGACTTTGGTCCAACGGCAATGCAACCCAAACGGAATGGACCTCTCTTCCAACTCACGTCGTCGACCGTGGGTGGTTCATTTTAATTTGACATTTTGGGAAGGGTCGCTATAGTATACGGCCGTTTAGAGTCAATCGAGTACGACCGCAGTGACTAGCAGTCCTGTATATAACCCGAAACGTCAGTGAGGGACACAACCAAAT
>CAYLRE010000421.1:0-3440 GCA_964385715.1 uncultured Planctomycetaceae bacterium
GTCGCAAGTGCATCAGCTATCTGACCATCGAACTAAAGTCATCCATACCCAGCAAACTGCGCACCGGCATGGGCGACTGGATGTTCGGCTGCGACATCTGCCAAGACGTCTGCCCCTGGAACGGGAAAGCCCCTCAGTCGGATGAACCTGTGTTCCTGCCACTTGAGGGCAACAACCCGGTCGCGCTGGCCGCCCTATTCGACATGGACAACGACGCTTTTCGCGCTCGCTTCCGCAAGACACCACTCTGGCGACCTCGCCGTCGTGGAATCCTTCGCAACGCTGCTATCGTGCTGGGCAACCACCCGAACTCGGCGGCGGTGCCAGCACTCATCAAGGGACTCAACGACGAAGAACCGCTGATACGCGGGGCAGCCGCCTGGGCCTTGGGTAAGCAAAAGGAGACCGCCGCAGGCAAGGCGCTAACGGAGAGACTCGCGGTCGAAGAAGACCCCGACGTGCGGGGCGAGATCGAAGCGGCGCTGGCGTAAACATGCCCTTTCACCGCTAGGAGCAGCACAGACAGACATACAGGTGAGCGATCAACTCGCCCTAGCTGGCTCTTCACAGCTCACACCGCCAGGCGTGCCTGCCTTTTCCGGAACCGCCGGAGGATGAACTCCCGGAAGATCCTCCGAGTACCAGCGATCGATGACCCCAGCGAGCTCCTCGGTCTGCCGAACCTTGACGAAGGCATCTCGAACCTCCGTCGCCTGAGGATGAAGTCGTGAATACTTGATGCCAAACTTACGCATCATCTGGCCGCAGCGAGACGAACCATAAATCTCGTCTGCCAAACGGTAATGCTCGCGAATGACATCGCGCTGTTCAAAAAGGCTCGGCGGCGCAGGTACTTCTTCGCCGCGAGCGAGAGCCTCAGCCTGGGCGAAGATCCAGGGATTGCCGATCGCTCCGCGGGCAATCGTGCACCCGTCGACACCGGTCTCGTCGAGCATGTCGACACAGTGCTGAGGGCTAAACAGATCGCCGCTACCGAGAATCGTCTTGTCGCCGACATGCTGTTTGACCTCACGGAGGAACTCCCAGCGACTGGGACCAATGTACCGCTGCATGACGGTACGTCCGTGGATCGTGATCGCGGCAACACCCCGGTCGAAAGCCCCATCGAGAATCGTAAAGAAATTCTCCCGGCTCTCCTCGGTGTCGTCGATACCGCGTCGCATCTTCACGGTCACCGGAATCGGCTCCGGCACCGCCTTCCGCACTTCCGACACAATCTCTAGCGCCACGTCAGGTTGGCTCAAATGAAACCCACCCCGGCAGCGGCCCAAGACTTTCTTGACAGGGCAACCAAAATTGATATCGATCACGTCAAAGCCAGCGTCGACGAGAATCTTGGCCGCCGGCCCAAACTGTTCCGGCTCGGCACCCATCAGCTGTGCACCGACCGGATGCTCTTCATCCGTTACCTTGAGATAACGCTTGGCCTTGCTGCCCTTGGTTACCTCGACAACAAACTTGTCGAGCATCACCTCGCAGATTGTATAGGGTGCCCCCAGCCGCCTGGCGATCACACGCATCGGCCAGTCGCTGTACCCGCTGAGTGCCGCCTGCACAAATGGCGAGCCGATCTCAACGTTACCAATCTTGAGCGGAGGGAACTTCATCGTGTGAGTTGAAAATGACAAACGAGATCGTCGCGATACGGCTGCCGCGTCAGAGGCCGACTAGCACAGGCATGCAGACGCGATATTTTACCGCATCGCGGCTTGGCTCAAAACCGCTCCACCGGCGGTCGCGATGAGCTGCACACGGGCCGCGGAAACACTGCCCATGACTGCTACTTCAACACCGGGCAGGTATCGAACCATTGCCGGCCTTGGTCGAGCATCCATTCGGTGGCGGCCAGCGGACCCCAGAACCCCGGTTCATACGAATGAATCTGCGGATCGGGCTCGGCCGCCCAGCTCGCCAGGATCGGGTCGATCACTTCCCACGACTGCTCCACCTCATCGCTACGGGCGAAGAGGCTCGCATCGCCCTCAAAGGTGTCGAGCAACAGTGGCTGATAAGCGTCTGGCAAGCGACCGCTGTACTCGTCGGCAAAGCGGAAATCGAGTTCACTCATCCGCAGCCGCATATCCTGGTCGGGCACCTTAGTCTCAAAATGGAGCTGGATCCCTTCGGCCGGCTGCACCTGAATCACCAAGCGATTGGCATCCACGACCGGCATGATCTTGTCTTTATCGCCGAACAGTGAATGTGGCGGAGCGACGAACTGAATGACAATCTGCGTCGTACGGCAGGACATCCCCTTGCCCGAACGCAAGTAAAACGGCACTCCCTGCCACCGCCAATTGTCGACCCACAGCCGGGTGGCGGCAAACGTCGGCGTCTGACTCCCATCGGCAACTCCCGGTTCGTCGAGGTAGCCGCGGTACTGCCCTCGCACACTCGCCTCGCGCAGTTCGTCGGCGCCTTGCCGGCGAATCGCTCGCAGAACCTTCACTTTTTCATCCCGCACCAGATCGGCTTCGTAGCGAACCGGCGCTTCCATGGCCGTGATCATCAGCAGCTGCAGAAGATGATTCTGAAACATGTCGCGTAACACGCCGGCCGAGTCGTAGTAGCCACCGCGACGGCCTACGAGCACTTCTTCGGCCACGGTGATCTGCACGTGATCGATGTAGTTGCGATTCCAAACCGGCTCGAAGATCGCGTTGGCGAAGCGGAGCACCATTAGATTCTGGACCGTTTCCTTGCCCAGATAATGATCGATGCGGTAGACCTGATGTTCAGCGAACGCCTGGTGCACGACTTCATTGAGCCGGCGCGCACTCACGCCATCGGTGCCGAAAGGCTTCTCGATCACCACGCGGCGAGGACCGTCTGCCTCGGATGCCATGCCAGCGGCCCCCAACTGTGACCGCCGGTTCGTAGAAGCGCGGAGCCGTGGAGAGGTAATAAACCCGCGTGCAACTCGGACTTTCTTCAATCTCCGAAAGCGTTTGATCGAGCGACTTAAAGTCCTCAGCCTTGCCGATATCGCCGGGTTGATAGTAGATGTTCTTTGCGAACTCGCTCCACGTAGCATTGTCGAATACATCCCCGAGAAACTCGGCGGTCGACTCGGCGAGCTTCTTGCGCCATTGATCGTGCGAAAACGCGGTCCGGGAGAAGCCAACCACTTGCGTCTTGTCCGGCAGCCGCTTCTTGCAAAATAGGCTGTAGAGTGCCGGAATCAGCTTACGGCTCGTCAGATCGCCAGAGGCGCCGAAGATGACAATCGTGTGCGACATGAATGGCAGCCTGCAGAGCAATGAGGTGAATGAGTCCGTCGAACGCCCGCCTTTGCCTCCTCACAGACAGAGGTAGGCGGGACGACGCCTAGATACTCGTGGCCGTGAATCCGCCATCGACATAAACTTCCGTCCCAGTAACGAAGCTTCCAGCATTACGGGAAACGAGCAGTAACGTGG
>CAYLRE010000422.1:0-3429 GCA_964385715.1 uncultured Planctomycetaceae bacterium
AGGCGATGTTGAGCTTCTCGTTGGGTGAATTGCTAGCCGTCGCGGCCGACGCCCCGAAGTAGCCAACAACCGGCATCGCGGCAGCCGTTGCCGACGTTCGCTTTAGAAAACCGCGGCGGGAGAATCGCTTGGACATTCGTTTCCTCAGGTGCAAGATTGCTCAAAATGCGAATGGTCGCGTGCGATCGATCAAACACCATGGATTTAACCAAAATTACATGATGCGAACGATCACTTCGTATATCGTACCAACTCAGCCGCAAGGCTTCAGCGGTCGGCGGAAAAGACAACCGCTTCGCCCGATTCAGGTACATCTTGCCGCAGCGTCTCTCTCTTGCCGCTTTGATCTCGAAGCGTTAGTTTGGTGGCGAATCGCTTGGTTCAACCAAGCTAAAACGCATCAACGCACGCCCATTCATCCACGCCTGCGTGCTATGCGACCACCCGCCTGGCGCATTTGCGCCCTTGCTATCACGCCTTCCTCCACGAAAGCAATCGACCAACATGATCAAAATCGGCATCGCCGGCCTCGGCTTCATGGGCATGATCCACTACCTCGCTTACCAGCGTCTGCGCGGCGTAAAGGTGGTGGCGATGTGGGAGATGGATCGCAAACGACTCGACGGTGACTGGCGATCGATCAAGGGTAACTTCGGCCCCCCGGGCGAGATGATGGATCTCTCTAAGATCGCTCGCTACGAAGACATGAAGGACTTCCTTGCCGATCAAGACGTCGACATGGTTGACGTCTGCTTGCCGCCGGGACTGCATGCGAAGGTGACCTGCGCAGCCCTCAAAGCGGGCAAGCACGTCTTCTGCGAAAAGCCGATCGCACTGAAGAGCGCCGACGGCGCCCGCATGGTTCGCACCGCGACCGAAGCCCGCAAAAAACTGTTCATTGGCCACGTGCTGCCGTTCTTTCCCGAATTCGATTTCGCTTACCAGGCGGTCGTGAGCAAGAAATACGGTCGTATGCTCGGCGGCCATTTCAAGCGAGTGATTTCTGATCCGCAATGGCTACAAGGTTTCTACGATCCGGATCGCGTCGGCGGACCGATGCTCGACCTGCACGTGCACGACGCCCATTTCATTCGCCTGTTGTGTGGAATGCCTGAGAGCGTCTCGACCGTCGGTCGCATGCGTGGCGAAGTAGCGGAGTACTTTAACTCCCAGTTCCGCTTCAAAGATCCCAAGCTAAGCGTGACCGCGACAAGCGGCACGATCAACCAACAAGGGCGAGGATTCACCCACGGATACGAAGTACATTTTGAAAAGGCGACGCTGGCGTTCGAGTTCGCGATGGTCGGCGACGAACCGCGGATGCTGATGCCGCTCACCGTATTCGACGAGAAGGGCAAGGCAACACAGCCGAAAATCGCCGGTGGCGATCCGGTCGACAGTTTCGTGGCCGAGCTAAAACACGCCACCGGATGCCTCAAGGACAAGAAGAAGTCGAAGATTCTCGACGGCTCTCTGGCTCGCGACGCACTGGCGATCTGCCACAAGCAAACCAAGAGCCTCAAGAGCGGACGAGCCGTGAAGTTCTAAGGGGCAGACAAGAATCAGCCGCCGGGTCTGACACACCGGCGCAATTAAACGGAACAACAGACGAATAGAGATATCCAACAGGGAAGAGTGAGTCTCAGCATGAGCATCGACACACACGCCATCAACGCATCGGAAATCGAGAAAATCCCCTGCCACATCTTCCAGCACTCGCGTGATGTCACGCGGGCCATTGCCGGACAGATTGCGGAGCTGGTTCGATCGCGAGCCGCCCAGGGACGCAATTGCGTGCTCGGACTTGCCACCGGAAGTACCCCGGTCGGCATCTACGAAGAACTCGTCCGCTTGCACCGCGAGGAAGGCCTGTCACTCTCGAACGTGGTGACCTTCAATCTCGATGAGTACTACCCGATGCAGCCGCACGAGCTGCAAAGCTACGTGCGTTTCATGAGAGAGCACCTGTTCGATCTGGTCGATATTCCGGATGAGAACATCCATATCCCGGACGGCACCGTAGCGGAAGAAGAGGTCGCCGCCTATTGCCGCGACTACGAAGCCAAAATCACCGCGGCCGGCGGAATCGACATCCAGCTGCTTGGCGTCGGTCGTACCGGGCACATTGGCTTTAACGAACCTGGCTCCTCGCGCAACAGCCGCACGCGACTGATCACGCTCGATCGCGTCACGCGGATCGATGCGGCCAGCGACTTTTTTGGCGAAGAAAACGTGCCTCGTCGTGCGATCACGATGGGAGTCGGCACGATCCTCGACGCCAAGCAGATCTTCCTGATCGCCTACGGCGAACACAAGGCACCGGTCGTAGCGCAAGCGGTCGAAGGCGAAATCAGCTCCCACATCGCGGCCAGCTTCCTTCAGGAACACCCTAACGGACAAGTCATGCTCGACGAAGCGGCGGCCGAGTCGCTGACCCGTCGAAGATGCCCCTGGCAGCTTGGCCCGGTCGAATGGGACGACGCCAAGATTCGTAAAGCGACCATCTGGCTCGCCCGTCATGTCAACAAGCCGATCCTCAAACTGACCGAAGAAGACTACAACGAAGAAGGCCTGCAGGACCTGTTGGCCGATCACGGCCCGGCCTACGACATCAACCTGACCGTGTTCCGCCACCTACACGCCACCATTACCGGCTGGCCTGGCGGCAAACCCGAACACGCCAAGCAACCAGGCGACCGCCCGGGACCGTTCGATCACATCTTCCCTAAACGCGTGTTGATCTTCTCGCCGCACCCGGACGACGATGTGATTTCCATGGGCGGCACTCTGATTCGCCTCAGTGACCAAGGCCACGAGGTGCACGTCGCCTACCAAACTTCCGGCAACATCGCCGTCTTTGATGACGACGCAATTCGTTTCGCCGAGTTTGCCTCGCAGTACAATCGGGCCTTCAATGTCGACCCTGGTCGAACCGCGGAGCTCGAGTCGCATGTCGAAGAGTTCCTCACGAACAAACAAGCCGGTCAGGTCGACAGCGAGATGGTGCAGCAAATCAAGACGCTGATCCGCCGCGGAGAGGCGGCTGCTGCCACGCGAGTCTGTGGCCTACCGGGCGAACGGCTGCACTTCATGGACATGCCGTTCTACGAAACGGGCCGCGTGCGCAAGCGACCCTTAAGCGAAGAAGACATCCAGATGATCATCGATCTCCTGGAAGAAGTACGCCCACACCAAATCTACGCGGCGGGCGATCTTTCCGATCCGCACGGTACACACCGCACTTGTTTGCGGGCAATCCTCACCGCCTGCGATCGCCAAAAGGAAGCCGATTGGTACCAGGAGTGCGAGGTCTATCTCTACCGCGGTGCCTGGCACGAATGGGATCCGGATGAAATCGAAGTCGCCGTACCGCTGAGCCCGAAAGAGGTGATGCAAAAGCGGACCGCGATCTTCAAGCACGAATCGCAG
>CAYLRE010000423.1:0-3420 GCA_964385715.1 uncultured Planctomycetaceae bacterium
CTGATGGCCAGTCAGCGTATACTCCTGCCCCAGACTGTCCTCCCGCGGATGCGTGTCGGCCCACCCGTTCCATGCTGTCTGTTGAGCAGCCGTGAGACTTGCCCACCCACTTGACAACGTGTTAAGGAACCCACGTGTGGCCTGTTGCCGACTCGTGTTACCGTTCGTTGGCTCACCCTTACCCTTCGCATACTGTCCCCCCTTGTTGCGGGAGAAGACTACCGCGGCGATCGCGCCCCGCAGCTGCCCCAGGATTGGTAGAAACTTCGCCATGACTCACTCCTTTTTTTTCTCGGTCCCTTGCCATTCGTTCAACGAGCTCTCGTGCTGTCCGGAAGTGCGGCCGGGACCGACCTCGACCCCACACCCATGACTCGTTATCTTTGTAGTATTGCCAGACTCCCCGTCGTGCCTCCATCGCACTCGCAACGCAACGCTGAAACACCGCCGAAAATCGACCTCGACCGAAAGTAGTAACGTAATCACTCCAACCTTGACGGACAAGTTCGGCATTAACTAATCTCCCTTCGTCTATGATGTAGACCAGACTTCGACCATAACGATCTCTCGCGTACTTCCACTTCCTTTCCGGTTCAACCGTCACCCACTTCCCAAGAATCGCAGAGCGCAAAAAATCTCTCGCCCCCTCGAACCCTGGTTGACCGTGCTCAGGAGCATCAACGCACAGCAGGCGCAGCCATTCTTTGCATTGCCCGTGCGGCCCCCCACCGATTAGCACCGTGTCTCCATCCGGACACGCAATCACCTTCCACCGATGATTCTCCGATCCATCGAAACGCTTACAACCACGACCCGGCATTACTCTCCAACTCACCGATTTT
Source organism: uncultured Planctomycetaceae bacterium (assembly GCA_964385715.1). Classification (GTDB taxonomy): domain Bacteria; phylum Planctomycetota; class Planctomycetia; order Pirellulales; family UBA7805; genus MB-PLM-2. Next base: position 843 of record CAYLRE010000423.1, read on the forward strand.
TTCCTTGACAACCGCTGCTTCCATCTCTTATTCTTCTTCTTATATTAAGATATAAAGAATCATCTTAATAAGGGCTGTGGATATGTGTACAAATACCCTAACCCACTGTAAATTAGTCACTTACACCCCTTTTTGTCTGTTGACAACTCTGTTATGCCATCAGTGTATAACGTTGTCAACACAATTTCCCCTCATATATCATAGCCCTTGGGCGCGTCGATTTTCGCCCCTTTGCGATAACGGCGCGCCTACCTTTTCGGAAATTAGGCGAAAACTTGGCGAATGCCACTATTCTTGTCATTGTGTAAGCCAGGTTACCGAAGTGGACATAATTAAAATTATCGGACATTGCCATTTGGTAGGTTTTCGCCTGTTAGTTTTACACGTCTGCATAGGCGGATGTGTTGATAACCATATCCCCAAAAATCGTGCCAGCTTGGCACCTACAAGAAAGGAACCCACTCCCATGTTACGCACAAGCCCCCGAGCAGAACCACCAAGAAACTGCCAGGAATGCGAGTTCTCGACCGAGATCAACGGCCCACATACCGAGCACCTGGTCGCATGTATCAAGTACAACACACACGTTTTCTACCACCAATGCGCCTGCGTGTGGCGTCAGGACGCGACAGGACCCGAGCTCGCCAGGTCAATCAAGCTTCGATCTGAACCCTGGCTCACCGCCATACGCAAGCAAAAAGAAGGAGACTATCGCCCTCTCGAGATGATCGTCAACGAGATCCTACTAACTTCCGACTCTGATCTCAGCAAAGTCCCCCTCGATCTCGTCGACATATGCAACGGAGGAGAATGACATGGCCACCCACTATAAAACTTCGATATGCGCCACGTGCCAAAGCTTGAGACCTATCATGCGCGAGTATTTCAAGAAACCATGTCGAGACTGCCAGTCGTACGGCAAAACATTCCCGATGTACATGGTCATCCAACTCAAACAACGCAACGACGATCTGCAGCGAGAAATCGGAGGCCTCCGCATGACCATCCAAGGCCTTTACCGCTGGCTTGTGGAAGATCTAAAGCCCGACCTCGAGTTAAAACTTGACACCGATCTCACTCAGTCTTTCAATAAAGCCGAAGAACCCCTCACCTCGATTCTTTAGCGCCCGGTCATGGCTGCCGCCTATACCGGACCAGCCGCCCAGGTAGACGACTCCTGGGCGGCCGTTTCCTCGCGCCTCGAGCTCCAGTTCGGCTCCGGCGCCGCTGAAACGCCGCTGAACCAATGCGCCCTAATCTCACAAACTTCTCACACACACAACGAACATGCCATGACCTTGCTACAAACCTCGAGTGATGATCATACGAAACCTCTGCAGTAACTAAGTAAACTTGCGGACACTATACAGACAACCCACGGTTGACTTGCGGAAGTACTACTGTTGACTCGCAACGATGATCACCGTGCCGAAGGCTGGCTACGCAAGCGCCCTCGGCCCTGACTGCGACTCATGTCGGCCGCGCAAAGCGCCGCCTCATTTCCCACCTTTTCCGTAACTCCCTATACGGTTGTTTCCTGACGGAAAACAACCACTATGAATGATATTTCGGCTAGTAGTAATCTAGAGAAACAAAGCAACACACACACCACACACACACACCATCCATCCATCCCACGAATAAGACGAAGAGCGGCGCCGAAGAATTAATTGACCAGTACAAGCCCAGTTCGGCGAGGGCCGGCCATGGAAGAAGAGATATATAATGCCTCCTGGTTTGTCCTGGTACGCGCTGGGCTGAATGCCCAGCTCGAGTCGCGCGGCTGCGCGCCGGGTCCGGCCGTGCCGCGTGTTTTGCGCGGCCGCAAGATCAGTTGGCGGCCAAGGTTGTGGCCGCGCGGCCGCCCAAGCCCAAAGCGGCCCTTGGCCGGCCCCGCCGCTTTGCCGCGCAAACCACCCAGGCTTCCAATCATGCGGCACTGTTTGCCCGTTGATCCCCCATTTCCGCGGCTTTGTCCCGGCTTTAAGTCATTCCTTGCCGCTCAGCGCCCGCAGGAGCGACGATCGCCACCGCATGAAGGGTACAGTTCGGCCCAAAATCCCTATAAGAGAAGAAGCCACTATCAAAAAAACCGACCAGGATGTCGTTTTCCGGTCACTCCGGAGGCATCATCCACGTATTTAACGCGTTGTGCTCCCCGGAACAGATCAGCTTGCCGTTAACAATCGCACCCGAATAGCCTGACATATCAGCGCCCATCGCATAAGCACAGACTTCCTTCCACGTATACGCCGCCGATCCATCTAACGGCTGCACGATCTCGCTGATGCAACTCGGGTAAAGCTTCCGATCAGTTCGCTCGACCCAGATCCCCATCTAGGATTTTACCTCCCGATCTTTGACCATGACCGAAAGCTGACCGCTTTCGTCCAAAACGCCCACGAAGAAATTCATGCTATTCCCCGTCGCCACGACAAACGGCAAATCCATCGACGCCGGAGTTGCCTGCGCACTCGCCGAATACCCAACCAACCTGCACTGAGCCAGGTTAGGATTGCCAGCGCCTACTTGCGGCAACGAGCAGAACACCACCAATTTCTCGTCGGTGTCAAGCGTA
>CAYLRE010000424.1:0-3388 GCA_964385715.1 uncultured Planctomycetaceae bacterium
TTCGACGCCGTCGAGGATGCTCTCGTTGCCGCGGTGATAGGCGGTGTGCCCCCAGATGGGAGCCACGCCGCAGAACGTGCACAGGTAAGGGCAGCCTCGTGAAGTTACGAGTCCATAGCCCGCGTATTTCGAGAGGTCCACACGGTCGAATGCGGGAAGGGGAATCGAGTCGAGGTCGGAAATCACCGACGGCTCGATCGTTTCCGGCACATCGCTACGGGTACGGTTGAGCGACGCAAAGCGGCCGTCCTCGAAATACTCCGGCTCATAGAATCGCGGCACATAAGCGAACGGCACTCGGGCTGCCAACTTAGCGAGTGCTTCTTCGCGCTGCCGCTGGCCTGCTTCCCCGCTCAAAATTCCTTCGCCTTGGCGACAGGCTTCCTTCAGTTGCAACCACTCATCGCAGACGATCGGCAAGGCGGGCTCACCATCGCCCGTTACGGCCACGTCGATGAACGGTGCGACCGGTTCTGAATTCTGCACGCAGGGTCCGCCCGTCAGAATAAGCGGATCGTCCATCGTACGTTTATCAGAGTGGATTGGAATTCCGCCCAAGTCGAGCATTGTCAGCATGTTCGTGTAGCAGACCTCGTACTGTAGCGAGATCCCTAGAACATCGAACTCCGAAAGTGGAGTGAACGTCTCCAAGCTGTAGAGTGGCAAGCCTTCGCGACGGAGCTCCTCCTCCATGTCCATCCAGGGAGCGAACACCCGTTCGCAGAGCCAGTCTTTTTTGGCATTCATCATCGAATAGAGCACCTGCATTCCGTGGTGACTCATGCCAATGGTGTAGCTATCGGGAAACGCAAAGCAGAGCGTGCCACGGACCGAACTGTGGTCCTTGATGACCGCGTTCAGTTCGCCGCCAGTGTATTGAGCTGGTCGCTGAACTCGCGGCAGCACCCGCTGCATCACCGTTTCTCGTAATGACGGATAGTCTTGCTTCACGTTCTTCCAATCGTCGAATCGAGCTGAATAGGCTGATATACGGCGGGGGCAGGTGGCATCTCCGCCATTCCCGCCATGGGCAGCACGCCGCGGCTCACGTGCCCCCTAATTTACCGCGAAACGGGGCCCAGGCGAAATACCTGGTGCTCTTTACTTCGGTATTCTCACCCGGTTTTCTACACTCCTCGCGCCGGTTGGCCAGCTTCTTTCACGGCTTTCGAGAAGCCCCCGCTAGCACTAGAATACCCGCACCAGAATGCTTGGAGTGACTTGCTTTGGCTCGATGCTGCCAGAGGCCGGCAATTCAAGTTGTCCCCTGGCGCCAACGGCAGCTCCCCTACCCCGCCGCTCTCTCAGGTTCCCGCTCTCCCAACGTCCCTACCCTTCCAAATCCCGATCGTCCCCGAGCCCCCCATTTCGCGTCTCAGCAAAGCCATATCCTCATGTCCGAATTCGTGACCGTCGCCAAGGTCGGCGCCATTCCAGAAGGTGAAGGATCGACCTTCACCGTCGGCGAACGTCTCGTCGCCGTCTTCAACACCAATGGCGAATACAGCGCCATTGATGATCTCTGTCCCCACATGGGAGCCTCCCTCGGCCAAGGCCACGTGGAAGACGGAATCGTTTTCTGCCCCTGGCACGCCTGGCGATTCTGCGTCCGTGAAGGAACCTGGTGTGACAACCCGAAGCTCAAGGTCAGCCGCTTCGACGTCCGCATCGAAGGCGACGAGATTCAGGTCAGCACGGAGCCGATTGCCGACACTTCACCCGAAGACGCGGCAGGCGGTGAGAATTCGAAGTAACGGACCGAGCAGCCTCTTAGCCACTGTCAAGTCTCGCACGCCAGTGGGACTCTTACACCACTCAGCCACTAGAGCGAGATCGACTCGCCAGGCTGAAGAACCGACGGTTCAGCATCGGTTGCTGATCGCACTTTCTCCGCCCAGGCGTTGGCGTCCTGCTCGATCGGCGGCCAGGTGTTGTAATGGGCCGGCAGCACTCGCTTGGGCTTCAACAGCTTGACCGCTTCAACTGCGTCATCAACGCCCATCGTGAACTGATCGCCAATCGGCAGCACGGCCAGATCGAGCCCCGCCGATCCGATCAGCGACATGTCGGAGAACAAGGCCGTATCGCAAGCGAAGTAAACCTTCGCCCCGTCGAGCGTCAACAAGAACCCTCCGGCGGTACCACCATAACTGCCATCGGGAAGACCGCTGCTGTGATGGGCGAGTGTCATCTTGACGTTTCCCCACGGCATGGCGACCGAACCTCCCAGGTTCATCGGCTGGGTGCTCTCGACACCCCGAGCTGACGCCCATTCACAAATCTCAAAGTTCGAGACGACCACCGCACCGGTTCGTTTGGCGATCTTCACCAAGTCGGCAACGTGATCGAAATGCCCATGCGAAATCAAAATCGCATCGGCCTCGACATCGTCTGCCTTGACCGGAGCGGTCGGCGAATCATCGAGGAACGGGTCCAACAAGATCGTCGTGTCGGCGACGGCAATCTTCCACGAACCGTGGCCCAGCCAGGTGAGTTCTGCTGCCATGACTTTTTACTCCCCGCGAAGAAAGGTGCCCATGTGTTTTTTGTAAGCCTCGACGCCCGGCTGCCCGTATGGGTTGATGCCAATCAAACGGCCCTCGACCACGGTGGCCAGCATCATCATTTGGAAGAACTGACCGAGCGAGGCTTCGTCCGCCCTCGGCAAATGAAGATCGGCAGTCGGCCGACCATCTTCGGCGTAGGCCATGTTCGTGCCGGCAATCGCCGCGGCCATAACGTCGGGCAGCGACTTATCGGCCAGGGCGTTGAGCTGATCCTGATCGAACTCCGACTCGCCTACGGTAACGCGATCGCAGCGAACGTTGTCGACAATCACGTTCGTGATCAGCTTGTCTCGCGTCCCTTCTTGATGCTGTTGCCCGCGGGAGTGCAGGTCGCGCGTGTTAACCACCGTTAACGGCAACGCACCGCGTTCCTCTTTCCCAAGGCTTTCGGCCAGCAGCTGGTCGTACCACAGCCCGGCCGCCTCGAGTTGCGTTCCCCAGGTGGAGAGAATTCGCGTCACGGCCCCTCGTTGCTTCTCCATCAGGTGACAGACCGCCACATAGTCGAGCACCGGATTGTCCCCAGGCGCCGCCTCGCGGAACCGGCGGTTCATGGCCGCCGCACCTTCGAGCAGTTCGACAACGTTCAAACCTAACACGGCCGCGGGCAAGAGACCCACCGCCGAAAGAATCGAGAAACGCCCACCGACTCCATCCGGCACGCGGAACTTCTCGGGGCAACCAATCGCATCGGACAGGTCGAACAGCTTGCCACTCTCGCCCGTCACCGGCACAACAAGATCACTCAACTTGCTCGGTCCGTCACCACATCCGTGGCACGCGCAGCATCCACAACCTCAGGACCATACGCGTTCATCGTT
>CAYLRE010000425.1:0-3374 GCA_964385715.1 uncultured Planctomycetaceae bacterium
AAGTTATCGAAAATGACCAGATAGTCATCGTCCAGGTCAACGTCGCCGTCGAGATCGATGTCACCTTGGACGGCCGACTGGCCAGCATGCGCCTCCCAGCTAGTGAACCACTGATCCAGATCATCGGCGTCAACATCACCATCTTCGTCCACATCGCGCAGGGCATCGTAGGGCGAGGCGGCGTAGACGGCCGTTTCGATGTCCGTGAAGTCATCGATATCCATGACGCCATCGCCGTCGACGTCATAGACCGGCGGCGTGCTACCGTAGTCCAACGCTCCGCCCAGCGACGGGAAGAACCCCGACGACTCTTCCTCGCCAGAGATCGCAGCAAGAAACGCGCTAGGGTCGTAGGTCGACTCTTCGCCCGGCAGTTCGACCGTCGGTTCTGTCTCATACATGGAACGCAGCGCGTAGAAATCCATCCCGCTTAGTACGTCGGCCGAGACGTTGTCCAAGTAGGCGGACTGATCGCTCACGGTCGAGTAGGCGAATACCAGCAGATCGTCGAGCGGCGAGTATTGGCCGTTTCGGTATGCCTCACGGAAGGCAGCCCACTGATCGTCGCTATAGCCGTTAGCGAACTTCTGGGCGTACTCGGCGAACTCCGCCGCCGTGTGATTCGGCGCGCCCTGTAGATGTTCAACCTTGACCGCGTCGTATCCACCCGTGGCGTACGTGCCCATCATGTCGGCAACGTACTCACGTAACTCCGTCTTCTGTGCGACAGAAACAGTCGCTGCCAGAAGGTCACTCGCTAGTAGTTGTCGCGGTTCGAGCGCCTCGTACATCAGCCGCTGCTCGCGCCGTGCCTTTTCCGCGGATCGTTTCCGCTTCACCTTGCGAAAACCGAGTTTGGCGAGAGTGTTGTTCCAAGAGTGGATTGGTAGACGCACAGCTGCGCTCCCTTGCGTGGTTGTTGCATGTAATTAACGCAACCGGTGAAGAGAGTGCCACCCAGAACGCTGCGCTCACGTTTGTGAGTCGACCGTTCATTGTGCCGTATAGAACCCAAGACGCGGTGCCCACATGGCCCGCTGCCCAAGCCTCTTCCCCAGTTGCCTTGGAGTCGGCACCGATGTGCAAACTCCAGTTCCGTCGTCAGTATCGCCCGTCGCCTGCTGTACCGATTCACAGGCACGGCCAAAATAGGACTTGGCAGAAGCTTTACCGATTAGGCTGGCCAGTGCAATGGGCTAGGCGATTTGTGCGGGTTTGCGATGCTTGCTAAGCATTACATTGATAGGCAGTGGCTAAAGTGATAGCGGCTAGCCGCTAATAGTGGAGTGGGGGGCGGCAGGGCGACCCGGAGACGCAAGTGGCTTACGTTGCAGGCAGTTAAGGCGACTTGGCTGGAACGCATCCACGCCTGTTCATTCCTGTCTTTGGCGGTCAGGACTGCGGCCATCCTTGAAATGAACCGATGATCGTGTGCCATTGGTCCACCGGCCGATAGGGTCGCGGTTTGCCGCTACAACGGACGCGTTGTTTCACCCTGCGGTCGGCAAAGTTCGACCGATCGGCGCAAGCAAACGGGGACCAGGTACAGTTACCGGGCCCCCGTGGTTGTTGGTAATACCTACTTGCGCGGTTCGCCTATGATCGGAGCCCCTTTCACCGGGCCAATAATCGGAGCCCCTCTTACTGGGCCGATGATTCGACCGCCACCGCCTGGGCGAGGACGCGGGAAGGGCATTCTGGCAAACTCCGGTGGGCCGAGCGTGTAGACCAGCGGTCCGGGGAAGGTTGCGACGAACGATGCTGGAGTTCCCGTAGCTAGTCCAAATGCCTCTATGCCAACCGCGACCGTCGTGCCCGCTGCGTCGGTCGTTGCGGAGACTCCGGACGTAGCGTAAACACCAAAGCCGAATCCGAAGATTTCCGCAAAGCTCGCGGATTCGGTGCGAGAGGGGCCAACCGCGGGCCCGAAGCGAATCGCGGGAACGACTCCCGCTGCGTTCACAATCGCGGGTGGGAAGCCGCTCGCAAAGCCCATTGCGGACCAGATTGAGATTCCGTCGCTAGCAATGAATTGGGCACCGGCCGCTCCGACCACAGAGAATCGCAGCATGCTGATTGAGATTGCTTGCATGAACATAATCCCGCCAGGATTTCTTGCATTGACCACTCCGTTTGCGGAGGCGACTGCCATGCCGACGCCATTGATCTGCCCGTCGCCCGCGATGCGAGAGCCCACCCCCACGCTCATCGACGCCCCGGTCATTCCTGTCGAGAAGGTAGTGGGCGTAAAGGCGAACGACCATCCCCAGCTAAAGGCGTGGCCCGTCATTGCAGAACCGAACAACGGAACGAAGCGAGCCAGGCCTGTTGGATCGGTCGCATTGGGAGCCCCACCCTGAACGTATTGGTACAGGTTCTGACCGTCGATGTATTTGGCCGGATCGCGATTGATGAATCGGCCCAATTCAGGATCGTAGTAACGGGCACGGAAATAGTAGAGGCCCGATTCCGTATCGAGTCGTCGACCGGTGAAAGTATACGGGTTGTCGTACGACGACGAGGAACGAGTGTTCCAATTGGCATCGTAGATCAGAGCCTTTCCGTACGGGTCGTAGTGATATCGTTCAACAACGTTGCCGGTCGACGCATCGATCAAGGCCGTGACGTTGCCGTTGGCATCCGTCGTGTAGTAAAGCGTGTTGTCGATCGTGCCATCGGTATTGGAGTCACGGAAGAAGACGACCGGCATATCTGTGGAGTTTGGATCCCAAACGAACTGTTCAAGAGGATCGACATCTCCGTCCTTGCGCGTTTCAACGACTTGTTGCTTGTCGTTGTAGTAGTACGCTTCGAGAATACCACCGGCCGTCTTTTCGATTCGGAAGTTTCGTCCGTCGTATTCAAATTCGACGAGCGTCGTGTCGGGATTGCCACCGTCGTCATCCTGGACTTCGACAAGTCGGTTCCAGGCGTCATAAGTGTAGTGCAAACGCTCCGAGGGATTGGCCGGATTGGGACCGCTGATCATGTTGCCGGCTGCGTCGTAGGTCGGCGCCACACCACCGTCCGTAATGCCGGTGATTTCATTAGCATCGTTGTGGGTTCGCGTTTCCGTTCCCCCACTGTCGGTAAAGCTTTCCCAGTTGCCGAGCGAATCGAGCGACCAATCCTGGTAAGCGGCCCCGTTTCGATCGACGTCAATCAGGCGATTTAGGTCATCGTAGGTGTAATCCTCATCTAGCGAACTGTGTAACTCATTGTCGCGCAGGGTGCGGTTGGAGTTGTTGTCGTATTCGTAGGTGTAGTGGTCGAGGACAGCCGGAGTTGGTGTGGTGCCATCGATCCACTCTTGTTCAATAATTCGGCTGAAGCGATCCCATCCGTCGTAGGTGCCACTGGCTCCGTAGCTAAGG
>CAYLRE010000426.1:0-3367 GCA_964385715.1 uncultured Planctomycetaceae bacterium
CGTCGAATGGTATCGGGGTCGATTCCGGCTCAAGAAGTCGTTCAGCACGGCGGTGAAGTTTTGGGGGCAAAGCCGCCTTGCCAATCTCGGAACGTATTTGCAGCTCGGGATCCTAGGCTTGATTGCGTTTGGAGATCCGATCTGGATGGAGGACTTCAATTTCCACCAACATCGTTCGGCGCCGATGCACGTCGAGCGATCAGCGGAAGACGACCACCATGGCACGGACGAAAAAGGCGACCACGCCGGCGAAGCCGATAAGAACTGGCACCGCACGGCGTTAGAAGCCATCAAGAATCTGTGGCGTTAGAAATGCGGCGTTAGAAATGCGTCGCTAGCGGTCAACAATCGCCAGTTAGAACAATCGCCGGCTATCGAGTAGTAGCGTGACCGGTCCGTGATTCACGAAGGCCACGTCCATCATGGTGCGGAATCGGCCGGTGGCAACTTCAATGTTGGCGGAGCGAACCAGCTCGACAAACTGTTCGTAGAGTTGTTCTGCCAACTCTGGCTCGGCGGCATTGATGAAACTCGGTCGTCGTCCTTTGCGGCAGTCGCCAAGCAGCGTGAACTGGCTGACGACCAACATCGCGCCCCCTTCCTCCACGATCGAACGGTTCATCTGCCCGTTTTCGTCCTCGAAGACCCGCAGACCAACAATCTTTTCGGCCATTCGCTTGACGTCCTCTGCAGTGTCGTCATCAGCAACCCCCAACAGAACGACGAAGCCGTGGCCGATCTCCCCACAGACTTCGCCGTCGACGCTCACACGACCTTCCGAAACACGTTGAACACAAGCACGCATCGAGTTACGTCCTCACCGAAAAAACTGCAGGGATGGCTGTTCTGGTAGGCCGCCATTGTTGCATAGCGAGCCAATTGGACATAGCACCGGCTCACTGTCAGAAATGCCCTCGGCCGGTGGCATCTGCAGGCCTATAATTCGGCTTTCCTCAACCGCCTCAACACGACATCGTTTGAGCGTTCCACACACCGACAGCCACTATGACGGCCTCCGAATGGACAACGCGTCTGCCCTGGAGAATCGTGATTCTCGCGACGCTCTTGGTTTGCGCTGGCTGTCTGGCAATTGCCCGTAGCGACCACCTAAGCGACGGCTCAGGCCTGCTCGTGTGGCGACAAATCATTTGGGCATGTGTGGCCGGCATGGGCATGCTGCTGATCACACTCCCGAACTACCGCATTCTGTGCCGCGTGAGTTACGCCCTATTGGGTATGACGCTGGTGCTGCTGGTGACCGTCTACTTCTTTCCGGCGATCAACGGCTCGCACCGCTGGATTCGCCTAGGCCCGCTAAGTTTTCAGCCCTCGGAGCTCGCTAAGGTCGCGTTCGTGATGGCGCTGGCCCGCTGGCTCATGCACCACAACAACTATCGACACCTCACCGGTCTGCTACTCCCACTGGCAATTGCACTGCTGCCTGTCGTGCTCATTCTTCGCGAACCGGACCTGGGAACCGCTTTGGTATTCTTGCCGGTTTTGTTTGCGATGTTGTTCGCCGCTGGAGCGCGTCGTCGTGATCTGGCGACCATCGCCATGGTGGGTCTGTTGGCAATACCGCTGCTTTGGTTGCAGATGACGCGTGAGCAGAAGTCCCGCGTAACGGCCGTGCTTTCGCCTGCCGCTGCCGACAGCCGTCCCGACGCGGACGGTTATCATCTATTTCGCTCCAAGCAGACGCTCACCGCCGGCGGCATGTGGGGATCTTGGATCAGCGGAGACTCAGAAGCCGAACCGCATCTCTACCTTGTTCCGGCAACGGCGACCGATTCGATCCTCTGCATCATTGCCGAACGCTGGGGTCTGTGGGGAATCGGCCTGGTGTTCACACTGCAGGGCCTGCTCGTTGCCGCCTGTTTGCGCGTGGCGAGATTCACCAACGAACCGTTCGGTCGCCTGCTTGCCGTTGGTGTGGCGACACTAATTGCAGTGCAGGTCATCATCAACACGGCTATGCTGGTCGGGCTACTGCCGATTACCGGCCTATCGCTGCCGCTGTTGAGCTACGGTGGCTCGGGACTACTGGCCCACTGTTTGGCGCTCGGGCTGGTGCTGAACGTCGCACTCCGCCCTGGTTACGAGGTGGCGGGCGAGTCGTTCCGCTTCTCCAAGACGCGTCGCGCGGCTTAGCTACGACGCGAGCACGTCGGGCTATCCGGCCAGGGCACTTTCCTCAATCTCGGGCGGATCCACTCCCCTGCCCTGCCCTATCGCGTCGCCACGCTTCTGTTTCGCGGTTGTCAAATCCGCGAGCGAGAATTTCTACGCGCGAATTCCCTTGGTCAGCATCAAGAATGCAGTCTCTAGATTAATCTCCTCTTCCTTGAAGAGCCGAAGCTTGTACCCTTCGGTAACTAGCCGCGTAGCCAGATGGCTGTAGTCGTCGGCACCCTCGGTCAAAGCGACGACCAGAACCTCAGCGCCATCGATCGTCCGCGTCTCGACCGTCTCGACGACCTCCTCACCTTCGAGGATCTTGCTAGCGGCCGCCTGATTCTCCTCCACAACAACCTGGAGAACCAACTGCTGCCGCAATCGCTTCAGCACGTCGCTAACGTTCTCGTTCACCAGCAGCTCGCCCCGCTCGATGATTCCAATTCGATTACAAACGTCGGCCAGCTCGGGGAGGATATGGCTGGAAACCATAATCGTCTTACCCATGGCGCCGAGACGCTTGATCAGCTCTCGCATCTTGATTCGAGCCCGGGGATCGAGACCGCTAGCCGGCTCATCGAGCAACAGAACTTGTGGATCGTGGAGTAAGACGCGAGCCAGGCCGAGGCGTTGCGTCTGTCCGCGAGATAGCGTGTTGGCAAAGCGATCGCGTTTGAAGGTGAGATCGACCATCTCCAAAGCGCGTTCACAAACGTCACGTCGCTCCTTGCCGTCGATCCGATAGCTGGCCGCAAAGAACTCCAGATACTCGATCACCTTCATGTCGTCGTACACGCCAAAGAAGTCAGGCATGTAGCCGATAAGCCGCCGAATCTCACGGCGATGAGTGTAGATCGAATGCCCGTTGACGTATGCCTCGCCGCTGGTCGGGTCGAGCAGCGTGGCCAGCATTCGCATGGTCGTCGTCTTGCCGGAACCATTGGGACCAATGAATCCAAAGACATCGCCTTCCTGCAGTTCAAGGTTCAGCTGCTTAACCGCAACAAAGTCGCCGAACTGCTTGGTCAATTGACGTGTTTCTATCATGGTCGTGTGTGCCGGGGGGTCTTATTCCAGAGGCCGCGAGAAAGCGAGTCTGGATTGTTCGCTATCGTTCTAACCTGTTCTTCGTGTCGTTCACTCGACGTTATCGTCATTCACCATTTGGAGCATCCACCGTCTGATTCAACTT
>CAYLRE010000427.1:0-3345 GCA_964385715.1 uncultured Planctomycetaceae bacterium
GAGCACCTCAGCTGCCTTCACGCGAGCCTGACTGGCACCGTCGCCCAAGATCTCTGTAATTCGATCTGGCTTGGCGACCAGCTCCTCACGACGGGCCCGCGCCTCTGCGAAGTACTCGTCAGCGGCGTCCGCCAGGGCCTTCTTTACTTCACCATAGCCGAAGCCGCCACGGCGATACAGCGAGGCCATCTCCTCTCGGGCCTCATCCTTCGCCACCAGCGAGAACAGCTGAAACAGATGATCTCCCTCAGGCTCCTTGGGATCTTCCATGGGCCGGGAGTCGGTTGTGATTCGCATGATCTTTTTACGAAGCGCCTTCGGCTCCTCGAAGATCTCCAGCGTGTTGTTGTAACTCTTCGACATCTTCTCGCCGTCCGTGCCCGGAACCTTGCCGGTCGCTTTGACAATCTTCGCTTTGGGCACGACGAACGTTTCGCCGAACGTATGATTGAAGCTGGCCGCCAGGTCACGGCAAACCTCGAGGTGCTGCCCTTGATCTTCGCCTACCGGCACGGTATCGGCGTCGTAGGCCAGAATGTCAGCAGCCATGAGTACGGGATACGTGAACAGCCCCGCGTCGGCGGCAATGCCCTTGGCCTTTTTGTCCTTGAATGCGTGGCAGCGTTCGAGCAGCCCCATCGGGGTCCCAGTCATCAATAACCAAGTTAGCTCGGCAACTTCCGGAACATCGGACTGCACAAACAGCACGGCATGATCGGGATCGAGCCCCAGAGCCAACAGGTCGATCACCGCGTCAAGCGTATTCTGTCTCAGGGCCTCGGCATCTCGCACGGTCGTTAACGCGTGGAGGTTGGCGACGAAGTAAAAAGCCGCATCCTCCGACTGCAACTCGATGTACTGACGAATGGCACCGAAGTAATTGCCCCAGTGAAATCGAGCTGTCGGCTGAATACCGGAGAGAACACGCATGGTCTTATCTACCTAACTATTTCAATATCGTTTGCACTTGGCCTGTGAAGACGTTCCGCCGTGGGATTGCCGCCCATAACGACCCCTGCGTACTAATCGGTCACGCGGTCTGCAGCGATCCTGCGATGTCACTAACCCGCGTCGCTCCAACCGATGCTAGAGCGTCTTGAAGTGCGTCCAGAATTTGCTCGGTCGCGCCCGGATTGTAAAAGTTCGCGGTGCCAACCTGTATGGCAGAGGCACCCGCCACAATGAACTCCATCACGTCGTCAATGTTGGCAATACCACCGATGCCGATGATCGGCGTCTTCACTGCATTCGCGATCTGATGAACCACACGCAGCGCAATCGGCTTGATCGCCGGACCACTCAAGCCGCCCATCACATTACCCAACATGGGACGTTTTCTTCGCCAGTCGATTGCCATTCCCAGACAGGTATTGATGGCAGAAATCGCATCGGCACCGCCCGCTTCCGCGCCCTTGGCGATGTCGGCAACTCTCGTCACGTTGGGCGTCAACTTGGCGATGATCGGAATCGAACAGGCGGCACGGCAACCGGCAACCACCTTCTCGCACATGGCCGGATCGGTTCCGAAATCAATTCCCCCGCTGACATTGGGGCAGGAGACGTTCAGCTCAATGGCGGCGACTCCTTCGAGCCCTTCCATCCGAGCCGCCATGCTCTCAAATTCCTCCTGCGTTCGCCCGGCAATGCTAACGACGATCGGAACACCGAGGCCCGCCAGATACGGCAAGTGATGCTCCAAGAACATCTCTTGGCCATCGTTGTCGAGCCCAATCGAATTGAGCATCCCTGCCGATGTCTCGATGGTTCGCCAAGGCGCGTTCCCAGCGCGAGGCTCCATCGTAATCGTCTTGGGAATGATTCCGCCAAGACGAGAGAGATCCGTCAGCTCGGCCATCTCACGCGCGTAGCCAAAGGTTCCCGACGCCACGAGAATGGGATTCGGCAGTTTCAGGCGACCCAGCGTTACCGCGAGATCGACGGGACTGTGAGACGACGCTTCGGACTCGGGGACGCTATCGTTCAAGGCTAAATTCGCTACACGCCATGGTTACGGAGGAAAAACGTTATGGGCGTGCGCAATGTAGCCGGACCGCTAGACGCGCGCCAACGGGGTGACCGCCGGGCGTAGCTAGCCGCATGCGTACGGTTTACAAACTCTCGTCAAATTTCCGCCATCTGGCGCCGGGGCTTAGATAATGCCGCCGTGCGTACGATGAGGCGAGAGGTGGTCTGGTTGATCAAGGAACCAGAAACGCTCCCATTCCTCAAGAATGTGGCGATAACCCTCGGACGTGAAGATGAGCTGCTGGGTTCGGCGAACCGGATCACCAGAGTAAGCCGGTAGAATACAGCCGGAACTTCCCGCAACACAAACCGCGAGGAGCGCTGAGCAAATCAACGCGCGCATGACACAAATCCTCCGTGACAAATGACTTCCGCTACTCGATCATCGAGTAAGTCGTTCCTTGTGGGCGGTCCAAAGTCCAGCTCGTAAGACGTGAGAGCCTGGGAACACCCGCGATGTCAAAAACGCTTTGCCGCTGCCCGGCGAACGCGGGCTCACGACGACTCTTCTATAACTGTTCCGCTAGTGGAAATAGACACGTAAGTCGTTTACGTGCCAAAGGTTCCAGCCGGTGAGTCATTCGCACCGGAATCTCCAGATGCCTCGCTTTGACCCGAAACGCTCTCCAGCTGGCGTACCCGTTCTTCCATCTCCTTGCCAGGCTTAAAGGTTACGACGAATTTCTCCGCCACAAACACCTTCTCACCGGTGCGAGGATTACGTGCCTTGCGGGCAGCACGACGTTTGACTTCAAACACCCCAAAATTGCGCAATTCAATGCGGCCAAGCGGACCATCACTGCCCCGCTGAATATGGGCCTTCGTGTCTTCCACGAGGGTCTCCACAATCGCATCGAACGTCTTCTGGACAATCTCCTTGGTCTTCAATTGGGTAAGCCCAATTTCCTCAGAAATTGTCTTGACGATCTCCTTCTTGGTCACGAGTCCGATCTCCTGTGAGCGATGGGGAGATTTCGCGTCAAAAAAAGAGTGGGAAAAGTCAACCGACGATGCTCCAAGTGTAAGTGACACAAGCATTAGAGTCAAGACGATTGTTCGCAAGTCCTTATTAGACTATCTCAATTCGTCCAACTATTAGCTCGCTCAAATTCCTGTTCGTCTTGCTATAACGTCTATAACTGCAATCACTTACGAATCCTGTTGGACCTGGCAACGACGGCCGAGCCCAGACATTTTGCCATAACTCTTTTTTATTAAACGATTAACGGCGATCGTTGAGCGACAATGACGCCTGCCATCGGAACACTAGCTCGGGGTCTGAACGATCCCAATCGTTATCGTCCTTAGAATCCGCAAACT
>CAYLRE010000428.1:0-3299 GCA_964385715.1 uncultured Planctomycetaceae bacterium
GGGCGGTGGTCAGCCGCTATTGTGGCAGCACTTCTTCTGGTTCTACTCCCACCCGGCGGTCTACATCATGATCCTGCCGGCGATGGGCATGGTGTCGGACATCTTGGCTTGCTTCGCGCGAAAACCGATCTTTGGCTACAAGCCGATGGTCTACTCGATTAGCGGTATTGCGGGCCTTGGGTTCGTCGTTTGGGGGCATCATATGTTTGTCTCCGGCATGAATCCGTATCTCGGCATGACGTTCATGACCGCCACGATGATGATTGCACTTCCGAGTGCAATTAAGGTTTTCAACTGGCTCGGTACGCTGTGGGGTGGAAAGATCATCTTCACCACGGCAATGCTGTTTGCGATGTCGTTCGTGTCGATGTTTATCGTCGGTGGCCTCTCGGGAATCTTTATGGCGGCCACTCCGGTCGACATCTTCATTCACGATACCTATTTCATCGTGGCTCACTTCCATTACGTGCTCTTCTCGGGTACGGCGATGGCGGTATTCGGTGCGATTTACTACTGGTTCCCCAAGATGTTCGGCCGCATGATGAACGAGTTTTGGGGGAAGATTCACTTCTTCCTGACGTTCATTTTTCTCAATGGAACCTTCTTCCCCATGCATATCTTGGGGATTGTCGGATTTCCTCGCCGATTGGCCGATCCGTATCACTACGAGACGTTTAGCCAGCTGCTTGAGATGAATCAGTTCATGACGATCTGCGCGATCGGCATGGTCGCCACGCAGATTATTTTCGCGATCAACTTCTTTGGCAGCATCTTCTTCGGTCCAAAGTGCGGTCGTAACCCTTGGGGTGCGAACGGACTGGAATGGACCGCCCCGAGTCCTCCTGGGCACGGTAACTTCGATGTGCAGCCGGTCGTCTATCGCGGCCCGTACGAATACGGAAGTCCCGAGGTGGATACCGACAACTACCTGCAGACCCAACCGCCACCAGAAGGCAAGGAATCGGACTAGCGTTCCGTTTCGATTTCTTCAGTACGTTACCCATAGCAGCGTGAATTCAGATCCCCGCCAACATCGTTCGTCCGCCAGCGGCGTGACCTCCTTCAATCCGTGGCCTCATCGGCTGTCGGTGTTTTTGGTGTGCGCGACCTTTCCGCTGATCTGGGTGGGAGCCTTGGTGACGACAACGAAGGCGGGCATGGCGGTCGAGGACGGGTTCACAACCTACGGACATCAATTGTTTCTCTACCCTTGGACGACATGGTTTGCCGGTCCCTGGGATCTATTTGTCGAGCATGGTCATCGGCTACTCGGAGCGACGGTGGGCATGATCACGATTGCCCTCTGCTTGACCATTTGGCGTTGCGACGACCGGCCGTGGATGCGAGTGTTGGGAGTCGCCGCCTTGCTGCTCGTGATTGCCCAAGGCGTGTTGGGTGGAATTCGCGTCGAACTCGATCAGGTTCGCCTGGCACAGATTCACGGTTGCGTGGGCCCATTGTTCTTCAGCCTGGCGGTTGCCATCGCGGCGTTCACGTCTCGTTGGTGGCACCGTACCGACTCACAAGTCGTTTCGGCCGGCAAGTTTCGCCGCATGGCACTTATTACGACCGGTTTGGCCTACTTGCAGATCGTACTTGGCTCCAACTTGCGACACATTCCGCCAGCTGCCGATCACGGGATTTTCGGTGCGGCGTTGGTTTTCCATCTGATGGTTGCGGCGGTGATTGCCGTTCAGGTCGCGATCCTGGCGGTTTCTGTGTGGCGAACGCGACCTGGATTGTCACTTACTTTGCCTGCATCCATCTTGGCGGCTTTGCTGGCCGTGCAACTGATGTTTGGTGTGGCGACTTGGATCTGGAAGTACGGCATTCCGTTTGAATTCATGCAGGATTGGCAACCTTTCGCCGGCTGGGTCAACACGGCTGGCTCGATGAGCGAATCGCTAATCATCACGGCCCACGTCGCGACCGGATCGTTGATTCTCGTGACAGCGCTGTTGATCTCGCTCCGTAGCGTACGGTTCTCCTATCTTTCCGCTCGCTTGGCGAACAGGATGGGAGGTGTGGCATGAGCACGTCGTCGATTGCCTACGAAGCTGGGCGCAGCTCTCTATTGGGACGCCTGGCTGATTACGGTCAGCTGATTCGTCCCAAGATCGCCCTGTTGGAGTTGGTGACGTTGGCCGTTGGTGCCGTGGTGGCTTCGGCAGGAATGCCGGCGGAGCCTTGGTTGCTGGCCCATGCCATGGTCGGTACCACGTTGCTGGCGGCGAGTGCGAGCATTCTGAATCAATGGTTGGAACGAGGTAGCGATGCTCTGATGGAGCGCACGGCCTCGCGACCGCTGCCCGCCGGTCGGCTCAGTGGTGCTCACGTCTTCGTGCTCGGATCACTTACTGGAATCGCTGGCATGGCGTACTTGGTGCTGGTGGTGAATCTAAATACGACGCTACTTGGCTTCGCCTCCTGGTTCCTTTACATCGCGGCTTACACGCCGCTGAAGTTTCGTACTACCGCGAACACGATGGTGGGAGCCGTCTCTGGTGCCATTCCGGTGTTGATGGGTTGGGCCGCCGTTGGTGGTTCATTCCACGGACCCTATGGCGTCTTGGCGGCGATGCTGTTCGTGATCGTATACCTGTGGCAGTTTCCGCATTTCATGGCGATCGCCTGGCTCTATCGCGATGATTACCGCGCGGCCGGTATTCAAGTCACTCCGGTTGTTGAACCGACCGGTAGACGAGCGGCCGTGCAGGCAATTTCGCTCTCGCTCTGCTTGATTCCAGTGACATTGGTCCCGATTGCGATCTGCTGGAAGGCCTTCGGCAATTTGCCAGCTTGGACGGTCCCCTATGGTCTTGGGGCAATCTTCCTGGGCGTCATGCAGGTCGTGGCGGCAGTCCGTTTTGGCATGTTGCGAGACGAACTTAGTGCCCGGCGACTGCTACATGCCACGTTGGTTTACCTGCCGGCAATTTTGGGGCTGCTGGTAGTGGCCGCGATCGTCCTGCTACGCGGTCTCTAAGCGAATAAGACAATAACGAATTCACCATATCGATTTACGGATAAGTAAGAAGGGAAATCATGGCCGATAGCGAACACGGTCATCACGGACATCTACAGCTGGAGTACCAGCCGGCGTTGCCGCTTTCTAACGGCAAGCTGTTTATGTGGTTGTTCCTGTCCACGGAAATCATGTTTTTTGCGGCCTTGTTGGGTACGTATATCGTGCTTCGATTTGGTGCCACGGCATGGCCCACGCCGGAAGACGTTCACCTGGTCGAAATCTACGGGGCGCTCAACACGTTCGTGCTGATTTGTTCCAGTGTGTCGATCGT
>CAYLRE010000429.1:0-3286 GCA_964385715.1 uncultured Planctomycetaceae bacterium
GTTACCCTCTCCTCCAGAAAAATACGTCAGGAAGAAAGCAATGATCAGGCCTACACTGATGGCAAAAATAGCCACCGATGCCCCATTTTTCTTCAGCCACGAACCGGGTTCTTGGCCGCCTTGCCGCGAAGGGTTGCTATCCGACTTTTCCACAGTAGAGTCCCGCTGGTAGAAGCTAATTTGAGAAGTGCGATGGGCTTGTATGCTGGCCATTAACCAATAGGCAGCATACAGTTTAGTGTAAGCCAACCAAGGTAAATTCGCAAGATTTCTCCAGCGTTAATGCGGGCATGTGACATGCCTGCCCAGCGCCCGCACAATCTCAAGGATCCAGTGCGGACCTCTTCTCGGCAGGACCGTTCTTGCCGGTCTAATCGGACGACTTCGTGGCCTTCGCGTGTGACGGCAAGCGGCTCCGCTCGCCGT
Organism: uncultured Planctomycetaceae bacterium; assembly: GCA_964385715.1. Classification (GTDB taxonomy): domain Bacteria; phylum Planctomycetota; class Planctomycetia; order Pirellulales; family UBA7805; genus MB-PLM-2. The sequence continues at coordinate 427 of CAYLRE010000429.1, forward strand.
TGATATAGCCTGCCAGCCGGCTTCGGACATCGGCTTGCGTTCCAGGCGATGCCACACCCAACGCCGCAGATTGCCACTTGACGGCCTGCTGAAAGTCGCCCAGTTCGGCATAGGCGGCCGCCAACACTTCTAACGCGTTTGGCTCCTTCCAGTCGGACATCTCGCATGTGACTGTCGCTACTTCCACTGCTCGCTCGCCATCTCGAACCGCCTCAACTGGGCATCTTGCCAGAAGTGACCCAAGATGAAGGCGAGCGTCATATTGACGCGGCTCCAATTCAACTGCCCTGGAAAAATCATCTTTTGCCGCCACATAGTTACCGGTAGCCTGGTGGACGATGCCGCGCGCCTTGTACGCTTGTGAATGCCGGGGAATTAGTCGAAGGATCTCGTCCAGGTCCTGGATTGCCTCCGCATATTGTCCCTCACTCTTGTACAAATCCACCCGATTCTCAAGTGTCTCGATCGACCGCGGATCCAATTCTATTGCTTTGGCAAAATCGGCCAGCGCGAGGTCTGTCTTCCCAAGAAAGTAATAGGCTCTTCCCCGGGCAGCATAACCGTCGATCATATCGGGCTTGATTGCAATCGCTTTGGTGTAGCTCTTCACAGCCTCCTCGTAGCGTCCGGTGCCCACGTATCCCTTGGCGACACTGTAATGCTGCATGGGCTCATTCGGCGCGACCTTTAACGCGGCCAGGTGATCTCTCAATGCCAATTCATTCTTCCCCATCTCCATAAACGCGATGCCGCGATTGTTGTAACCACGGGGATCGTCGTTTCCACTCTTCTTGATCACATCCGTCCATAAAGTCACGGCGTCGGACCAGACCCTATTGCGAACGTGCGTACCACACGTCAACAAAACGATCACAGCGACAGCAACAACAGCTGCCCAAGACCGGCCAGCAGATACTCGCCATAACGCCCAGGGGATGAGCAGGGCGACTCCAACGATTGGTAGATAGAGCCGGTGTTCGTATGCCATTTCTAAGGGAACGACCGTCGATTCAAGCGCCAACTGCAGGAACCACCATGCAATCGCAAATGACAGGATTCGATAACGACGGGCAGACCAAACACCCAAAGCGCCAAGTCCGATCAGCAGCAACAGAGACAAGAAAGTGGTCGCCGGATCAAACAGCGAATGGGACGTCGAGAAATGATGCAGCAGGTTAAGACGCGTGGGGCTCGGAAATATAACCAGGCTCAAATAGAACACGACGACACGACACTGTGTCAGAAGTCGCTCCCCAACCGTGAAGTCCCGCACCGCATATCCCGGCAACGTAAACCCGTTCCGGTAGGTATATATCGCCCCGATGGCAAGAAAGACAACAACTGCCGCGACCAAGAATTTGCTGCATCGCTTGAGCCAGGGTCGGCTCAGGTCCTGAAAGAAATACCACTCATAGAGAAGGACCGCAAATGGTAGCGTCGCGCCGATCTGCTTGGAGCTAAGAGCCAAGATGCCGCACAGGGCACTCCCTAGCCACCATCGCCATCTACCCGAGCTGCGAGTACGCCCTTGGATATAACATAGCATTGCCGCCAAGTAGAACATGACGGCCATGCTTGTCATACGTTGAACAAGATAGGTTACCGCCTGCGTCTGAACCGGATGCGCAATAAAGATGCAGCCTGCAAACAGCGACATCCAAAGCACACACTTTTCCGTACGCTGAGTCGCCGATGACACCCTCGTTCGTAGCTGAATACGATAGGTCGCCAACGCGAGAAGACCAACGAACAGTCCGCTTACAAGATGAATCCCTATGTTGACCACGTGAAAGCCCGCGACGTCGTATTCGTGCACATAATAGTTGAGCGCAAATGACAAATAGGCGAGCGGCCGGCTGCTAGTCTGACTGTGAAATGCGACGTCGTACATCTGATCCAAGTCAAGCGATTCCATCCGAACAAATCGGTTGAGCGGAATGTTTGCCAGATCGTCATACACAAAAGGACCTTGGAGCGTATGCCCGTACGTCAGCAATACGAGGCAGCCCACGGCAAGGCAACCAAATAGAGCGTGGGTGATCGGCAGTCGAAATAGATGCTTCATGATGGTATCCGATCCCATTCACGAATCGGACTATCCTCGATCACTGGACCATGAGCCCGACTACGCGGTTTAAGGAGACACAGCCTCTGTTTTCGGCTCCTGGTCCGAGACTCGCCCGGAACGATAGAGCCTGATACTCGCATCAAGTTCCTTGAGCAAGTCCTTCTGCTCAGCAGACACAAGCTGGCGTGCCTTTTCACACGCTGCGATCGCGGCCTGAAACTTCTCCTGCGAGGCCAGGCTAGCACCAAGCATGGTCAGAACCTGGAACCGCTGTTGAGGGCCAAGCGTGCGCGATTCAAGCAGGCTCTCGAGTTCCTCAATCGCGGCTGCTTTTCTTCCTGCAGCATCTAGTGCCATTGCATACGAAAACCGGTAGTCCAACGAATCGGAATTGAGACGAACCGCTTCAGCAAAAGCGTTCGCTGCTCGCCCATACTCGCCCTCCGCCACCAGCTGCTGACCGAGAGCATAGTGACCGCCATGGAAACGTGGCTCAAGTTCAATCGCCCGCGCAATCCATTCACGCGCGCGCTCATGCTCGCCCGCTCTCACTAGAGCGTTCCCTAGCTCCGCCTGAACTCCAAAATGCTGATTCCCAAGTTCGTAAACTTCCAGCAGCTGTTCGATTCCTTCTTTTAGATTACTACCACCTCTAGATATAAGTGACTCCCCAAACATAAGACGAAGCACCTGGTCCTTGGGCGATTTGGCGATCGCGGCTCGATATGTCTGGTGAAACTGCCCCGGCGCTTCTTTAGCCAAGGCCTCCGCCGCCTTTTGAACCACGGTTCT
>CAYLRE010000430.1:0-3266 GCA_964385715.1 uncultured Planctomycetaceae bacterium
GAGATGTCTTCTTCGGCGAGCAGCGATTCCATCAGATCATCGCTGTACATCGAGAGCGCCTCGAGCATCGCCTGGCGTGCTTCGGTGGCCTGGTCGATCATCGCCTCGGGAATGTCTTCCTCACGGACGGTTTCGCCACCGGAACCATCGAAGTAGAGGGCCTTCATGGTGACCAGGTCGATAACACCTTCGAAGTCTTCCTCAGCACCGATCGGCAATTGCATCAACACGGCGTCGGCCTTCATCTTGTCGCGAACTTGCTCGACGACTTTGAAGGGATTCGCACCAATGCGATCCATCTTGTTGATGAACGCCACGCGTGGCACGTGGTATCGTTTCATTTGACGATCGACCGTCAGGGATTGCGATTGCACACCGCCAACCGAACAGAGCACGAGCACCGCTCCGTCGAGAACGCGGAGGCTTCGTTCCACTTCGACCGTAAAGTCGACGTGGCCCGGGGTATCGATCAGGTTGATCGTGTGCCCTTCCCAGCTGACAGTCGTCGCGGCGCTGGTGATCGTGATACCGCGCTCGCGTTCGAGTTCCATATGATCCATCGTCGCGCCATCACCTTCACCTCGCACTTCTTGCATGCGGTGAATGCGTCCGGCATAGAACAAAATACGCTCGCTGAGCGTCGTCTTACCGGAGTCGATGTGGGCGGAAATACCGATGTTACGCAGTTTGGAAATATTCATGGCAATGCACTAATGGAATACGACTACAACAACTGGAGTTATACAAATCACGCGGCCGCTCATCGGCTACACGTGCGACAGACGATCGACGTCTACTAGAGCATGGCGGCATCCTGCGCCATGCGAACGTTCCGCGCCCTGGACAGGGTCAAGCGGTAGGTGGGGCGTGCAAACCCCAGATTCTAACTGGTTTTCGACTGCGTGACCAGGGTTTGTTGAGCCAATCGGACAAATTTGCCTCTCCCCTATCGCTTCACCCGGAAAGCTCCACCGAATGAGGGGATAATGCCTGGCCAAAAAGCCTCCAAGATGCCCCGTTTGCCCTCGTTTTCCGACTTTCTAGCCTTCCGCTAGCACAATCTTGCCCTGGAATGCTTTCATCACGCCCACGCCCAAATTCGAAGCCATGTGGGCCGCAACGCAAGGAAGCAGCGACCGCTGAGGATTCACGGGCAAGAATCGAACCGCATAAAACCAGAGAGAATTGAGGAACAGGATGCTGACCGAGAAGATGCCCTTGGGGGTGAAGGTCCATTTGAACGTGCCGGCAAAGATGTTCCAGCCTTCGAAATCAAACTCCCAAATATGGCCATGTCCGACGGCGAACAGCACAGAGATAACAATTATGCTGGCGACCAGCGTTGCCTTGGTTTTGTCGTAATAGAGAAAGCCACGAAAGATCATCTCCTCAAGCAGCGGTGCCACCAGCACCGAAACAGCGCAGAACAACAGCGCCATTTCTGACTGTTCTTCAACAACTCCGAGTCGATACTCACCGAGGACTTCTACCGCCAAGATGACCAACGCCCCGACCACGGCCATGATCACGACCCAGGGTGCGACCGGTGTCGCCCCCGGAAGTGCATTGGGCAGCTCTTCTCCCGCAAGCTGGGCTTGGTAGTCCTTCCACCACATGCGATAGAAAAACGGAGCGATTACGAGAGCCGCAATTAGAACCAGAGGGTCATTCATCGGTCGATGTCTTTTTCAGAGGCCAGAGAGAGATTTCGGTAGTCCAAGTCGTCACGACGATTCGTACCACACACAAAGAGGACGCGGCCGGCGAAGTAAACGCGCCGCGCAAAACTTGCCCCGCGGCGATCGCAAGATTCACGTCTGGCGTGGAGAGATTCTATCTTAGTCTAAGGATCGACCTGGGACCGCCACTCTCCAGCGGCGGCCGCCGGCTGCTGGCGATAGGGCTGTTTCTTCGAGTAGAGAACTAGCCGAACGCGGCAATCAACTTGCAACTGCTCGGGGGCCTGCTCCACGACCTTTTGCTGCGTTTCTTGAGCCTCGTCGAATTCACCCGCGTTGGCCTGAGCCGCGGCGAGAGCTTCCAGATAGCGGTGCCCGGCCGCCTCGCCATCGAGCGAGATCGCTTTCTTGGCCGCTGCCAGGGCCTGTTTTTCGTTGCGGATGTCATCGTCGGGGCAGGTGGCCAAGAGCCACGCCACACTTAGATAGGCTCGGCCCAAGTTCTTGTCGAGCGCCAACGCTCGGCGGTAGTCCTGAATCGCCTGTTCGTAGGCGCCAAGTTCCGCGTAAGCATCCCCTCGGTAGACATAAGGATCAACGTCCTCCGCATTCAATTCGATGCTGCGGTCGTAGTCGCTGATAGCCTGTTGATACCGACGTTGTAGATAGTACGAGTGACCTCGATGGTGATAGAAGAGCGCGTTCTCACGATCGAGTCGAATCGCCTGCGTGTAATCACGGATCGACTCGCGAAGTTTTCCTTGGGCGTAGAACGCCTCGCCTCGATTGAACCAGCTTCTGGCGTAGCCGCCGTTGAGGTCGATGGCCGTGTTGAGCTCATCAATCGCCTTATCGATTTGGCCTTCGAGCGAGTAACTGACACCGCGATTGTAGCGTGCCTTCCAATGATTGGGGTTCAGCTCGACCGCGGTTTCAAACTGGATCGCGGCAATCTTCTCTTTGCCTTCTTTGGCCAACAACTCACCGCGGCGATTGTGTGCCCAGCCTTTTAGCCTGGCGGCATAGTCGCGGGTTTTCTGCGCAAGGTTCGGCTCTTGCAACACGCTTTCCAGCAACTCCGCCATCTGGATGAAGTCGGCTTCGTCCTTGCCGTTCTGAGAAAGATCGTATGCCTGACGGATGGCCCGATCCGCCTTTTGAGCGGCGGTCAATCCAGGAGCTTGATTCTGATCCTGAGCGGCGAGAGGACCCGCGGTCAGTAGAATTAGCAACGTAACAGCCGCCTGTGAAATTCGACGCGACATCGTTTCGTCCTCGCTTCTGTACTCGTTACTTAAGTGACGTTGGTCTTGCGCCCGTCGCACGAGGCCAACGGTGTCATCCTTGTAATTCGGGTCTTACTTTTGCGGCTCGGTCATCCGCATGGGGTCGAGCGCTTCGTCCAATTGGTCGTCTGGTAGCACCTGTTTTTCCTGGCAGAGTTCGCGAATGGTCTTGCCGGTTTTGAAAGCTTCCTTGGCCAGAGCCGAGGCCATTTCATAGCCGATATAGGGATTCAAGCTGGTGACCATCGAGAGGCTCTTCTCGACCGCGGCCTCGGCGGCTTCGGCGTTGGCCTCCATGTCG
>CAYLRE010000431.1:0-3246 GCA_964385715.1 uncultured Planctomycetaceae bacterium
GACTTGACAAGAATGCCAGTTCTAGCTCCACAACGGTGCTAGCTTGTCGACGGCATGCCGACGAAGACGTCGTACAAGGCATGCGTTCCGGCCGCGATGCCAAATCCGCGCGTCACGAACAGAATCGCAAAAAACCCACCGGCCACGCCACGGAACACAAAGGTATACATCTCCAACGAGTCGCCATGGGGGCCAACATAGTGAGCGGCCGAAAATATCAGGCTCGTCAACACAACGCCACCGATCAGCTGTGCTTTTCGCGATGCCCCGATGAGTGCAATCAGTCCGATCACCGCGGAGAGCAAGATCAGACGAAACAGCAACTCTTCATAAATGCCGGCGCCGAAGTAACGCACCAGCGACGTGCAGAACCAACGAAAAGCATCGCCCGCAGGCAGATCACAACAGAGCGTTTCGACGCCGGGGGTTCCTCCGCCAATCGACAACAGCTGCACGTGAAGGTGCGCGATCACCACCAGCACCGCGGCCAGAATGGCACTCTCAATCGCCATGCCGTAGAGCACCGAACCCGAAACCCGCCAGCTCTCGCGAGTTGTGTAGTGCCAGCCGATGAGAATTCCGATCGTCAACAGTGGCAGCAGCAGATAGCCACCGAAGCCAAGCAGTTGCAACAGCTGCTGCATCCAGACATCCGCGCCGTTGCGAATCGCGTCGGGACCGAGCCAGAGAATGCCACCCTCGTAGATCAACAAGAGCGGTAGAACGAAGAATAAGCTGGCCAGCGGTTGTCGCGAACGCTGCCAGTAGTCGCTCTCCGACTCGGCAACAGGCACGGCGGTGCTTTCCAACACAGACATCATCTTGGTCGTCACCCGTTGTCGCAGGATTTGGGCAGTCTTGAGACGGCGGCACAACGCGCCTTTACCTTCTTCGACCACCCGCGACCGACGGCTTGAACGGTCGCAGACGCGGGGGCGAATGTTGTAGACTTTGCGAATATGCGGAGGCGATCTTCGCTCGGCCTGACAGGACAATATCGGTATGACCGCTACACTCGACGAAGTTTACGACCGGCTACTTTCCGCCTACGGACCCCAAAATTGGTGGCCCGGCGAGTCCCCCTTCGAGGTCATGGTGGGGGCCGTGCTGGTCCAGAACACCGCCTGGAAGAACGTCGAAAGGGCCATCGAGAACTTGCGTGAGGACGATCTGCTGGAGCCCCGTCGCCTCTGGGAGGTGCCGCAGGAAGAGCTGGAGACGTTGATCCAACCGGCCGGTTACTTCCGGCTCAAAGCACGTCGTCTGCGTAACCTATTGGCCCACGTGATCGAGCGGTACGAAGGCGATCTCGACGCCATGTTCGGTGCCGCAGCGGACGATCTGCGTGAGGAACTCTTAGCCGTCAACGGCATCGGCCCCGAGACGGCCGATTCGATTCTGCTCTATGCCGCTGAGAAGCCCCGCTTCGTGGTCGACACCTACACACAGCGAGTCCTAAAACGTCACGGCTGGATCGACGAAGAGGCCGATTACCACGACACGCAGAGCCACTTCGAAAGCAACCTGGAAAGCGATACACAGCTGTTCAACGAGTATCACGCGTTGCTAGTCCGCGTCGGCCACCACCATTGCCGTAAAACGCCGAAGTGCGACGACTGCCCGCTGGTTGATCTGTTGCCGGAGGGAGGAGTTCGGGGGCTGGAGTAGCGGAATCGGACTCCAAGAAATCATTTTCCAAAGTCTAGCCACCCGCGAGCCGATTACGTATACTTTGTACAGTACTCGATTCGTCGCCACTTTCCGCCCGGTTGAGGCCATGGCCCCCTCCAGCAAGAATCAATCGAGTCGGTCGATCCCGTCGGAACAGCCGAGCCGGCGTCGCACCGGTCGCGGGGCCACCATCGCCCCCACCAATCGCTTTGAGTCGACGGCCCTGGTCGACGACTTCTCCGAGCTGCCGGAAGAGGATCTGCTCGAGGTCATTCCCCGCAAAGTGCCAACCAGCTTTCTGGCCGATGAGAGCCGCTCGGTTCTTACGACCAACAACAGCCCCGACATCCCCTTCCGCTACAGCATCAATCCGTATCGCGGCTGCGAACATGGTTGTGCCTACTGTTATGCTCGACCAGGTCACGAATACCTGGGCATGAATGCGGGACTCGACTTCGAGACCAAGGTGATGGTCAAGCATGACGCCGCGCGGCTGTTACGTGACGAACTTTGCAAGCCATCTTGGCAGTGCGAGCGAATCGCCATCTCCGGAGTCACCGACTGCTACCAGCCGGCCGAACGCGAGTTTCGCGTTACTCGAGGGCTGCTCGAGGTTCTGCTCGAAGCGCGGCAACCCTGCGGGATCGTGACCAAAAACGCCCTCGTGCTGCGGGATCTCGATCTGTTGGTCCCGATGGCGAAACAGCGGTTGGTTCATGTCTTCGTGAGCGTGACAACGCTCGATGCGAAACTGGCGCGTACACTGGAACCGAGAACCTCCACGCCTGCGGCCCGGCTCGACGCGATTCGGCAGCTAGCCGGCGCCGGGGTTCCGGTTGGAGCGATGGTCGCGCCCATCATCCCGGGCCTCAACGATGAAGAGATCCCGGCCATTCTTACAGCGGTACGAGACGCCGGCGCCATGACCGCCTCCTACGTTTTGCTACGACTCCCGCTGGCCGTGGAGCCGATCTTCCAGGCCTGGCTGGAGGAAAACCTGCCACTGAAACGCGAGCGAATCGAAGGCCTCATCCGCTCCACCCGTGAAGGCGAATTAAACGAGGATCAATTCGGTAAACGGATGCGCGGAACCGGCGAGTATGCCGAGCAGATCGCCACCACGTTCAAGATCTTCAAGAAGAAGCTCGGGCTCGACACTACCATGCCGCCCCAAGACACATCCCGTTTCCGCCCACCCAAGGCATCCTCGGGTCAGATGTCGCTGTTCTAGGCCACGAAAGTGAGGCGTGGCCGGCCGACCATTGAGCCGGGGCACCGATCGTGGTTCAATTGGCGGTGAATCACCAAGATCACCTTGAGTCCGTAATGAGTTCTGGAGCCGTCTGTGTCGTTGTTTGCTGCTGCTGAAGAAGCCAACCGAAAGCAGGTTCAACCGCTGGCAGCGCGGATGCGCCCCCGTTCGATTGACGAGTTTGTCGGGCAGAAGCACTTCCTGGCCGAGGGCAAATTGCTATGGCGGCTGATCAAGGCGAATCGCCTCGGTTCGATCGTGCTCTACGGTCCGCCAGGCACCGGCAAGACGACGCTCGGCTTTCTGCTTGCCGGAGTGACCGC
>CAYLRE010000432.1:0-3236 GCA_964385715.1 uncultured Planctomycetaceae bacterium
TACATGATCGAGTCTAACTCAACAATATGATTGGCCATATAGTCCTGTTGCGCTCAGTGAATCTGGTGTGAACCATGCGGTACAGCTGGTGTGCGGCAAGCACACGCTAGGGTGTAATTAGAGCACGGCGTACGCCAGGGAGGCTGCTTGCCCCATCGGAATTAACTAGGTTGTCGCCGTCCCACTCCGATTAGACCCACTCGGTGTGCCCGGTAATCCCTCGGTTTGGCGAGCGTGGAATTGGCCGGAAACCCTATCCCATGCCGCGGCAGGTTTTTCGGGCCTAGGGCGAGCACAATGCTGCGAGTCGAATCTAAAGGGCCTCACTTCCGGTTTTAGGGACACGCTTCAATGGCTCCGTAACCACTTGTGTGAAAACGGGTTACGGCAAGTCTCGGGTGTCCGCCGTTAAAGTTTCTGAAAATTTCCCAAAAAAATCTTCTCCAAGTTGTTGCAATCTAGGGGGAGTGCGTTTACGTTATTGATTGTTGAAGGTGTGCGGTGCGGGCGCAGGGTCCTATTCGCGTATTCATAGTTTTGGGTTTGCCAGTGTGTTGTGGTCACAATTGAAAATGCAAAGCGCGTTAGCGCCGGTGCATTTTTTATTGGGGCCATTTTTTTTGCAGCACACGTTCGGCAAGCCCGACCAACCCTTTCTGTAGGGTGGTCGACTCCGACAACAGCGGGTGCTGCGATCGTTTTGGCGGCTAAGAAGACTTGGCTCCCATGAAAGTTTGTTAGCACCTATGTTTCTGGAGATGTGAAGAATGAAAAGCATCAAGTTTTTGTCGGCATTTCTGTCGATCTGCTTGGTCGCCTCGGTTGCGACGGCTGGCCCCGTTGCGATCACCAATGGTGACCTCGACGACGTACCCTTCGGCTTTAGCCAGGGTATCCCCTCCGGTTGGTCCACGACCGGTGCCTCTTGGTTCGGTAATCCTGGCGCAGCCCACACGGGTACCAATGCCTGGTATGCCGCTGGTAACGGTTTCCCCGGGCCCACGGGTGGTAACCTGTTCCAAAATGTTACGGCCGCCGTTTCGGCCGCTTTTGGTGGATTGACCAATGGCGTTCAGTACACGCTGACCAGCTGCGTCTACATCAAGGGCAACACCGGCATCAGCTTTGGTATTACCCAGGGTTCGCCAGGTGCTCATGGCACGGTCACGACCACTTCCTCCACCATTCCCGCCGACACTGGCAACTGGGAGTTGATGGTCAAGGTCCAGACGTTCACCTACTCCGGTGGCGCTCTCTACCTCGACGCTCGCTGGAGCGGCAACATCGGCACCAACTTGGACACGTTCTCGCTGTCGACTGGTGTCCAGACCCACAGCGCTGTGCCCGAGCCCGCCAGCTTCGCGATGCTCGGAATGGGCCTCCTCGGCCTCGGCTTCCTCGGATTCCGCAAGGTCCGTAAGTAAGCTGCATTTGAGTTGAATTGATCCAAGCGGGCGTGTCACCAGTTGGCACGCCCGCTTTTTCTATTTGTAGGGATCGTGCATGTTCCTGAGCGAATTCGGGTGCCCGAGGATCGTTCTGAGCAATGGATTGGCTTGCCGGCTACACGGGGTTGGCTTAGCATTGAATCATCGGTGTTATTCTGACCTGCCGCATCTTTCTCTGACGGCCGGTGTGATTCCTGGATCCTCGTATTGGTGTTGCCAGGCGAAGATTGTCCTTTCGAGTGTCATTGCCTCGATTTGAGTAGATCTGGAAGCGTATGAAGACCAAGGCCGACACGCCTTCAGCGAAGCGTTCGCGAACGAGTTCGCGAACTCGGCGTCGCGTCTGGCTTTTTAGGCTATTGGCTGTTTTCTTGGTGCCTGCTCTCCTGTTGCTGAGCGTCGAGGGCGTTCTGCGGATTGCAGGTTACGGCCGATCGGTTCGGGCCACGGTTGAAAGAAACATCGGAGGAGTAGACTCCCACGTCGTGAATCGGCATTTCGGTTGGCGTTTTTTTCCTCGAGAAGTGGCTCGGTCAGCGTTCTTTTTCTCCTATCCGGCAGTTAAGGACGAGGAGACCTTTCGGATCTTCGTGCTAGGAGGATCCGCGGCCCAAGGAGATCCACAAAGGGCCTACAGCTTTAGTCGGATGCTGTCTGTGATGTTGGAGGAGCAGTTTCCATCCACGAAATTTGAGGTGATAAATACGGCGATTACCGCCACGAACTCGCACGTTGTTCGTGAGGTAGTCAGCGATATCGTTGATCACGAGCCGGACCTCCTGATTGTTTATTTAGGAAACAACGAGGTCGTTGGCCCCTTTGGTGCGGCGAACCCTCTCGTGCCATATTCGGGACACAAGGGATTCATTCGGACGAAGCTATGGGTTGGAACGACTAAGATTGGTCAACTCGTGGAGGATGTCGGACACAACCTGTCGTCCGGCTCCGAAGCGCCGCGTCGTTGGCGCGCGATGGAAGAATTTACGGGTTCTCAAGTTCGACATGATGCCCCTGCGCTTCAAGGCGTCTACCGGCACTACGAAGAGAATCTAAGTGATATCTGCGACATGGCTGCGGACGCCGGAGTTCCGCTGTTGCTTTCAACGGTCTCGGTCAACTTGCGAGACCTTTCGCCCTTCGCATCTCTCCATAACGAACAGCTGGAGAAGGATGGCCTTGATCGCTGGAACGAGGCGTTTGAACGCGGCAAGTCGCTGGAGGACGTGAATCAGTATCAAGCTGCCATTGCGGCGTATCTTGAAGCGTCAGAGATCGACGCTGAGTATGCGGAGCTTCAGTATCGATTGGCTGAGTGCTATCGAAAGACGGACCATCTTGACGCTGCCCAGAAGCACTACAGCCAGGCACGCGACTACGACACGCTCAGGTTTCGCGCTGACTCGACCATCAACGAGATTGTTCGCAACGTTGCGAAACAACGACAAGCCGACGGCATTCGTCTCGTCGATGCTGAGCGTGGCATCGCGGCGCATAGCCCGTACAAGGTGCCAGGCCGTGAAATGTTTTACGAGCACGTGCACTTCACGTTCCATGGCAACTATCGGCTCGCCGAGGTAATGCTGACGGAAGTCGAACGACATCTGCCGAAACATGCCCGATCGCAGAAGTCAAAAAAGAGCGTCCTGTCGGAAGACGGTTGTAAGCAGCGTCTGGCATTTACTGCGATAGATGAGTTAAATGTCGAGGCGGAGGTGCTTCGTCGTCTTGAGCAGGCTCCATTCATCGAACGTTATGACGCTACTGAAGAGATCGCGGCGCAGAGAACCG
>CAYLRE010000433.1:0-954 GCA_964385715.1 uncultured Planctomycetaceae bacterium
AATCTATAGCACTACTCTGCGTGTTGGTCCGTAGATATTGTCTCTGGAATGGCGCCCGCATGCGAACAGGCGGCCGCTGCAACCTGACAAGCCTTGTGCAAAACCTCGACATGAGGTTCACCACGCAATGTTCCCAGTATGAATGCCGCGGCAAACGAGTCGCCTGCACCGACGGTGTCTTTCACGTTGGTTTGGATTCCTTGCTGTTTGACGATGCCATTTGCGGTCGCTAAAACCGCCCCCTGTGCACCGCACGTCATCACGATTAAGTCAAGATTGGATGATTCGAGTAGGCTGCGAAGTTGCGTTTCCACCGGCGCGCCGGATTCGATTCCGCACGCGGAAATGACCTCTGGCAACTCGTCGTCGCTGAGCTTGAGAATGCTGGCCAGTTCAATCGACTCGCGGATCAATTTATCATCGAAGAACGGCGAGCGAAGGTTAATGTCGACGATACTCGGAACAGCAGCTTCGCGTGCCGTTTGAATCCCGCGACGAATCGTACGGCGGGACTCGCTCGAGCGCTGGCCCAAACTACCGAAATAGACCGCATCGGTTTCATTCACCCGTGACCCAATCTCATCGGTCCAAGTGATGCGGTCCCAGGCCGAGTTCTCGTGAATCGTGAAGGTTGGCTTGCCGGCCGCATCCAGCGTGACGCCCACCGTGCCAGTTGGGGCATCGGGCACGGTCTGCATCAGGCTGATGTCGATGGCGAATCCCTGCAGGATGCCGCAAGCGTCGCGTCCATGCCGGTCATTGCCAACCGCGCTGAGCATCGCCACATCCGCTCCATGAATCGCCGCATGACAGGCGAAGTTAGCCGGCGCGCCACCGAATTGCTCTCCATCCGGAAACAAATCCCACAACACTTCACCAAACGACACAATTTTCAGACTCTCCACGCTCATTTCTCCTCTTTGATTCCCAAACGCGATTGCATCTCTTCCAGCG
>CAYLRE010000433.1:964-3236 GCA_964385715.1 uncultured Planctomycetaceae bacterium
CAGCGGAACCCCTTTGGTTTCCGGGACCAGGAAGTTTACCCAGGCAAGTTGCAGGACCATCATGAAAGTGAAAAAGCCGAAAAGCTGGCCAGGCTCGAAGTGCTCCATGGCGATCGGGAACAGGAAGCTCAGGCCGGCTGCGCAGACCCAGATGATCGACGGTGAGCACATCGCCGTTCAGGGCACGGGGCTCCCGCCCTGGACGCCGGGCGAGGACAAGCAGAATTCGGATTGGACGTTCGTCCTGGACGATGATGTGATTGATATGTGGCGAACCCTCGTCGTGGCCAAGAAGAAGAAATTCAGCGGCGCCTACGATCATGGGCAACTGATCGATACGCGGGCGCGACGCCGCATCGTTGGTGACGTTGTCATTTCTCCCATGGATATCATCAATCAGCGCGTCTTCCCCGATGTGATTACCGTCTCGAAGAGCCGCTTCGACAACCATGGCTTCCCCAGCCACGACCTGTTCTTCATGCGCCGTCAAGATAGGGTTGAATCCCTCTACAGTAACGTTCCCTATCGTGCACTCTTGCCGAAAGGTTATGACGGCATCCTCGTCACCGGATTGGGCATGAGCGCTCACGCCGATGCCATGCCGGTGATGCGCATGCAGCGCGATATCGAGAATCACAGCTACGCTGCCGGCTACGCCTCAGCCCTTGCGGCGCGCGAAGGCACCACGGTTCGCAAGATAGACGTGGAGCAGCTGCAGCGCCACCTGGCGGACATCGGCACCATTCCGGAAGAACTCATCGGTGCCAAGGACAGCTACCCACTCAGCGAGGCCCAGATCAAGGCCGCCGTCGCCTCGGTCGGGTGTGACTATACGGGCATCGCCCAGATACTGACGCAAACTGAGACCGCCCTTCCGCTCTTGCGCGAAGCGCACAACCGTGCCGCGCACGAAACGGTCCGCCTTCGCTACGCCCACGTGCTGGGCATGCTGCGTGATGGGACGGGCGTGGGGACGTTGATCCAAGCCGTCGCAAAGGCGAAGTGGGACAAGGGGTATAACTTCAGCGGGTTCGGCAACCACCAACAAACGACCAGTCCGCTGGACGAGGTGATCATTGCCCTAGGTCGTACGGGCGACGCGCGTGCCATGGACGTCCTGATCGAAAAGGCCTGGCAATTGACGCCCGCGAGCGACTTCTCCCACTTCCGTGCCCTGGCGATCGCCTTCGAGAGCATCAGCGATCCAAGGGCGGCAGAACCGCTCGCTCGGCTTCTTCGGATGCCCGGTGTCGGTGGACACGCGTTCCTGGAAATCCACGACGTCATTCAGCGCACGCCCAAGGGCCTCGGCGATAACTCGACTCGCAACGTATCGCTTCGCGAACTGATTCTAGCCCGTGCCCTGTATCGATGTGGCGACCATGAAGGACTTGGCGAGAAGACGCTTAAGGCTTACCGCAACGACTTCCGCGGCCACTACGCCACCCACGCCAGCGCTATTCTGGCCGAGGATAACTAAAGGCAGCCTGAAATCAAAGCAGCTTCATCAGACGAGACACGTCTTGCGGCAGTTCTCTCTAAGCTTGAAGAGAATCGAACGTAATAACATCAACCACGTTAAAGGAGAAAGCCGTGCCGCAGAGCCATTGTAAACAAATCGCACCGACTTGCATAATCGCGGCGCTATTGCTGCTGACACTCGCCGCGAGCTCCTTGCTGGCCGTTCCTCCGTCGCAGAGGGAGACACACCGTGTTGTAATTGCCGATCCGACTTCCGCGTCGACAACACCTCGCCAGCTCAACGTGGTTCTATCTAAAGACTGCAATGGATTTCCGGTTGAGTACGCCTTGACCTTCGAGACCTCGGTTTGCGCCGATGGCCAATGCCGCCGTGTGGAAGTAACCATGATCTGGGCGGCGACCGGACACTACGAGCGACTGCGCTTTCCGCCTGACAAGCCACTGACGAAGAACGAGCACACACCGTTCACTCGCGCCGATTACGTCAAGCTCGATCAAATCCTGAAGAACCCGGATTCGGTACTCGCGGTTTGGAATCCTAAACACCTTCTTCGCCCGCAGGCCCCTGCCGAGGAAGTCGACGCGGTGAGCATGCCCACGCCGATCACGGTGAAAGACTCTGTGGTTCAGTACGCCGCCTACACCACCTGGACACTGTGGCACTGGGCCAATGGCCCGATCGTTCCTAAGCTGCGCGCTATCACCAACAAGCACTGCACGGCAGCGTATCTGAATCACCTGCTAGCTTCGCAGGACCGCAAAGGCACCAAGTACGCCCTTGATTACGTAA
>CAYLRE010000434.1:0-3221 GCA_964385715.1 uncultured Planctomycetaceae bacterium
GATGTCTCCTGCAGGTGGCTCGGTTTGGCCCGGGCCTTGGAAATCGTAGTTGCGCGGTGTGTAGCCCGACAAAATGAGTGAGCTGTCCGGCACCAGCCGCAACCCGATCGCCACGACGGAGTCCCGCACGTCGGCGGCGGATCCGGCCATGACCTCGGTCAGCGTGAGCCCTTCGCTTGCCGCATCGTCTTCCTCGGCCGCCCAGCGCACACCAAGCCGCGGTGTCGCCGGAGCGATCGGCTGGGCCTGCTGACGACGCTGCCATTCTGATTCACCACGCGAGGCACTACGGAACGGGGGAAGCTCGTCACGCGTGGCGAGATCATGAACCAGCGAGAAGAGCAAACGCGAGGACTGCTCGACGCCCTCGATGTTAATCTTCTCGACGTCATCACTCGGACGGTGGTAGTCGTCGTGGAGCCCCGAATGCAACATCACGAAGGGAATATCCCGCTCGTAGAACGGGTAGTGATCGCTATTGGCTCGGTTCTTCCAGGTGAAGTCGAGCTTAAGGTTCTCGTCGCGGTTCTGGCGACTGACCAGTTGCCGCAAGCCTGGCGCGGTGCGGGTACCATGAATGTGAAGCGTCTGGTTGCGGAGGCGACCAACCATGTCGATATTGACCATCATCCGCACGCGAGCCAGAGGGATCGTGGGATTGCGCACCCAGTGCCGGGACCCCAGCAGCCCCATCTCTTCCCCGTCAAAGAAAATGAAGAGTAGCGACCGCCGCGTATCTAACTCGCCCTCGGCAAAAGCCTCGATCGTTTCCAGCAGCAGCGCGGTACCGCTGGCGTTGTCGTCGGCACCATTGTGGATGTAGCCGGTCGGACCGTAGCTATTGGTGCGATTGCCGTAACCCACGTGGTCGTAGTGAGCCCCGACCACAATCACCTCGTCCTTCAGCTCGGCGTCATTCCCCTCCAACAGCACGAGAATATTCCGGCGCTGTCCGCCGAAGACCTGGTAATAGCCCTCCGTCGTTCCCGCCGGCGCCACGGGTAGTTTCTTCAGCTGCTCGACAAGGTAGCTGCCAGCCGCGTGCCCTCCACGACTACCGGCCTCGCGGCCCTCGAAGGTGTCGTCAGCGAGCACCTCGATCACCTGCTGCAATTCCTCCGCCTGAATGGACTCTCGGGCCGCATTGACGGCCAGATTATCTTCCGCCGCCGCGGCCGCCACGAAGACCGTCAAGCCCACGAGCAATGCCCCAAGATTCGCAACCAATACCGGGACCGCTAATCGCCATTTCCGGATTAGAGCCGACAGGGCGTTACCTTTGACCGATTGTGCCGTCATGACTTGATCGAATCCTTTTACTGCTGGTCCATTCGGCCTACTCCGTTGAATCCGCGCGTAGCGGGCCAGATAACTGCTCGTTAGCCGCTGCCTGTCGCCATCTCGCTCGCCAGTGTGAACGGTTCGCCCGCATTTTTCCATGCCAATCGCTGCTTTTTCGCCGCTCAAACTGTCTTGCCTAATCTCGAAGAAAGCCTAAAATAGTCCTTTCCAATCGCAATTGGCCTATTGTCGACCCTTAACAAAGTCGATCTATATCTGGGCCGAAAGCGGTTCCTGGGAGAGGTGGCTGAGTGGTCGAAAGCGCGGGTTTGCTAAATCCGTGACCGGGTTAACTGGTCCGCAGGTTCGAATCCTGTCCTCTCCGCTGAATGGTTGTGCACTGGTTCCCACACAGGCACACCCGAGCTCACAACAGAAGGCGGCGCAATCACTTGCGTCGCCTTTTGTTTTTCTGTGCGTTTCTGTGAGCCCCCGTGAGATGCGCGCCGTGCAGCGCATTTTGCAGCGCGCTGCACTCCTGTCGCTCGCTCCCAATCGTTGTCTCGCACGCGAGCGTAATGCTGGAGCGCGATCTTCGGTGAGTTGCCCAGCCAATAGGTCACCGTATGAATCGGGTGCCGCTCCATAAGCTCCGTTTGTCGCGCTGCCCGCATGGCATGAAAGGCACCAGCCCAGGGCTCCATACCGGCTCGTCGGATGAGCCGTTTTAGCTGTGTGTTGAGATTGCAATTCCGCCAACCCTTGTTCGTTCTGGCACGCTGCAAGTACCCACCACCGACAACGTACTCCGCTCCTTCCGCTGCCGCCTCACAGGCATCTCGGAGGAGCTCGGGCAGGGGGGAGTCATCAAAGATTGGAACGGTTCGCCAGGCCTTGCCTTCGTGATGCTCCGTCTTGGGGGCATAGACACGCATCGTCATATCCTGCCAGTCGATGCCGTCAATGCGCAAGGAGAGCACTTCCGTCGGGCATCGAAGCCCCGCGTAGCGACTAAGGCCTATGATAGTCTTCCAGTTCTGGTCACATACCGACAGCAGGCGTTGAACCTCGTCTCGGGTTACAAAGTGCTCTAGCTGCTTCTCAACGACCTGCTTTTCGCTGACGTCCTGGAAGACGTTCTCGACCACTAGCTTTCGCTTCTTGGCATCTTTAAAGAACTGCCGGGCAAACTGAAGTCGCTTAGCAACCGTAGTCTTGGCCAGATCCTGTCGTAGCAGCCACAGCCTAAAATCGTCAGCGTCACCCTCGGTAATGGCCTCGACGGATCGATCTTCACCAAAAAACTCTTTGAGACAGCGAATCGGCTGCTTCCCAACCTCTCGCGTAGCAGGTTTGAGAAAGGTTGACTCATAATCGGCCAGCCAATTCACTGCTCAAGTCTCAGGCCTCACCGCTCAAGACTCCTCCAAGGGTATCCGACGGGGGTCGAACCCGTACTTCCAGCTTCACAGGCAGGCGTGCAGTACCGCTACACTACGGACACCATAAGTAGGCGTGAGCCCTGAGGTCTTAGGCGTGTGGACGGAAATATAACGGTCCGTTCCCTTCTCTTTCACACCTGTAGTCTCAAGTGTCAGGCCTATGCCTAGCGGAAGGCATGGGATTTGAACCCACATCTCCTAGTGGAGGCACGCATTAGCAGTGCGGCCCGGCGAACCGTATCCGGCTACCTTCCGTTGTTCCGAACCACCTCTACGAATAGAATGTGCCATTCGTGACTTGTTCAAAGGTGGGATCGCTCGACCAATGTTCTTTCGCTTCTGGTGTATCTACGTCACGAAGATAGCCGTGCTATTCTTCGTGGCAGCAAGTGTCGCGGTCGCGATCACCCCGCCTCCGGATGACGGATCCCTGACTGATACGTTCACTGCAACCGTATTCGGTGTTGAGTTGGCGCTCGGTATCGCGGGAGCGGCAAT
>CAYLRE010000435.1:0-3209 GCA_964385715.1 uncultured Planctomycetaceae bacterium
GGAAACCGCAACAATCGTGTAGCTTTTACGCAAGCGCAACAGGAGCTGTTCAATGCTTCTGGCGGAACGAAAATCGAGTGACGAGGTTGGCTCATCGAGCAAGAGAACTTCCGGATCAAGCACCAGTTCGCGCCAGACACAATCGTTGTTGCTGGCCTCCGGACAATGTCGTCGCCGCGTGGTTCAGCCGGTCCCCCACTTCCTCCCACAGTCCGACATCCTGAAGCGCCCGCTCCACATGGGCCGGCGCATCGTGCCTCGATATGCCGAGGACGCGGAAAAGAGGTATAGTGAGATTCTTCTCAATCGAACAAGGCAGCACGTTGGGCGTCTGAAAGACCATCCCCACGCGACGTCGTAACTCCGTCACCGGTTGCTTGTCACGATACGCATCGACCCAACGGTCCCCGATGCGGATGCGAACTGTCCCTTCTGTACTGCACCCCGGAAAACACTCGTTCAAGCGATTCAGCGATCGCAGTAAGGTCGTCTTGCCAGAACCGGAGGGTCCGACCACGACCGTCAGTGATCGGCTGGGGATGCAAAGGTCGACTTTGCGCACCGCGACCCGGTCGCCGAACTTCACTGTCAGCCCAGCAATCTCGATAGCCGCGTTTTTTGTCGTTATGTCCGGTGTTTCCATCGGTAATGAAGGGTCCGCTGTAGCCAGTATGCTGAACCAAACAAAATACTAGTGAGCGTCAGTAACACCAGTGCCGCCCCGAACGCGCGGTCCAGCTGGGCAGCGTTCTCGTACCGGTCGTGGAGGTAGAAAATCGTGTAGGGTAACGCTTCAAAATTGTCTAGCAAGCGATGGGGCGCAAAACCGCTGAAGAACACGGCGCCCGTGAGCAAGATCACAGCCGTGTCTTCTGCGATCCGTCCCACTGTCAGTACAAGCCCGCTCAGGATACCCCGACTGGCCGCAGGCAGCAGGACCCGGCAGATGTTTTGTCCCTTGGTCAGCCCAAGCGCCGGTCCGGTCAGGCGAATCTCGCTGGGCACGCTTTCCAAAGATGTCTGCGTGGCGCGAATCAAGTAGGGAAGTACGAGCAAGGCCAAACACGTCGCCGCGAGCAGCAGGCAAGTGTTCGGACGGAGGGACAATGTCTGTTGGAAGAAAAGAATCACGGCGAACCCGAACAGCCCCATCACGATCGACGGAATCCCCGCCAGCAGATCGACTCCCACCGACAACCAGTATCGCCATCGTGATGAAGCGTATTCGGAGAGATAGATTCCGCTGGCGATCCCCAACGGGACCGCAATTGCCGATGCGACCACAACCAGTTGCACCGTACCCACGATGGCGGGCCAAATCCCGTCGAAGACCGGTTGCCGGCCGAGAATCGCTTCGCCCGGTGACGTGTCCCCAAACAGAAGCGACATGTTCAGGGTCCGACCGCCGCGAAACGCTAGAAAACCAACCACCGTGACCACAGCTCCCGTGATCAGAACCCCGCCCAACCAGGACCAAACGACAAACGCTCTCTCACTCGCAAAGAGGGACAACTTCGTCTGTGGCACGCGAAAAGGAAAAAAGGATGACCTACTTCTTCGATGACGTCGACTTGTTCGGTCGTCGAGTTGTTCGGAAGGAAGAGATGCCCTGTTTCTTCTGGAGCGGAGAAAGCGGACGGTGAGAGTCACCGCCGCCGTAGTGACGAATAGAATCAATCCGCAGGCAAAAAGCGAGTGATATTCGACGCTCTGGCTGTCGGTCGACACAACCAGGGCAACATGCGCAGTGAGCGTGCGCATGGAATCAAGCGGCGAAAGGGGCAAACGGGGTGCGTTGCCGGCGACCATCAGCGAAATCAACGTGTCGCCGATAGCGCGCCCGAAACCGAGGATGGCCGCGACCGTCAGCCCCCGCTTGCAGCACGGGAGTGCAACCCATAAGAACTCGCCGGCGGGTGTCAGTCCAAGTGCTTTGCCCGCCACACGCAAGCGCAGATCGACTTGTTCCAGCTCGACGTGAATCAGTAGGATTATGGTGGGCAACACAAGCAAGGCGAGTGTGGGGGCCGCAGCCAGCAGGCAAAAGCCGCTGCTCTCGCTGAACCCGTCGCGGACGATCGGGACCAGGAGAAACACCGACACGAGGCCGTAAATCACAGTCGGAATGCTGGCCATGAAATGGACGATCGCCAGCAGCCAGCGGGCCACAGGCTGAGGTGCCAGACCGTGGGCCAAGCCGCAGATACCGATCGCTAGCGGATAGGCCATGGCCAGGGCGGCCACGGCCAAACACAACGAGCCGGCGGCCATGGGCAGAATACCGAAATGCCCTTGATACGGTTGCCACTGCCAACTTGCTAGCCGTGGGAGTTGCCCGCCCGTGATCAAAGGGAGGCAGAAGTAGACGAGGAATAGGAGGATCAAGGTCACGGTCACTAGCGAAACGAGCGCAGCGACCCCCAGCACCAGATGCATTAGCTTCTCGCGTCGCTCAGTTCCCCGCAGGCCTGCCGGTCGATTGCTCGTGGCAGGCTGGCCGCTTCTCGCCGACATCACATTTCCCTCAGCCGGTCACTTGAGCGGTATGTAGCCCGCATCTCGAATGATTTGGGCACTGGCATTGCCACAGATGTAGTCGATGAACGCCCGGGTCAGTTTCGATGGCTTGCCCTTCGTGTTCATATACAACTTGCGAACGACCCTATACGTACCATCTTGCGCCTTCTCCTGCGTGGCTGCCACCCCGTCGATCGCGACGGCGCTGACGCTTTGGTCGACGTAGCCGATGCTGAGATATCCAATCGCGTCCTCGTCACCGCCTACCGCTACTTTCATGGCCCCGTTCGAGGGAACGACGTTCGCCTTGGTCGACATCTCGCCCTTTTCCAGCAGTTTCTTCCAGAAGACTTTCCGCGTGCCGCTCGCTTCGTCCCGGTTGTACAAATGGATCACTCGGTCCGCTCCGCCTACGTCCTTCCAGTTGCGGATCGTGCCGGTAAAGATGTCCTGGGCCTGCTTGGCGGTCAATCCAGAAACCCGGTTGGACGGATGCACAATGACTGCTACTCCGTCAATAGCGAACGGGAACGATATGATCCCGAACTTTTTTCGTTCCGCGTCACTGATCGGCCGTCCGGTAATGGTCGGCGGCCTGAAACATGAGCGCGGCGTGGTCGCCTGTCCCAGCTATGAGGCGCGGGCCCGTGGAGTTAAAACCGGCACGCCGCTTTACGAGGCGGCCCGCCTGA
>CAYLRE010000436.1:0-3205 GCA_964385715.1 uncultured Planctomycetaceae bacterium
AAACCCGACGCTTTTTCTTCTGCCAGTTAGAGGCTATAGTAACGCTCATCTGGCTGATCGAGGCGCCTCCTTCTGAGCGGGTGGGTATTGACATCCCCGGCGATGGCGGAGACATCGTTCGCCAGTGCTGCAAGATGGCAACAGGTTCCGGCAAGACGATTGTGATGGCCATGGTGATCGCCTGGCATATCCTCAACAAGGTCGCTTATCCGCAAGACGCCCGGTTCTCGAAGAATGTGCTCGTGATAGCGCCCGGGCTGACGGTCAAGAGCCGGCTTGCCGTGCTGGTACCGCCTGCTGCGGGGAACTATTATGAGGCGTTCAATGTTGTACCTTCGGCCCTGCTGGATAAACTGCGCCAAGGGAGGGTGCTGGTGCGCAACTGGCACGTCCTTGCCTGGGACAGTGAAGAGCAGATCAAAAAAAGGCGCAGTGTGGACAAGCGCGGTGTCAAGAGCGATGAAGCCTATACCCGCGAGGTATTGGGTGAGATGGCTAACGCACGCAACCTGTTAATCATCAACGACGAAGCGCATCACGCCTGGCGCGTCAATTGGGAGGCTGGGGGTAAGTACCTTCGCAGCCGGGATATGAAAGACAGCGCCGAGGAAGCCACCGTCTGGATCGGCGGGCTGGATCGGCTGCACCGTTCACGGGGCATTCTCACCTGTTATGACTTTTCCGCCACACCCTTTACGCCGTCGGGAAAAAGGAGCAGCGAGGAGGCCCTCTTCGGCTGGATTATCAGCGACTTTGGCCTGAACGATGCCATCGAATCAGGTTTGGTCAAGACCCCGCGTGTGGTGGTGCGCGATGATGCAGTGCCCGACGCCAAGACCTACAAATCGCGTCTCTACCACATTTATAACGACCCGGATGTGAAAGACGACCTCAACCGCAAGGCTAACCCGGAAGAACCATTGCCTGACCTGGTACTCAACGCCTATTACTTGCTGGGCTATGACTGGCGCGAGGCGTGGAAGAAGTGGAATGAATCCCACATGCCCACCCCGCCGGTGATGATCACCGTCTGCAACCGCACCGAGACCGCGGCGCGGGTAAGACACGCCTTTGATTCCCGGCGCATCCATATTGACGAACTGTGCGATCAGGAGCGTATCCTGCACATCGATTCTAAGGTGCTGAAGGAGGCAGAAGAGCGCGAGGAGCCTCTTTCTCCGGTTGAGCCAGCTGAATCGGGCGATGAGTCCGAAGAAGCCGAACCGCCGGCAGAGCGCAAGTTGACCAAGGCCCAACAGGCGGAGTTGTTGCGCCAAATGGTGGATACCGTGGGAAAGGCAGGAAAACCGGGTGCAGACATTCAGAAGGTTATTTCCGTGGGCATGCTCTCCGAGGGTTGGGACGCCAAGACGGTCACCCACATCATGGGCCTCCGCGCGTTCACCAGCCAGTTGCTATGCGAGCAGGTAGTGGGCCGCGGCCTGCGGCGAACCTCTTACGAAGTCAACCCCGAAACGGGATTGTTCGAGCCGGAATACGTGAACATCTTCGGGATTCCTTTTACATTTTTGCCTCACGAAGGCGGCGAGGACGGCCCGCAACCGCCGCCCATGCCGAAGACCGCTGTCGAACCGAACTCAGCTAAGGCCGATTATGAAATCCGATGGCCAAACGTGGTGCGTATCGAGCGCGTGTTCAAGTCGACCCTGACGTTGGATTGGGCTAGGGTGCCTCAGCTGGCGCTGAACGCCGCGCAGACGGCCCAGGTAGCCGAATTGGCGCCGATTCTGGAGGGCAAACCGGACGTCACCAAGATAAGCCGCATCGAGTTGGAGCGTTTGGCGCGGGAGTTCCGTACCCAGCGCATCATCTTCGAGACAGCGCGGGATGTATTCGACCAGATAAAGCACACATGGCAGGGCAGCCGCGAGGTCTTGCTTGCCCAGTTGGTGCAGATTGTAGATGCGTTCATCCGGGCCGACCGGATCTCTATTTCCCCTCCGCTGTTTTATCAGGATGAGCTTAGACGCCGCCTTGTTATCACACTCAACATGTCGCGCGTGGTTCAGCACGTGTGGGAAGCCATACGGCAAGAGAACACTGAACAGCTTGCGCCGGTATTCGACCGAGACCACCCTATCCGCGCCACTGGTGAAATGCGAACCTGGTATACGGGCAAGCCCTGTGAACGCACGAAGAAATCGCATATCAACGTCTGCGTTTACGACAGCACATGGGAGGCCTCAGACGCCTTTGTGTTGGATGACAACGAGCATGTCTCTGCATGGGCCAAGAACGACCATCTGGGCTTTGAGATCCTGTATGTGTACCGAGGCGTGGTGCACAAATACCGACCCGACTTTCTTGTGAGACTGGCCAATGGCGACATGCTTGTTTTGGAAACCAAAGGGCAGGACAAAGAGCAGGATCATGTCAAGAGGCGCTACCTAGACGAATGGATTCAGGCGGTGAACGCACAAGGTGGTTTCGGGTGCTGGGGGTGGGCTGTGACTCGGCAGCCTGGCGACATCCACGACAAACTCGCAATCATTACGCCAGTGGTGCTGACAGCCTAACACTTCACTCGCTGGACCGCTATTCCGCTGCGCTCCATAGCGACAGGTGGGATCAAGACCTATTGCCGGGTGGTGACTGCTATCCAGCGCACCATTGCCCTCCAGTAGGAGATCAAGGCGCTATACCCAGAGGCAGAGAGGAACCTTATCAAGGGAATTGATATAACCAAATAGATGTGAGGCGCTGCGAGCACCATTTCTCAGAAGAAAAGTGGAGTTTGCTTGCTGCAAAGGACCTCATTGTCAAGGGGGATCGCTATGAATATATTAACAGCTTTAACAGTGGCCGGTATTGGGCTCACTATAGTATTTGGTTTTTGGGGCGTATATCTTATTGTTAGGCAAAAACATCCGGGACGCATCACCTTCATTAAGGAGCAGTCGATCGGACTTTTCGATACCATCGTCAAAAACTTACCAGGATTGAGTGTGTTCTATAAGGATTCCCCTGTTGCTCAGAATCTAGTCCTGCTTAGGGGGGCCTTGGCAAACACAGGCAGCATTGATATTGCCCCACCAATGGTTGAGGTTCCAATCACTATGGAGCTGCCTGAAGGTTATAATTGGCTTACTGCAAAAGTCATCTCAGCTTCTGATGATGTGAAAGCCAGTTTAAAACTTGACCAGCCAAGAAAGCTAATAATGGAGATGGGCCTTTTTCGCTCCAA
>CAYLRE010000437.1:0-3203 GCA_964385715.1 uncultured Planctomycetaceae bacterium
GCCATCTGCAAATCTTCGCTAGAGGTCGACCGAATGAATCCCTGGTTGATCGTGTCGAGGTTAAAGACCTTTCCCGCAGGCACACGGCGGGCCAGCATTTCGTTCCAGGTGGTAGAGCGAGGATAGCCTTCTCCGAGGACCGCCAGCGCTTCGGTATACCAATGCGGGATATTGAAGTTCGTTTGCTGGAGATTCACCATGTGCACGAATTCGTGCTCGACCACACGGGCCCAATTGAACTTCTGCTTGATGGCTCCCGGCGATACCATGGCGACCATCTGGCCACCACAAGCGCCGATCGTGTGAATGTGCGGCAGGCCAACCATGCGAGCACTAAACCAACCGTGACCGCTAGTATTCTTGGCCCGATTGAATAATTCAAACAGCGACTTCTCCTTCGGGAAATAATTGAGCCGCTTGCAGATTACTGGGTACATTTCCTCGAGATGCCTGGCAACATATTCGGCCAGGAGCTGATCCTTGGCCGCGTCGTAGCGAATCAAGAAGTGATCGGTCTCCAACGTCTTGTAACCATCGAGAACTTCAAGCACTTCGACGCCATTCTTGATGCGAGCATTCCCGAAGTTGATCTCCATCGCCCGCTTGAACAGTTCGCGTGCCTTGTCCTCTTCGCCAAGCCGCATATAGACCCAGCCGAGCTTGCCCGGCAGAGAGACCCGCCTAGGCGAAAGACGCATCGCTTCGGCATAGTATTGGGCTGCTTCCGGGTAATGCCGCAGGATATCAAAGCTATCTCCCATCGCCTCGAAGAACTCGCCCGCAATGGAGTTCAAGGCATCCCCCTGCGGCAACATGGCTCCCATCTTCGATTCTGTGATTGGCTTCTTGAGCCCTTCGACGCAACCTCGCGCGGCGGCGAGTCGCCCCTTGATGGATTTGGCGTGCGGCCACAGGCTCAACGTCTCTTCCAACACGGGAATCGCCTTGGCCGGCTCGAACGTCGCAAACTCCAAGTCGGCAGCAAGCTGACGGGCATGGAGATGCTGGGGATTGATCGATCGGGCTCGGTCGATCGCCGCCTTTGCCTTGTCGAGATCGGCCTTTTGCAGGTGGAACTCGGCTAGCGCCGCGTGAACGTCGGCCGAGTTTGCGTTGATCCTCAGAGCCACTTGCAGAGATTTGAACGCCTCTGCCTCGTTGAACTTCTCCAAGAACAGGCGAGCCGATTCGTAGTGTGCCTGCCAGTAACTCTCTTCGAGCTCAAGGGCATCAGGATAGAGTTCATTGACGAGGAACGAGAACTGATCGTGATTCTGGGTCCAACGGGCGTGCTGCGCAACGGCCAGGCCAATACAGCGAAGCTCTTCAGGATCTTCGATGTTCTTGTAGCTGGCGTTGTAATGGTCGATAAACCACTCGTATTGCTTCTCGAGTGCCTCGGAATAGCCCTGCTTGGCCCGCTCGGCTTCGGCCAAAAAGTACCGCAAGCGGACGTCATCAGGGTGTTTGGCGATCGCCTTGCCAACGGCGGCACGGGCGGCGTCAGCATTGCCGCGGGCGAGTTCCACTTCGGCAAACAGTGCGACGAGGGCGACGTCTTCCGGCTGATTCTTGACCGCATCTTGTAGCAGCTTGACCGCTTCGTCGTATCTACCAACAGCCAGCTGACAGCGAGCCTGGCCAACGATAACCGCGGGAAGGGCCTGATCCTCCATCGCCGCGTACATCTCCGCGGCCTCGGCGTACTTACCGCGAAGGGAAAGTCGATTCGCTACTTCCAAGGGCGTGGGTGCGTCAGGAGCATCTTCCGCGGATGCAATGGCCCCCAGCACGAACACAATCAAGCAGAGGCCACAGACTACGACCACCGTGGGCAGACGACAGAGCCGAGCGACGGTCATGCAGGTGCCTCTTGCCGATGAAAAAAGATGGAATAGCTGCCCCATGTTGCCAGTCGACGTCATTCGTTCCGCAGCGAGAACAACGCGGAAACGGACCAGCCGACCAGCTACGATAACGGTACACCAGGCCCTGGCGGCATTCAAGGTAGAGACCGTGTCTGCAGCATGGCGGAGAACGCGAAAAACAGCCGTGACGAGTATGCCGCCTGGCAGGACAGACGACGCCTGTCGGCTTGAGAAGAGACGCCGACTCGACGGCCAATCTCAGCAGGCTTACTTGGCGTCCGCCATCGCCTCTAGCTGCACGACCGCGCGACCCTGCTCCTTCTCTAGGTACTCACGTCCCTTCTTCACGTTAACGTGATCCCAGGGCAGTCGATCGCTCAGTTCGCTACTGGCGTGAATGGTCCGCTCGATATCGATTCCGGTATCTCGCATCGCTTGCCACCAGCGTTCGCCTTCAAAACATTCGTTCCAGCTGTCCATGCGAGCCCCACGCTGCCAGGCGAGTTCAATCGCCGCCGACATGCGTCGATCGCCGCGGCTGAGCGCTCCTTCCAGCAGGCTCAACTCCACGTCGTGGCACTTAACCTGCACGCTGCGGAGGCGACGCTTGCCGTAGAGGTACTGATGAGCCTTGTGAAAATACTCGCGCTGCTGCATCCCGTTCCACTGGTAGGGAGTGTGCGGTTTGGGAACAAAGTTCGACACACTGGCCGTCACTTTAGCAAAGCGACCACGGACTTCCTTGCCAATGTGGGCGATCGTCTCAGCCATCTCAATAATGCCGTCGAGATCGACTTCCCGTTCACCGGGCAAGCCACACATGAAGTAGAGCTTGACCTGATCGAAGCCATTCTCAAATGCCACGCGGCAGCCATCGTAGAGATCTTGGTTCGAGATCTTCTTGCGAATCTGGGTTCGCATATCGTCGCGAGCGACCTCGGGAGCGAGCGTCAGTCCAGAGCGGCGGCCCGTGTGAATCAACTTTGCCACGCTCTTGAGCTGCTCGTTAACGCGCAAACTCGGCACCGAGACATTCACTCCCAGCGGTTTAAAGACTTCCTGCATCCGCGTCACCAGCTCCTCAAAGTGCGGATAGTCGCTCGTGGAGAGCGAAAGCAAAGAGATCTCGTTGAAGCCGGAGTTGTGGTACGACTCCAGTGCCCCGTTAATGATCGTATCGACCTCGCGAATTCGCAGCGGGCGTTTGATCACGGTGCTTTGGCAAAAACGACATTGCCAGGGACAACCACGCATGATCTCGATGGCGATCCGATCGTGAACGCACTCGGAAAATGGAACGATCGGCTTGATCGGCAGCGGAATCGAGTCGAGGTC
>CAYLRE010000438.1:0-3193 GCA_964385715.1 uncultured Planctomycetaceae bacterium
CCGCCTCTAAGGTGAGCCGCGTCGAAGTCTATTGGCCGACGAGTGACACGACGCAAACCTTCGAGGACCTCGAGGTCGGCCGCTTCTACCGCGTGACCGAGGGTGACGACGACATTGAGGCGCTGCGTTAGGTGTCTTGGGTGGTTGTAGAACGTGAAGAGACCGAGGAGATGTGTCCGCCTCATGCGCCGTCGACGGCAGCAAGACGGGCCTTGTTGTCGTGAATCTGTCCGGCGGATTCTGCGCCTCGCCTAGGCTAAGAAAGATGCGATGGTGGCGGCAATGGCGGCCGTGACGCTCGCGAGGGCGACGACGGCCGGAAGCAGGATGTCGGTGAATCCGACGCCCGGTTCGAGCACCGCGCGCTCCGGCTTTTTGGCGTCGTAGTAGACATCGACATCAGCACCGATCGGATAGCGAGCCAGCACTTGGCCCACCGTCTCGAATCCGGATTTGCCTCGGAAGGAAATTTGCTCGCACTCGTACCGCGTTCTATTCACCGTGTACGCGTAGCCGACGCGTGGTTTGCTGTCGTCGCCAGTACGCCTCGATTCGGAAATCACGACTCGGCCGCGCGTCTTTGGCCAGTCACGACTGGGCCTGCCGTGTTTCCAGTTGTATCTGGCCAGCGCGCCAAAGGCGAGGCCGAAGAGGCCTAAGAATATGCCAAGCATCCACAATTCGCCCTGATTTCCCTCCGCGATCAATTCCGTTTGTTTGTCTGCCTTGGTCGTTCGTAGTCCGTTGTTCGCAAAATAGGAGTGTTGGGCGCGAGCTTACCGTATTTCGCCCTTCGAAGTTCAATATCGCTCTTCTCGCCAGAGTGAATGCATATGGGGGTAGCACGCCAGCGTCGTCTGCTTTCCCGCGAGGGGCAATCAGTCCGACTTTTTCTGGTAGGCGCCTGCAGAGTAAGTGAGTTCGTAGCTGTGTGAATAGATTTCGATCAGGTTTCCAAAAGGGTCTTCGCAATAGACCATTCGGTAGGGCTTCTCACCGGGGTAGTACTCACGCACAGGCATCCGCTGCTTGCCGCCCTGTTCGACAATCCTACTTGCCAATCCCTCAACGTCTGGATCCTGCACACAAAAGTGAAAGACGCCCGTTTTCCAATATTCAAAGTTGTTCTCTGGCTTCTCGGCGTTATCGAATTCAAACAGCTCAATACCTACTCGGTCGCCAGTGGACAAATGAGCGATTCGAAATCGACCCCATCCATCGCCAAACACGTCATTGCACATCAGGCCGATCGCGGAGTCGTCCGACACAATCTCCGTTGGCGGCATGATGACGTACCACCCAAGCGTTTCCGTGTAGAACGTGACCGCTTGATCGAGATTCGTGACGGAAATCCCGATGTGGGAAAAGGTGCGCGGGAACATTGTGAACCTCCTGGTCATCGGTGGTACTGCCAAAATCGCCTGCCTCAGAATTCGCGTTCTGCGGTAATATTGTATCGCTGACGCGAATCAAGAGCAGTTGTTTAGACCGGCGATGAGGGCAGTCGCCGGCTGCCTACGTGAGCGCGACACTCCCTCCGGACCTGCCGCTGTGGCCATCACCTCAGCTTCGTAGACGACGGGCCATTGTTAGTGGAAGTCAGTCGCTGAATTTCTATCGCAAAAATGCTGGCATGGGCAGATTATTCGCTTAGAATATGGCCAATCCGGGAGACGGGTATCAACACAAGAGAATGGGGGCTGCAAAAAGTGATGGCCAACGAACCGAATCGCTTTTCGTGTTGGATGCTTCCCTGGCGGCAAATGTCTCTGTCTGTTTCTGCGATTATCTTGCTGGTTATCTGCTGCGCAGTTGCCGATGCCGCGGACCAGCCGGATGTTGCTCCGCTACTCGAGATTGGAGCAACCCTCGAATACGATTCGGACGGCCGCGTGTCGGTTGTCAATCTGGCGGCGATTGAGCTGGACGCCCGGCATCTGAGGTGTATTGCTGCGCAGCCCGCGGTACGCGTCGTCAATCTGAATCACACGCGAGTCGACGATACGCTATTGGCGGAGCTGGCCGGCTGTCGCTCCATCGAAGAATTGTACCTGCGGGGCACTCAAGTCAGCGATGACGGCCTTGTGCATTTGAAGCAAATGAAAGGTTTGCGGATTCTCAATTTGCGCATGACCGGTGTCCGAGGAAGCGGTTTTTCTGCCCTAAAGGACTTGCCTCAGCTTGAGTTGTTGATGTTGTACAAGACGGAGGTGGACGACGACGCGCTGCGGCAGCTCGCTCAGCTGAAAACACTCAAGACGCTCAACTTGCGTCGCTGTACAAAGATGACAGGTGCCGGGCTGGCCCATCTGAGTCGCATGGAACTCGAATGGTTGGTCTTAGACGGCACTCCCATCGACGATGCGTCCCTGGCGCACCTGTCAAAGATGCAAAGTCTGCGAATGTTGAGTCTTCGTGACACGGAGCTTACTGATACCTGCCTCAAGCACCTGGCAGAGATGCAAAATCTGAAGCATTTGGCAATCTATCGATCCAACGTAACCGGACCGGCAATTACGAAATTGCGGGAAAAACTCTCGGGTTGTGTCATTCCCTTTCCGGAGTACGACAATTCGACTCGAGCAAAACAGCCGAAAAGAAAGGTTTCACCATGAATCCGCACATTGGCCAGAACCCTGGGCCCGTACGGCAGCCGGTCAATCGTCGCCAATTCTTGTCTACCACTGGAAAGGGAGCGGCAGTCGGCGCACTGGCGGGGTTATTGCCGGCCGGTGACACTCTATATGCCGCAGAGGCCAAGCTGTCGAAGAGCGAGACCGTGGTCAAGCATTTGTACGATTCGCTTACCCCGCTCCAGCAGAAAGAGATCTGCTTTGACTGGAACCACCAGCATGCGACGGACGGACTGCTCAGGACCTACATCGACAACGCTTGGAAGGTGACGCCACACAAGATCCTCAGTGACTTCTATACGGCCGATCAACAGCAGATGATTCGTGACATCTTTCAGGGCATGATTAAACCCGATTGGCACGCCCGCTTCGATGCCCAGTTGAAAGACGACATCGGCGGCTGGGGGACCAATCAGTCGATTGCCATTTTCGGAGAGCCCGGCACGGGTAAGTTTCAGTTCGTCATTACCTGCCGGCATTTGACGCTTCGCTGTGACGGGGATTCTGCAGATCATGTCGCATTTGGAGGCCCCATCGTTTACGGACATGAAGGACTTGAT
>CAYLRE010000439.1:0-3189 GCA_964385715.1 uncultured Planctomycetaceae bacterium
CTGGCGATGACGAGGCGAGTGAAGCCGCAGAAGCGGTCGCCGAAGCTGCTGCCGAAACAACGGCCGAACACGCCCGAACCGAAGGCGACGCATAGAGCACATACCGTCGCAACAACGACAACGACACACGACCCACTCAGGCTCAGTCCAACTGCCGCCTGCAGTGGGTCGTTTTTTTTGACTACCCTATCAATCCCGACGCAGTTCTCGTACGTTTCGTAAACCTATTCTCTCCAGTGCACACAACCTACCATGCCCCCATTCTTCCCTGACCTCGAACTGGTTAGCTCGCCGCCGATTAAGCGCGCGGCCTACTCCGATCGGACCGCCTACATCATGGCGGAGCTGTCGCGTCTGGTTTACGAGATCTTGCCAGCTGAAGGGAAAACGGTCGAATCAAGCGCGTCGGCAAGCCAAGACGAATCGCCGCCGGAAGGAAGCGGGGCCGAATCTGCGGCGTCGAGTGATTCGGATTCGCCGCAGCAGCGGCAAATCGTAACCGAGGTCCTCGCCGGCACGCGATTTGAATTTGTGTCTGAGTTTGTTGCCGGTGATTCGGAAGCGATGCTCGTCAAACTTGGCGAGAGCGAAGAGAGCGAGGGAATGCTGATCCTCGTGTTTCGCGGAACCCAAGCCGACTCCGATATCGACATGGCGACCGACCTCAAGGCGGATCTGGTGCACGCCAGCGTTGGCGGGCGAGTCCACCGCGGGTTCATGGAAGCCTTCGACAAGATCCGGGCCCAGATCGAGTCTGCGCTGGCCGAGCAAGACAAGCGATTGCCACTCTACATTACAGGTCATTCGCTCGGCGGAGCCTTGGCGATGGTGGCGACCCGATACTTGGCTCCGGAAAGCCAGGGAGCGACCTACACCTTCGGTTGCCCGCGGGCGGCGGACGACGAGTTCTACGAACCACTAAAGACGCCCGTCTATCGGGTTGTCAACGCGGCCGACGGTATCACTCGTGTGCCGTTTGGGCGGGGGCTGGTCTACTTCCTGACACTCGTGTGGCTGATCCCGTTCGTCGGACCGCAGATATCCGAATGGATCCGCCGCAGATACGTGGGGTACACACACCACGGCAGCATGATTCTCTTGAATGTGCCGCGCTGCCGGGAGGAGAGCGATTGCGATCCGCTCGAGAAACTGGTGGTGCGAAAAAGTCCCGGCATCCTCTGGCACTTAGCCGTGGTGGTGCCGCGGTTGATCCGGACCTTGGGCAAAGCGACTGTCGCCGACCATGACAGCGAAGCGTACTCGACGAAACTGCTAGCCTACGCGCAGCGGCGGAATCGCTAGCGTTGGAGGCAGAAAGATGCAGCCGGCTTCCGCTACGGGCGAAGCCTCGTGCTACTCCGGCCAATCGTTTGCTAGGGCCGCGTTGTAATCGGCCAGGGCCATGAAGAATTCCAGCATGGCGTCGACTTCCGCCTCGGCCGCTTCGATCGCGTCTTGCTCACGCAAGACAACCGAAAGCAGATTACTTTCTCCAAGCTCGAACTTGCGGCGTTCCACGTCGGCCATCAATTCCGCAAGGCGTTTCGATTCGCGTGCTCGCTCGAGTCGCGCGATTGCCGCAGTGATGGCCGCGTTGGCGTACTGCAACTCCGTGCGAATCTTGTCTTCGACAAAGCGTCGCTTGGCCGACAGTTGTATCAATTTGGCCTCCGCGGCCTGAAGTTTACCGCGAGCCTTGCGTCGTTGCAGTGGTACATCGACGAATAGCCCGGCCTCCAGCTCAAACTGCGACTTGTCTCGTTTGACGCTCGTCGGCCCGCCGACATCTTGAGAGCCGCTTAGCTGGGCATTCACGTTGGGAAGCGTGTCGTTGCGAGCCTCGGCCAGGTCCACCTTGACGCTGCTGGCCATCGCGTCGAGCACTGCCAACTCGGGGCGCTCCTCGAGTGCAATCGCCAAATCGTCTTCGATCGAGATCTCCGCGAGCTCGGCGGGCTGCGGAAAATCAGCAAGCGTTGTCGCATCTGGCACGCGTGGCTCACCCTCCTTGGAGCGATAAAAGAGCGAAAGTGAGAAGCCTGCCTGCTGTAGCTTGCGGCGGAGGTCGATCAACTTTGCTTCGCGCTGGGCAATGGCACGCAGATTATCCTGCAACACCGGCGGGTCGACATCACCAAGATCGACCCGTCGCTGGATCTGTGCGGTTCGCTGTTCGGCGAGACGAAGCGCCTGCACGCCAATTTCGTGTTTGCGACCGGCGGCGATCCACTTCCAATACGCCACCGTTCCTTCGCGCACGAAGCCGACTAATTGGCCGCGAATCTCCGGCTCCGCCCGCTGCTGCTCGTAATTTGCCCGCCAAAGTGCCGCGCGACGGGCATCGATCTCGCGATTGCGCATCAGCGGGACGCGCCATCCGGCTCTCAGTTCGCCGCCTTCGTTCGTCTGGCGTTCCAAATACCAAGGTTCGAAATCGCCACGCCCGATGCGGTAGCCGCCGAAGAGCTCGCCACCCTGGTACAAAGGTCTCACCAGGCCAGCATTGTGGCGGTAGTTTTCGTAGAAACCGAGTGGCCCGTTTTCACTAGCTGCCTTGAACTTGGTGTCGAATTCTCCCCACGCTGCGACCGCTTTCCCTTCGGCAACCTGTCGCTCTTGATAGGCGGCCTCAACCAGCGGAAACGTGGCATGAATCGACGAGATGACGTCTGCCAAGGCGATCGTCTGCGTTGCAAGATCGCCACCTGGCGCAGGAATCAGCTCGCTTGGCGGATGAAGTGAATCGCCCATGTCCACCTGGTTGCGCATGTCACCTTGGCTCGGCGACGTCTCCGGCTGGTAGGCCGCCGGCAAAATGTCACCGATGGGCGTCACGTGTTCGACGAGCGGCGCTGCTGGATTGCTAGCCGTGAAAGACAGTTCTGCCTGGCCATGAGATTGGGAAAGACCGTAAGCAGTGCTATCGCCAAAGGCTGATGGTCGCTGAACCTGATTCGCCTCCCACCCAGCGCAGCCGGTAGCCGCGACGATGATGGCACTCGCCAACATGACGTAAGACGATTCAATAAAGGACGTTAGAATCAACCGCACGGCGCAGCCTCATGCTGCAAACAAAAGATAGAACCCCAGTTGTCGTAGCCATCGGCAAGCGGCAACACGTTAATTTAGAGAAACTTTGCCGATTACAACGGTCTTCACATTACCGCGCCGTTCCTTGCGAAACGGTCG
>CAYLRE010000440.1:0-3188 GCA_964385715.1 uncultured Planctomycetaceae bacterium
CCTCCGCGATTGGCAAGGGACTCGATTCGAAGAACCCCGATCAGCGCCGGCATTTTGAACGCATGTTCGCCGTCATAAAAGAAAAGATCGATGCGCTCGCCATGCGGGGCGAACGTGCCATGAGCGAAGGCAACAAGGCTCACGCGTATCGCGCCTACGACCTGATCATCCAAAACTTTGGCAAGTACGAGATCGATGAAAAAATACAGACCGCACATAACAAGCTGAAGAACGATCTCCAGCTCGAAGACGAGATCGCCGCGTTCGCAGCTCTCGACAAGGCGATGAGACTGTCACGTCCCAAGAGCCGACGTAGCGCTCTCAACTCGGTCATCAGCAAATACCCGGATACCACCGCCGCAAAAGATGCCGATATCCTGCTAGAACGCTCGCGCTAATCGTCGCGTCGTTCCGCCAGTCGAGCAGCGTCGAAATAGCCGAGGCGGATCATTTCATCGACCAGATGCCGCGCAACGGGGGCCGCAATGGCGCCACCCCCTCCGGCATGTTCCAGTGCCACGGCGAACGCCACCTGCGGCTTGTCTGCCGGAGCGTAGCCAACAAACCAGGCGTGATCCTTCTGCCCGGTGCCTGCTTCGGCGGTGCCGGTCTTGCCGGCGACCTCAACCGCCACGCCCGCGAACGCGCGATGTGCGGTACCGTCTTCATTCGCCACGGCCTGACGCATGCCCTCGCGCACCAGACGGAGCGTCTCTTTTTGTAACGGAATCTGGCTAACCGCGGCGGACGATTCACCTTCGTTCGCGAGCACGATTCTTGGCGTGACCAAGCGACCACCACTGGCCACCGCCGCAATCATCCGCACCATCTGCAGTGGCGTCGCCGTGAGTGTGCCCTGGCCGATGGTGAGCGCTTGCGTGTCGGCGAGCTGCCAAGCGCGCCCCTGCTTCTCCTGAAGCGAACGAGGGCTGCTCAGATTGCCGCGAACCTCGCCCGGAAGATCGAGCCCGGTCGGCTGACCAAACCCGAATCGCGATGCCCACATCACCAGCGGCTGCGGACCGAGGGCATCGGCATGATGAAAAAAGTACACGTTACAGCTGGTGGCAAGTGCCTCAACAATCGTGAGCGGACCATGCCCGACACCATAGCGACGAAAGATGTAGCACCGCTGCGCATCGGGCTGCTGCAAATAGCCGCGACAGACAAACGGCGCCTCTCCGTCGGTCACCCCGCGCTCCAACATGGCAACTGCCGAAAGTGGCTTGAATGCCGAACCAGGAGGCAATGCCATCTGCGTGGCGCGGTGGAACAACGACCGATACGGATCGGAGAGCAACTCGCGAATTTGATCCGAACTCTCGAACGACACCGCCTGAGAGCGAACGAACAGGCTGGGTTCAAATCGAGGAGCGGAGGCCAAGGCCAGCAACTCACCGCTTTCGATGTCCATCACCACGACACTCCCGCCTCCGTGGTTGGGTACGTCGGGCGTCGACTTGGACCGAACGAGCGGTGCCTTTCTTCCTTGTTGAACTCGATCAAGTAATTGTTCGGCGGTCGTCTGTAACGCCAAGTCGATGGTCAGCCGCACGTCGGCTCCGTCGACTGCCTGACGAGCCGCCTGCGTCGAAAGCAGTTGCCCGCCGGCATCTCGCTTTTCGATATCGATGCCGATCACGCCGCGAAGACTTTCCTCCCATGCCTGCTCGACACCAGCGCGACCAACTCGCCGCGCCGTAATAGCAGCCCCATTCGCGGAGTGCTCCGCCGGCAACTCGCCCTCGCGCGGCTTGCCAAGATAGCCAATCAAATGAGAGGCTGTCGAACCGCGAGGATAGGTCCGCACACTCTTCCGTTCGATTCGCACCCCGGGATAAAGCTGCGGGTTGTGCTCGATCTCGGCGGCGGCAGCCTGGGAAATACCCACGGCCAGTACGTGCTTGTCGACCTCTTCGCGAATGGTGATCCTCGCCGGAGGCAAACCTTGTGGCGGAGCAAACAACTGCTTCAGTGACGTCGTGATCAACGCAGGCCAACTTGTGTCCGCAGACGAACTCGCCTCGTCGCTCGCGGCAGCCAACTCTTGGGCCTGCTGTGCCGCGTACGATTCTCGACGACGACGATTCACGTGCGCCGCCATTCCCTGTACACGATCTTCAATGCGACCACAGCGAGCGAGCCATTCTTCGTGTGAAACGCCACACAAGGCCGCCAACCGGCGGTGCATGTCGGCATGTTGCACGCGCAATCGATTGACCGTCGCGGAAAGCGACTCCGTCGGGGGCGTCGCGGCGACACCTCTTTGAGCTCGAGCCAGGCGGCGCAGCCAACTCGCCTGCGGCGTCCGCTGCAAATAGCGATAGTCGAGAGCCAGAGAAAGCTGCACCGCATCGAGCGCCAGCGGGGTACCATCGCGGGCTAAGATTCGCCCTCGCGGTGCTCTCTTGTGTGCCTCTGCGCTCGAAACCTTCAGGGCGACCGCTCGAAACGCGTCCCCTTCCGAGAATTCTAGTACCAGACAACGGGCGAACACCGCGGCAAAGCAGACGGCCGTGAGTAGACCCAGAACTCGGATGCGACGCTGGGGATCGGCGGCCACCGGTGGCGCAGCATTTCGCACCACGGCACCGTGCCAATCAAACCATCGATCGCGTGCGGCCATAGCAGTCTGCTCGCAGGAAACACATTCGTGTTAGATGTCGTCGTCGCTCGACTCGAGAGCCCGTCGCCAACGTGGAAGCTGCTCCAGACAGATTTGGCTTCCCTTCGCCACCGCCGACATGGCATCGGCCGAAACGACCGATGGCAAGCCGGTCTGCTCGTTCAGATAGCGATCGATGCGCCGTAGCAGCGATCCGCCGCCGGCCAGCACCAACCCGTTCTCCACCAGATCGGCGGCCAGATCCGGACTGCAGCCGTCGATCGTTTCGCGAATCAGCTGGGCGATTTCGCTGAGCGGTTCGCCGAGTGCCTCGCGAACTTCTTCGCTGGTGATGGTCGCCTTGCGTGGCAAACCACTAATCACATCGATGCCCGAAATCGTTTCCGACATTTCATCCGCCAGGGCATAGGCGCTGCCGATGTCGATGCGCAGCTGTTCGGCCGCCGGAATGGAAACGCGAAGATTGTAGTTTCGCCGCAGGTAATCGACGATCGCCGCGTCGAAGGCATCTCCGCCGACACGAATCGAACCGCTGGCGACCACATCGCCCAAACTCATCACG
>CAYLRE010000441.1:0-3176 GCA_964385715.1 uncultured Planctomycetaceae bacterium
AACAGAGGGCCGCCCCGAAGGCACCGGTGTCGACGACGCGTAGATCAACCTGCATGCCGGTATCGAGACGGACCGACATCTTGGTGTCGCCACGACCAATCTGGCTGTCGATGCCGGGGAACTGGTCGAAGTGGTCCATCACCGTGTTGGCGTCGTCGGCATCGACAAGGAAGTCAAGATCGCCAACGGTCTCGCGGCCGCGGCGATAGCTGCCTGCGATTTCACATCGCCGAATGGCCGAACACTGTTTGAGATGAGCCAGGATCGCTTGGGCGACGATATCGGCTTTGGCCCAATAGGTTCGCTTATCGGCGGTGGCGGCCAGGTCGATGCCGGCTAGGATCGCTTGCTCTGTCTTGGCGGCGAACCCTTTGAGTTCACGAATCTTGCCTTCTTCACAAGCGGCACGCAGCTGGTCGAGGTTGCTGATGCCAAGTTCGCGATACAGCACGGCCGCTTTTTTGGGGCCGAGGCCAGGGATTCGTAGCAGGGCGAGAACGCTTTCGGGAATGCGCTCAAGCAGTTCGTCCATGAACGGCAGCGAACCGGTCGTAGAGAGTGTCTCGATCTTTTCGGCCAAGTCTTTCCCGATCCCCGAAATGTCGGTCAGCTTTCGCCCGTCGTCGGCAAGGATTGATTCCACACTTTCGCCCAGGTCGTGAATCGTGCGGCTGCCGTTTCGGTAGGCTCGTACGCGAAAGGCATTCGCCCCTTCGAATTCCAGCAGGTCGGCGACCTGATCCAACACGGCGGCGATATCGGCATTGCTGAGCATGGAGAGACTCGATGGAGAGCGGAAACGTGTGGAAGCCAATCGACTTGTGGCCAAACCGCCGAGTCTACCGCAGGCGCATGAAAAAACCCATCCTGGCTCGGTGTGAGACAGGATGGGTAACTGCGGGTCTTGATTCTATTGCCG
Source organism: uncultured Planctomycetaceae bacterium (assembly GCA_964385715.1). Taxonomy (GTDB): domain Bacteria; phylum Planctomycetota; class Planctomycetia; order Pirellulales; family UBA7805; genus MB-PLM-2. The sequence continues at coordinate 920 of CAYLRE010000441.1, forward strand.
AAGCGTTACGCCACAGCGTTACTCGGCGGCCTTCCAGACCATCTTGCGACGCTGAGGAGTGGCCTTCGTCTTGTACGAAGCTGGACGCACCGTCGTACGCGAGGCCTGGCGATCGAGCGGGTTCAAGAGTGCCGGCGGGGCAAACTCGTCGGCCTTCGTGCGATCGATCTCCTGCAATGCGGCGGGAGCCTGTTCGGCTTCCGGCGTCACATCGTCGTTGGCTTCGACCTTTTGAGCTTCCGTCTTGCCGGGATTCTCGTTGGGGTCGAGGGCTGGTTTCTCTTCTGCCGCGGCCGGCTCTTGATACTCGGCGTTAGCGGCCGGGTAGTTGATGGTCGTACCCGAGCCGCACTGGCCGCTGGCACAACTGCTGGTCACGGTTCCGGTCGTCGCACACGAGGTGCAGCCGGTAACGCCACAGGTGGCACAAGGGCTCGCACAAGTCGAACATGGGCTGGCACAACTTCGCGTGTAGATGGGGCGGAGCGTGGTGTAGGCAACTTGTCGTACTTGCTGAACGTAACGCGTCACCGGTCGCAAGACCGTTTGGCAGCAACCGCTACAGGCGTCGCACTGCTGCACCGGCTGATACGCGACCGTGGGGACCGTTACGACTTGCGGACGGTAACAGGTCTGTGGGGCGTAGCGAACCGTTGTGGTGCAGGGCGCGCAGGTGTTGCAGCTGGCGACGACCGGACGGAAGCAAGTGTTGCAACCGGTCGAAACGACGGGACGATAAACGGTGGTTGCCACAGGGGCGCGAACGGTCGACGTATAGATGCCACGTCGCCACGGCCAGAGTGGACGGAATGCTCGATACTGCCAAACGCCGGTGGCCGGGTTGTACCAGCCGACCTGCGCTTCACTAGCCTTCGGCATGGCACCGAACGCCGTGATGGCGAGGATAAGACAGATTGCAGTGCGGGTGATTCGCGTGGACATGGAAGTCGCTCCAAATAGCGGGTCTCTAGGTTCGTTGGTGTCTATCTCTATTAAGGCTACGTACCGGTCGCACTGTCAATGAACCAGCAACGCTGGCAATGCATTTGGCGGCCGATTTCTGTTGGGCGAAATGCGAAGTCTGGGCGCTCGCTGACGATCCTGCCGGTTGTAGGGGCGTTAGCGCGGGTGCGCCTATTCGCTTTCTTACCTAATCCTAGTTCACCGCGATTTGAGATGGCTTCGTGGTGGGTGAAAGTGGCTGTCGTTCTTTCGCAACATCGCCCTTTAGGGCGTGCGCAACCACCTTGCAGAGAACAACTTGAGAAGGCGCGGAGGGGTCGTGCTAGCGGGCCTGTTCGTACCGGTCGTAAAGATCGAACAGTACGTCTCGCAGATTGCCGCCGTGCTTTTCAAGCAGGTTAGCGATCTCGGCGTCATCGACGGAGAAATCTCGATCCGTCAGTAGGCGCTCTACGATCGACTTCGCGACCGCTACGGTAACCCGTGTTTCGAGAAGCGTTGGTAAACCGACAGGCGCGTGCGATGTGACTAGCAGTCCATGGTCATGACGGCGGCAAGCTTTCTTAAGACGCCAACGGGCGAGTCGCCCGAGTTGTTCGTAGCCATCGACAATGACGACGGATTTGGCGAGAGAGAAGTCAGGGAAGTGTCCAGGCAGACGTCGTTGTCCGTCGCGAAGAGCGACCGCCTGGATATGGTAGCTGGCTACTTCTAGCTCCGGCACCAAGGCAGCCAATAGTGTCGACTTGCCACTTCCGTGTGGACCGACGATCTGCCCCCAGCCACGGTTCTGATGTAGGCGACTGACCAGCTCGTCGAGGTCTGCCTCAAGGCAGCCTGCCGACAGAAAGGGGATTGCGCCGGGACGTACCGCCTGCGATGAGAACGGGTTCACCGGCGGCGAGGAATGCTGAGCGGTGGTGCCTGGGAATGGAGAGGGCATGATGGGGGAGTCCCACTCAATCGGTCTTTGACTTGCCGCCTTCAGTTGCGTCGTTGGACGAGGAATCGTCGCCTGGTTTCGGAGTGTCGTTCTTGGAATCGCCAATGGCCTCCGACTCTCCTTCTGATGAAGCGGCAGAAGTTTCCGCAGATGTTACGGACGCAGCCTTCGCCGTATCACTATCAAGCGTATCGGCATTCAGCAGGTCAACATCGCCCTCACCTTCGCTGACGGCGTCTTCTTGGATCGCCTGCGCCCGTGGGACGCTTCCCAGGCGAAACCCTTCTTCGGCAACCAGTTCTCGGCCACGGGGTAGGAAGGCTCGTACACGTACGCACCAACGAATCTTCA
>CAYLRE010000442.1:0-3175 GCA_964385715.1 uncultured Planctomycetaceae bacterium
GCCCTGGGCATAGCGGCCACACTGATCGCGGTCAACGCCGCCGCGCTGGTCACGCCCCAGATCATCCGGGGGATCGTCGACCGCGGGATATCCGAGAAAGACATCGCCCATATCGGCCGGGCTTTCGGCCACGATGATGCCCGCGGCTTCGAGTGCGGCGACCTTCTCGGTTGCCGTTCCCTTACCACCAGAGATGATCGCACCGGCGTGTCCCATTCGCTTGCCGGGAGGGGCTGTGCGACCGGCGATGAAGGCGGCCACCGGCTTGGTGACGTGATCATTGATGTAGGCGGCGGCCTCTTCTTCGGCCGTACCACCGATCTCACCGATCATCACGATGCCTTCGGTTTCGTCGTCTTCCTGATAGAGCTTCAAGAGATCGATGAACGACGTGCCAACGATCGGATCGCCACCGAGCCCGACGCAAGTCGACTGGCCAAGTCCCACATTGGAGAGCTGCCAGACGGCCTCGTAAGTGAGCGTTCCGCTGCGGCTGATAACGCCGATCGAACCCTTCTTGTGAATGTAACCAGGCAGGATGCCGATCTTGCATTCTTCCGGAGTGATCAGGCCGGGGCAGTTGGGGCCAATCAGAACCGAGTTGCTCGCCTTGACCTTTTCATAAACGCGAACCATGTCGAGCGTCGGCACGCCTTCGGTAATGGCGACGATCACGCCGATGCCGGCGTCGACCGCTTCCAAAATGGCATCGGCCGTGAAGGGCGGCGGTACGAAGATCATCGTGGCATCGCAACCGGTCTGCTCGACCGCTTCGCTCACGGTATCGAAGACCGGCACGCCTTCAACTTCTTGGCCACCCTTGCCGGGAGTACAACCGGCGACGACTTTTGTGCCATATTCCAGGCAGCCCTTGGTGTGAAAGGCGCCAACGGAGCCGGTGATGCCTTGGCAAAGAACACGGGTATCTTTGTTGATCAGAATGCTCATGGTTCTGCGTCTATCTCTATATGGGTTAGGCCGCGACGGCAGCCGTGATTTTCTTAGCAGCGTCGGTCAGGTCGCTGGCCGTGATAATGTCGACATCGCTCTCTTCGAGCAGTTTGCGACCTTCTTCGACCTCGGTTCCTTCCAGTCGTACGACCAGCGGAACATTGAAACCGACCGACTTGTAAGCTTCCAGGATGGCGTTGGCGATGGTCGTGCATCGCATGATGCCGCCGAAGATGTTGACCAACACGCCCTTGCAGCTGTCGCCATCGAGCAGAATGCGAAACGCCTCGGTGACTTGTTCCACGTTGGCACCACCTCCCACGTCGAGGAAGTTGGCCGGTTCGCCGCCGTGGAGCTTGATCAGATCCATGGTGCTCATGGCCAGGCCAGCTCCGTTGACGAGGCAACCGATGTTGCCGTCGAGCTGAACGTAGCTGAGACCGGCGTTTCCGGCTCGCACCTCGGTCGGTTCTTCTTCAGAGAGATCGCGAAGTTCGGCCAGGTTCTTGTGACGGAACTCGGCGTTGTCGTCAAACGACATCTTGGCGTCGAGTGCCATCAGGCTGCCGTCGCCGGTGACGACGAGCGGGTTGATTTCGAGCAAGCTGCAATCGTTGTCGACGAACGCGCGGCAGAGGCCCTGCATCATGGCCACCGCACTGCGAAGCGACGAGGCGTCGAGCTTTAGTTGCGAGGCCAGTTTGCGAGCTTGATACGGATCGAGTCCGGCGGCGGGATCGAAGGCTTCCTTGAAGATCAGCTCGGGCGTTTCTTCCGCCACCTTTTCGATCTCCATGCCACCTTCGGTCGAGCACATCAGAACCGGCTTCGATGCGGCACGGTCGACCACGATGCCCAGGTAGAGCTCGCGGGCGATGTCGCAACCGGCTTCGACCAGCACGTTGTTGACGGCCTTGCCTTCGGGGCCGGTCTGAATGGTGACCAGCTCTTTGCCGAGCAGGCGTCCGGCAACGGAAGCCGCTTCTTCGGCACTCTTCACCAGCTGCACACCGTGTTGCTCGGGATCGTCCTTGACGGTTCCTTTACCGCGTCCACCTGCGTGAATTTGAGCTTTCACCACGGCGATCGAACCGCCCAGCTTGGCAAAGGCCTCGGCAGCCGCTTCGGCGGATTGAACAACAATGCTCTCGGGCACGGCTACTCCCGCTTCTCGCAGGATCTGTTTGGCCTGATATTCGTGTATTTTCACCGGATTATCCGCAGGTCTTGGTTAGTTGGATGGTAGTTCGTGACAAGCCGTGGAGTATACGACGCGGCCGTAAAGATGGTCAACCAGCGGCGCGGCGGGCGGGGCCTCACGTCCCAATCAGTTTCTTCATTTGTGCCCAAGTTCGAGTGTTGGCGACGTCGTCCTTGGTCAGTCCGGCACGCCGTGCCTGGAGGATGCCATAACGCATAACATCGAGTCCTTCGATGCGATGGGCGTCGGTCGAGATCACGATCTTAACGCCGTTCGCCTTGGCGGCCGCACAAGCGACGTCGTCCAGGTCGAGCCGGGCTGGGTTAGCGTTCAGCTCCATCAACTTGCCATGCTCGTGGGCCACCTGGAATACGGCGTCCAGATCAACTTCGTACGGCTTGCGGCGATTGATTAGTCGGCCGGTAGGATGGGCGATGGCCGATACGTGGGGGTTCTCAATCGCGCCTAGGATTCGCTTGGTGATTTGATCGCGGGGCTGGTTCTGTCCGTAGTGAACGCTACAGACGACCCAGTCGGCCTGGGCCAGCACGTCGTCTTCCAGATCGAGCCCGCCCTTCTCCAAGATGTCGCACTCGATGCCTTTGAGAACCTGAATGCCGGAGAGCGTTTCGTTCACGCGGTCAATCTCTTCCCACTGCTTGAGCAGCCGCGTGGCGTCGAGGCCGCCCGCCATGGTGACCCGCTTGGAGTGATCGGTGATGGCGATGTACTTGAGCTTACGAGCCTTGGCCGCGGCGATCATCTCTTCGAGCGTGTTCTTGCCGTCGGTGGCGTTGGTGTGCATGTGCAGGTCGCCACGAATGTCCGAAAGCTCGATCAGCTTCGGCAGCTCGTTCGCGTCAGCCCATTCGAACTCGCGGCGGGCTTCACGCAAGGCAGGCGTGATCCACGGCAAGTCGAGCGTGGCGTAGACTTCTTCTTCGGTCTTGCCGGCCACGTACTCGTCGTCCTTGAAGACGCCATACTCGTTGATCTTCAGCCCTTTCTTGATCCCAAGCTTCC
>CAYLRE010000443.1:0-3158 GCA_964385715.1 uncultured Planctomycetaceae bacterium
GTGCGATGCATGCTGCTAATGGACAAAGACCGACTCTCAGTGGGACCGTTTGAGCTGCGCGTCCATATCCGCAACGCTGACGATCGAGAGTTGGTACAGCAGCGACAAAGAGTTCCTGCGTCGCAGCTCGCAGAGTCACACTCCGCAACCCCGACAAGAATTGATCCACGGGTTCGCGCCGACGAACAGCAACAATCGACAGTGCCGCGTCCAAAATTCTTGCGACGCGCCACGGCCGTCTCTCGAGGGGCACAACATACCGCCGTGGCCCCGCCGTCGTGGCGACACTTAAGCCACGATATTGTGGACGGATCGAATCACTAAGACTGTCTTACGAACGGTCAGCAGAAGACGACGGCTCCAGCACACGATACAGAACAGCCGTACGACACCACAAAGATCTAAACAGGAAGGCGAGAACCTCGTGAAATCGAAGCGACGACCGAACGATGCAAAGAGAAACATCAAGCAGCACGGAATCGTCGGTGTCGTCGAGATCCCCTTCACAGCCGAGGTCGAATCGGTAGTCCGCCGTCAGGACCAAGAGAACCAGTCACGATCCTCCTCGCGACTCTCTGCGGCCGCACCGAGAACAACACTTCCACCGGCCAGCGTCATTCCGGTCGACTTCCTCAGAATGCTTGAGGAGCTCGGCGCAGAATATCGCGACTTCCAGGCGAAATTCCATCTCGCCCAAGCGCTCCAGGGCTAGGCCCCAACAGGTTGGTTAACGGCAAACCGCTCGTCTAGCGATCTATTCTCTTCCTAGATCTGATAGTTCGCTTCGGCAGCCAGGTCATCGACAGCAGGATCGCTGCGCATTCTGAGCTTTGGCTTCTCAAGCCGCACGATTGTATGCGGTTCCACCGACTTGGTTAGCCACACGCTTGATCCAACCACCGAGTCGTGGCCGATCACGGTCAGTCCGCCGAGCACCGTCGCACTGGCGTAGATCACCACGCGATCCTCGATCGTCGGGTGACGCTTCACCCCATCGCCACGCAGCAGCTGACCTTCGTCGTCGAGCTGGAAGCTCAAGGCTCCCAGCGTCACGCCCTGGTAGATCTTGACGTGGTTGCCGATGTCGCACGTCTGACCGATCACCACACCGGTTCCATGATCGATGAAGAAATGGCTACCGATGGTCGCGCCGGGATGAATATCAATACCGGTCTTGGAGTGAGCCCATTCGCTGAGCATTCGCGGAATGAACGGGATCTCCAAGTGATATAGCTCGTGGGCCAGGCGATAGACCGTGACCGCTTCCAGGCCTGGGTAGCAGAAGATCACCTCATCGACATTCTTCACGGCCGGATCTCCGTCGAAGGCCGCCTGCACATCGAGGGCCAGTGTCTTGCGAACGTCCGGAATCTTATTCAGAAACTCGATCGTCTTGGCCTGGGCGAGGGCCTCGTAGTCCACCTCTGTTTCGCACGTGGTGGTCACTCCCTGTTCATGCCGGAGCGCACGGGCAATCTGCTGCGTCAGCTTGTCGTGTAGGCCGTCAATCAGATCGCCAACATGATAGGTCACGTTGCCGATGTGGAGCCCCTCACGGCGACGGTAGCCAGGATAGATAATCTCCTTGAGATCCTCGGCAATCTCGATCACCACGTCGTAATTCGGCAGCGGGCAGTGCCCCAGGTGATTGATCGTCCCGACCTCGGCATAGGTCTCGACGATTCGCTCGGTCAAATCGGGCAGCTGTTCTTTGAGTCGTAAATCGGAGGCCATGACGGCTCCTCCTTCGGCGCGGGTGCGGGATTGGTTGGTCGGGAGAGGATTCTCCCGCTGAGTGCGTCTGGCTTGCGAATCGTCGATGAGAGCGATGACAGCTCCGCGCAACGACGAGGCGGGATACGAACTCAGCAGGTTGGCGAATAAGAATTTAGATACACGTGCCCGGCGCTAGACCGGACACGTACAGCGACACGCGTTAAACGAGAGGATCGACGGGCGAATGGCAATGGACGGCATGGTTACCACTTACGATCAAGAGCGTGTCGGAGGCCGCAACAGGCGGCTCGCCATAACGCTCATAATATATGCGTGCAAAACCGATTATTCAAGCAACTGAGAATTTCTTCGGCCCCGCTGGCGCCGGGAGTTGAGCGAAACTACAAGCGACTCACTTCCCTACATGTCATAGCAGCCAATCCGGCAACGACCAGGGCACCAACGATAGCATCGCTGGCAGGCGGCCGTTGCCCCACATATCGCCCTACGGTAGGCTAGCCGCGAGCCCTGGTGACAGCCCCTGCCATCAGTCGCTCAGCTCGCCCCGAGTCTACAAACCTTTGAAATCCGAACGAGAAGCAACGACCATGACGCCGATCGACTTTCAGAAATACACCGTTGACGCCCCGACCTACGATGAGGTGTCCGCCCGCTATCAGGCGATCCATGAGGCGCTCGACGCGGCTTCCTCTGGGACAGGCGGAGCCGAGGCGTTCATCGCCGCCGTGGAGGAGTGGGACGCCTATCGACGAGAGCTCGGCAATTGGAGCTCTCTGGTCTCGATTCGCTTCCATCAGGACACGGCGAATGAAGAGTACAAGAAGGCCCGCGAGTACTGCGACGAACTAAGACCGAAGCTCACCGACCTGGCCGTCACCATGAAACGCCGGCTACTCGATTGCCCCTTTCGAGAGCAGTTGGCCGCCAAATTCGGCGAACTTATTTTCGAGCTGTGGACCTGCGACGTCGCCTCCTTCGATCCGGTGATTGAGAAAGATCTGGTCGAGGAGTCGAAGCTCGATTCCGAATACACGGAGCTAGTCGCTTCGGCCCGTTTTGAATTCCAAGGCGAAACGCTGACTCTTTCACAACTTGGCAAGTACGCCGAACACCCTGATCGCGAGATTCGTCACGCTGCCGCCAAGCTGAACTCCGATTGGTTTGCTGAAAACCAATCGGCCTTCGATCGCATCTACCACGAGCTCGTCCAGCTCCGTCAGCAGATGGCGACGAAGCTACAGTACGACAACTTCGTGCCGCTCGGCTACAAGTTGATGCAGCGGATCGATTACAGCCAGAATGATGTCGAGCAATTCCGCGCTCAGGTGCGTGACGAAGTGGTGCCGCTGTGCGTGGAACTACGCCGCCGTCAGGCCGAAAATCTCGGGCTCGATAAACTCTACGCCTGGGACGAAGGGATT
>CAYLRE010000444.1:0-3143 GCA_964385715.1 uncultured Planctomycetaceae bacterium
TGCTTTCAACTGACCACCAGTGATCATCTCGTTCAAAATCACTTGGGCTTCTTCAAACAGTTTGGTCGCCGCCTCACCGTAAGTCTCGTCGGTGAGAATCGCAGGGTACTTCCCCTTCATCTCCCAAGTTCGGAAGAAAGGCGACCAATCGATGTAGTCGACAAGCTCCTGAAGCGAAACATCGTCGAGAACCTTGACGCCAGTAAAGCTTGGCTTGTCGACCGGCACGATCGACCAATCGGTCGCAAACGGTTTCGACACGGCGTCGGCATACGGAATCAGCTTGACTTGCTGCCGTTGCTCGTAGGACGCCTTGAGGTCTATCTGAGAGGTCTTGTTTTCCTCTACGAAGGCGCTACGTAGATCGTCACTCAACAACTTCTCAACAACACCAACGGAACGCGATGCATCGAGCACGTGCACCGTCGGCTCTTCGTACTGCGGTGCGATCTTGACCGCCGTGTGCTTGGCGCTGGTCGTGGCTCCGCCGATCAACAGCGGCGTGTTCATGCCGCGACGCTGCATCTCCTTGGCAACGTAAGTCATTTCATCGAGACTCGGAGTAATGAGCCCAGAAAGGCCGATCAGATCGGCGTTCTCGGCCACGGCTGTGTCGAGAATCTTATCGCACGGCACCATCACGCCCAGGTCGACCACTTCGTAGCGATTGCACCCGAGCACCACGCCGACAATGTTCTTGCCGATATCGTGAACATCTCCCTTGACCGTGGCCAGCACGATTTTGCCACGTGCCGGCGCGTCGGACAGGCCTGCGTCTTCCTTCTCCTGCTCCATGAAAGGAAGCAGGTAGGCAACCGCTTTTTTCATGACGCGAGCCGACTTCACGACTTGTGGCAGAAACATCTTGCCGGCACCGAAGAGATCGCCAACGACATTCATGCCGTCCATCAGCGGGCCTTCGACAACCAGCATGCAACGTTCAAGTTTCTGACGAGCCTCTTCCGCATCTTCTTCGATGTACTTGTCGATTCCCTTAACAAGCGCGTGGCTGAGTCGCTCCTCAACAGTCCCTTCCCGCCAGGAAAGATCCTCGACCCGCTTCTTCCCTGACTTCTGATCCTTGAGAGTATCGGCCAAATCGACAAGACGTTCGGTGGCGTCCTCGCGTCGATTGAGCAACACATCCTCAACCATCTCGCGAAGGTCCTTGGGGATCTCTTCATAGATCTCCAGCTGGCCGGCGTTGACAATCCCCATATCCATGCCCGCTTCAATCGCATGGTAAAGGAAGGCCGCGTGCATCGCCTCACGAACGACATCATTGCCGCGGAAAGAAAACGAAATATTACTCACGCCGCCCGAAATCTTGGCACCAGGACAGGCTTCTTTGATACCACGAATGGCCTCGATAAAGCTGACGGCGTAGTTGTTGTGTTCTTCGATACCTGTGGCAACGGCGAGAATGTTCGGGTCGAAGATGATATCTTCCGGCGGGAAGCCAACCTCTTCGGTCAGCAACTTGAAAGCGCGAGTACAGATCCGAACCTTGTCGTCCGTCTCGGTCGCCTGCCCCACTTCGTCGAAGGCCATCACGACCACGGCCGCCCCGTACCGCCGAATCAGTCGGGCCACGCGCAAGAACTCTTCTTCACCTTCCTTCAGGCTGATGGAGTTGACGATCGCTTTTCCTTGAACGCACTTGAGCCCCGCCTCGATGACCGACCACTTGGAGCTGTCGATCATGACCGGGACGCCTGCGACCTCGGCTTCACCGGCGATCAGATTGAGATATCGCGCCATGGCCGATTCGCCTTCGAGCAGCGCGTCGTCCATGTTGATGTCGATCACCCCCGCACCGCCCGCGACTTGCTGCCGAGCAACCTCAATCGCTTCCTCAAACTCTTCATTGCGAATCAAGCGGGCGAATTTCCTCGAACCGGTGACATTCGTTCGCTCGCCGATCATCGTGAAGTTCGAGTCCGGACGAATCGTCAACGGACGCGTACCGCTAAGTCGGGTGTAAGCCGGTCGCACCGACTGCGCATGTGGCGTGATGCCCTCCATTCGCTTGGCAATGGCACGAATATGATCGGGGGTGGTGCCGCAGCAGCCGCCTACGATGTTGAGCCAGCCGCTTTCGGCAAACTCGCCTACCAACTCGGCCATTTCATCGGGACCAAGATCGTATTGGCCCATTTCGTTCGGCAAGCCAGCATTCGGATGGCAGCTGATATTGCAGGTCGCCACCTGGGACAACTCTTCGATCAGCGGTCGCATGAGCTGCGGTCCGAGTGCGCAATTCATGCCCACGCTGAACAGCGGAAAGTGCGAGACCGCGTTCCAGAACGCCTCGACGAGCTGGGCCGAAACGAATGTTCCACCCGACTTGTCAAACGTGCCGGAGACCATCACCGGTCGCGAGACCTGGTGATCGTCGAAATACTTGGCGATTGCGAACAAACAGGCCTTGGCGTTGAGCGTGTCGATTACCGTTTCGACCAACAGCAAGTCGGCACCACCATCAACAAGACCGGCAACCTGACCGTAGTATGAATCGACGAGTTGATCGTAGGTGACGTTCCGTGCCGACGCATCTTCGACATCGGTCGAGATGGAAGCACTGCGAGCGGTCGGCCCCATACTACCGGCCACAAAGCGAGGCTTTTCGGGCGTTAGCTCATTGAACTCGTCGACGGCCTTGCGCGCGCAAGCGACGGCAGCAACGTTGATCTCATGAACGAGTTCGCCGGGCAGCTCAAACTCTTCCATCGCAATGGCACTGGCGCCAAACGTGTTCGTCTCCACGATATCCGCACCCGCCTCAAGATACTTGCGATGAATCTCGGTAATCGAATCGGGGTGCGTGAGGCAGAGAATGTCAACGAAGTTGCTCAGTTCTTTGTGATGGTCGGCAAAACGCTCGCCACGCGCCGCGGCTTCGTCAAGCTTGAGCGCCTGAATCATGGTGCCCATCGCGCCGTCGATGACGAGAATTCGCTTGGCAAGTGTCTCTTCGAGTAGCGGTCGTCTGTCGGTAAATGTCTGCGTCGTCATGAGCGATTGCATCTCGTCGTTACTTGGGCAACGACGCGGTTGAGGTCCAAAATTTCATTGTCGAGGAGCTTGCCCAGCAGCCTTCGCAGTACGTACTACGACGGATACTAGCACCGCCAGCACTGCGG
>CAYLRE010000445.1:0-3135 GCA_964385715.1 uncultured Planctomycetaceae bacterium
AGCAGTCGTTCAACCTCGCCCTTGACGTATGAGCCGTTGTCCCAATCGCCTGCGAGTATCGCATTTACATGGTATGTTTGCGGAAACAGGTCAGCCACATTGCGTCTAGCTTGCGCTATGAGGTCTTTATTGCAGTCGTCAGTCATGTATCAAATCCTCCAGCCAGCCGTCATCCTCCTCTAGCTCAGGGATGCCGGTCTTCTTACGCATTGCGAGTAGTTGTTCTTCGACTTCTTCCTCCGTCAACGCAGTGGGCGTGAGCCGTGTCTCCGTCAACGCCTTCACCTTGGCCGCATAGTCTGCGTCTTTCTCAATCATATAGTCCGCACGACGAACGCCGTGGATGATTGTCGAGTGATCCTTGCCGCCGAATAACTTGCCGATACGCGGGTAGCTCCAGCCTCGTTCACGCAAAGTTTTGTACATCGCAAAGCGAGCCGGCATTAGGTATTTATATCTAGCGTTTCCGGCTATCTCCTTCACAGACAGGTCAAACAGTTCACTCGCCTTATTCAGTAGTCGTATCTTCGTCTCGGACATTTTCATTCTTCTCGTTTGTGTAGGTGTTCTTACCAATCCTGCGCCACGGACCTAGTTGCAATGCTAATTTCCATGAACCTGGCTCGCTTTCATCGTCAATCATTTCGCCTCTCCTAATCCTGCTATTGTCACAAGGCGATCAAGCCCAAAGGCCATTTCAACCACGCGGGTGTCGGGCGAAAAGTCCGTGCGGATCGAACAAGACGCGACTTCCCTCCAATCGTTTGCGAGCCTTACCTCAATGTCCCGTGTGCTTTCGGAATAGGAAGGTAATCGGTCGCTATCGACAACCCGTGTGTCAGCCATTGTCACCCGCTCAACCACGGGGCGACAAGCCTCAATTAACTTGCCGCGCAAAGCTCCGTCGCGCCTCTTCTCTGCCAGAGGCACAATGCACTGAAACTCAATCTGCCAAAACGAATTGAACCGTAGTTTGGCCGCGCTGGCCCCGTCGTTTGTCTCGCGCCGCGACGAAATCCCCGCCTGCCAAATGCACAACGGCAACCCCGCGCCCCGCTTCATCATCCAGCGCGCATACGCATAGCTCGAAGGCGTGGTTTCAGCCCGTAGGCACCAGCCCTTGTGATTAGTGACGAAAATGTCTCCATCGTCATAGGACGGCGAGATTTGATCTCGCGGGTGCAGGATCGGCCCCTCAATGCGATACATAGCCCATTCGCGGGTCAAGGTGTCGCGCACTGCCGCAGCCAGTTCGGCGATCACATGCTCTCGCAGCCGTATTTCACGTTCGTGCCAGAACCGAAGACCCCCGTGCTGAAATAACGCCTCACTCATCGCCCCATCCTCCTAAGTCTCCGCGCCTAAACTTGATGTCGATGTCATCAAAGAGCGTGTTCTTTTTGTGTCGGAGAAACCACGCCGAGAACCCAACGAGAACTGCGGCGCAGCCAATAAGCATAGTATGTTTCATCTTCCCCAATCCTTTCTCTCGTCTTGTGCCAAGAACGCATCACGATACTCACGCAGTTCCTCGGCTGTCATATCGCAATCGGGAACATATCCCTTTTCATTATAGCAGTGCGGCTTGTATCCATACCATCGGCCCCCGCTGTAGTAAGCATCAGCAGAGCCGCATTCGGCTGGCGTTGTCGGGCCTATGTTCAATCTGTGTGCCATGTCATCTCTCCTTCAGTTCAAATGTGACCAGTGGTCTCCCTCCTCAATGCTGTTGGCCACGTCTTCCAGCACTGTGCAAATGATGTCAGCGCGTTCAATGTCCATTCCTGGGTCGGAGATCGCAGTCCCCAAGATATGATGGGCCGTGTCACGAACGTGTTCGACAATGCGGTATCGCTCGGCCATCTTACCACTCAGGTTACTTTTCATATCGCGGCCCTTCTTTGCCTTCCGCCGCAATCGGACAACCCTTCGCCCACGCCGGAACTTCGACCATAAGGTCAATCATCTCGGCGAGTGTGCCATGATTGTCTGGTACTTCGCAAATGATTTCGTCATGCACTGACATAATTACGGGGTAGCCAGCCATCTCTAGCCGCATCATCGCACCGGCCATCAGGTCGCGGGCGGTGGCCTGGACTACGTTCTCTGTCAGCAGACCACCCCATATGATCTGCGATGTCCACTGCCGCGTCACGCTGTTCAAGGTGTCTACTTCAACGGCTTCGCGTTTAGCACCCCACGGCGTCTCACGTTCCACAATGCGAGGGTTGTGGTACGTAAGGCACCGGCCAGACTTTAGTGGCAGTCTCGCAAACTGCCCACTTTGCGAGATCACTTCGCGGCAGTTCTCCAGAAACTCATCCTCTATATCGCGCCAGTAGTTCGAGATCGCACTGTTGCTCTCACGATAGACGTAGACAATGCGCTTGGCTTCTTCTGAATCCACTTCAATGCCCATCGCTTTGCATTGCTCGGCGAAGCGTTTGCCGCCCATCCCATAGCCGCAATTATGGACAATGATCGGCCCGCGATCAGTCCGGATGGTGTATCTGTTCCTCGGCCCTGCGTAGGCGATGTCGTAAGTCGGCAATCTCTGCTTCAAGGTCCGCGACTTTTCGCCGGTTGGCCATGTTGTCGCTTCGGGCAACAAAGCGGAGGTTACCCGGCTCGTACCCTCTGTTGCAATCCGCGCGATCCAGCTCAAAATGCGGCACGTCCCATCCATCAAGGGTGACGAGATACCGAAGAAACTCTCGGCGATCTGCGCGCCACGGCTCGTGGACAAAAATACCTCTCTGCCCATAGTGGACGTACGCTGCGTTCTTTGGGTTGTGGCACCGCTGTATGCACGCGGATATGCGGTTGAGAAGGCGCTCCCGATGGTAGTCGTCGGACACAATCTCGGCGTAGCCCCGATACTTTTTAGCACTGCGGCCAGATGCTCGCTTGGCGCAGGAGTTACACCTTGTCGTACGCTTCGATTTGTAATTGTTCCGGTCAACGAACCCAGTCCAGCCGCAAACGCACTGCACATACGGATGATACGAGCGGTTCTTTCTGCGCCAGTCCAGAATGGTAAGGTCGCCCTGCCTATGGCCGAGCGGAAAAGGGAAGGGTTTGTACGGGCCTCTTGCCACTCCACCCACCCACGTTCCGTCAGTATTTCGTGGTCCG
>CAYLRE010000446.1:0-3121 GCA_964385715.1 uncultured Planctomycetaceae bacterium
ATCGGGCGGGCAAAACCGAACTGGCTGACTTAGGGATGTTAGGAACGGCGACGTTGTCGCTATCGTGCTCACCACCACCCTGCTTGTCGCCGACGAGGGACGAGGTACTCTCGCTACCGAGCGTGCGCTCCAGGTCGCCGATCAGGTTGCGCTGCTGATCGAGCAGGCGACCTGCTTCCGTATGTTCCAGTTCAAGACGTTGGCGTTCGTTTTCCGTGTGCCGCCGATTGTCTCGCAGTAGTTGCACCCGTTCGATTGCGCGGGCGACCTGCCAAGTGAGAGCCTGGGGGTTCGTGGTCGAAATGCAAAGATAGGCGTCCGTGCCCACCTCGAAGAGCGGTACACTGGCTTCTGCTTCCGCGGCTCGACCGAGCACGATTACGGCGTCTTCATTGCCGCCGGCGCGAATTGCCTCAACCACTTCCAAGGCGTCCACTTCGCCCGGTTCGTGGCTGACCAACACCGCGTCGAAGACCTCGTCGCGCAAGCGAGTGACGCCCGCGGTGGCGCCAACGGCTTCTTCCAGCACCGTGTTGGCCTGCCGATCGGCGGCCAGGGCCTCGGCGAGCCAACCACCGGTTCGCTGATAGCCGGTGATAAACAACATCCGCATCCGCGGAGGAAGTTTAGCGGCGGCCGATGCGCCACGACGCATGTCAGAGATTTGTGCGGTCAGGTCCATGGGGAAAATCTTAGGGCGGAGGAATTGCGCGGGCCGTAGAGTAGAAAACCGGGCCAGTGCGGTCAACAGATTCGCCGCCTGTATCGGCCGCTCCTTGCTCGTTGTCGTGAAAGCGGTTGTCTATCCGATAGCAAGATGAGAAGGCGACCGAAGACTGCCCTTGCCCTGCCCGACCGCCGCCCTAGAATCCGAGATTATGAGAATCGCCTATCTTGACTGTGCTAGCGGAATCAGCGGGGACATGATGCTCGGCGCCTTGGTCGACGCCGGCATCGATTTAGCCACCTTGCAGCAGGGCATCGACTCGCTCGATCTGCCTTCCTGCCAGCTCGTCGCCACCGACGTGGTGAAGAAGGGTTTTCGAGCTCTGCAGGTGACGGTGGAGCACGAACCAGAACATGCCCATCGCCATTTGTCGGACATCGTGAAGCTGATCGACGCCAGCTCTCTCACGCCCAAGCAGCAGAATTTGGCGAAGCAGATCTTTACGAAGTTGGGCGAGGCCGAGGCAAAAGTTCACGGCACCACCATCGAGAAGGTTCACTTCCACGAGGTCGGCGCCGTCGATTCGATTGCCGACATCGTGGGCGCGGCGATCGGTCTCGATTTGCTGGGAGTCGAAAAGATTTTCGCCTCGGCGATTCCGACCGGCCAGGGGACAATCGAGATCGCTCATGGCCGCTGCAGCATTCCCGCTCCGGCGACGACCGAACTTTTGGCCGGCGTTCCAATCGCGGCCAGCGACGTGCAGGCGGAACTAACGACTCCCACTGGAGCGGCCATTTTGGCCACCATGGTCGAGAGCTTTGGCCGGCTGCCGAGCATGACGATCAAGCGAACCGGCATTGGCTCAGGGCAACGCGAACTGGAACAACAAGCCAACGTGCTGCGGCTCCACATCGGCGAGAGTAGCGAAGCGAACACCGCCGCCAGCGATAGTCGACAGATCGACGGTAGTCAGACCGACACCGTCTACATGCTGCAAACGAATATCGACGACACGACGGGCGAAATTGTCGGTTACTGCACCGAGTGGCTACTGGCCGCCGGGGCGCTCGACGTGACGACCCAACCGATTCAGATGAAGAAGAACCGCCCGGCGGTGCTGGTGACCGTGCTCTGCGAGCAGAAGAAGCTCGATGCGATGCAGGAAATCCTGTTCCGCGAAACGAGCACGCTCGGCGTTCGCTACTGGCCGGTCGAGCGGCGCACGCTGCGTCGCCAAAAACATCAAGTCACAACTGCCTGGGGAAAGATCGCCGGTACTATTGCCTGGCGCGGCGAAGGTCGGATTACCTTTACCCCGGAATACGAGTCATGCCGGGCGGCTGCTGAAACGCGAAACGTTCCACTGGCTCGCGTCTTTGAAGCGGCCACGGCAGCCTTCGATGCGGAGAAGATGGAGTAGGCGTCGTTCTCCGAATGGATTCCCCCTCCTAGGCATTAACACACGCGGCAATGAACCGTATACAAACAGGAGCACGCCGATGCTGGCGATGCTAGACAACTTGCCGCTGGCCGCTGCGGAACCGGTGGGGGCCAGGAGTTTTTTCGAGACCTCGAACATCACATCGATCGCGTTATTCTTCGCGGCGGCACTGATCGTGTTTTGGGTCATGTTTCGCGCTTGGAATCTGAAGAAGAAGGGCAGCGCGGCGTCGCGTGCTTCCAAACGCAAGACCGAAGCTGTGAGCAGCGTTCAAAGCATCGCCGCTTCCGCTGCGCGCCCGGCGGATCTCGATCGCTGGTCGGTCGAGATGCACGAGACGGCCCGCGATCTTTCCGCTCAGATCGATACGAAAATGGTCGCCCTGGAGGCCTTGATCCGCACGGCCGAAGCGAAAGAGGCAGAACTCAAGCGATTGCTGGAAGAAAAAGATTCGCAGTAGGAATGTCTGGGTTCGCTCTGCATCAACCGGGCAACACTCGGCGAATCTTGTGAAGACATGCACGTCTCTCGATGGATTGCTCTCTACCTTCGGATACAATCACTGCGTCGATTTACAACTGCTGCAGGTCGCGCAACACATTTTCCGGCGGGGTAGGCTCCCGTCGTCGACACGAATCCTAGGCAGAGAATTCGAATGCTAGGAGTACGTCATGGCGACAAACGTCGAGGTTGGCACACGACTGGGGCAGTACGAAGTTATCGGAGTACTCGGGGCCGGGGGTGCCGGTTCGGTATTCCGCCCAAAGGATGTTGAGACCGGAGACGAAGTAGCGATCAAGACGTTGATGCCTTGCACGGTTGTCAACGAAGAGATCCACAAGCGATTCCGCAAGTTCGTCAACACCGACGAGAACGAGTCGAACATTGAATTCGTCGACGAGTGAGGCCAACGTCGCCCGGCCGACTGGCCCAAGGATGGCGTCTCCTTGGTAGAACTGAAGTTGCCGGAATCTGCGGTAACAAGCAGCAATGGTGCGGCCGCGACAAAT
>CAYLRE010000447.1:0-3118 GCA_964385715.1 uncultured Planctomycetaceae bacterium
GTCAGATAGCCCGTTGATGAGGACCATTCTACTTCAACGATCCTTGACGGGCATCTGATGTATCTGATGGGCGCCGCCGACTGAAATTCGGACGAAAAAGGGAAAAAAGCAAGAATTGCCACGTTTCGGGCAAAAGCTATCTCAAGTGAGCCTGTTACTTCGCCTCACGGACTTCTTTCTTGATCCGCTGAATGTGGCCGCGTCCGAGGCCCTTCACTTCGCAGCCGAGCTCAAAGTAGCGGCAAATTTGTTCGTCGCTCAAAATGCCGAAGCAATCGATTACCGCTAGCGGACCACCGGCCATATCAATGACTTCTTCCGGCGTGAGCTTCAGGTAGGGCTCATGCGGCACCGCCAGGATCACCGCATCGGCATCCTTGAGCGCGACGGCAAGATCTTTTTCAACTCGCAGTTCTTCAAGGTCTTGTTGATTGCGGAAGAAGCGCGACAGCGAATGGCCGGGCGCCGGATAGGTCTATTGCGATTCAAATTCGTACCAGTGGTCGACGTACGGATCGTGAACCCGCATTTCCGCGCCCATTTCGGTAAGGCGACGGACGACGACTTCCGAACCGCTGTAGCGAGTGTCGCCGACGTCCTGCCGGTAGCTGGCTCCGCAGATCACCACTTCGGCCGCAGCAATGTACCGGCCCATGTTCCGCAAGGCATCGCGCGTTAACGTGGCGACGTGCAGCCCGCGAGTATCGTTGATATCGATGGCCGCCGGGCTGATCTTAAAAATCTCCTCTCCGTCATCGAAACAAAGGATGTGCTTGTATGCCCAATAACCGAGCCCACCATCCTTGGGCAGGCAGTATCCGCCAATGCCGGGACCAGGGAAGATCATGTTGCTGTGCGTGGGGCGAACCTTAATGGCGTTGATCACCTTGATCAGGTCGACACCATTTCGCTCCGAGAACAGGCTCCACTCGTTGAGGAATGCCAACGTGGTCGCCCGGTAGGAATTCTCGATAATCTTCGAGGTTTCCGACTCGATTGGGCGATCCATCACCGTCAGCGGGAACTCGTCCGTATTGAGCACCTCGTTGAGGAACTTGACGACTCGCTCGCGGGCCGGCTCATTGCAGCCGCTACAGACTCGCCAAAAATCGCGAATACTGGAGACGTATTCCTTGCCCGGCATGACCCGCTCGTAGCTGTGGGCGAGTAGCGGAGTGGCGTCGACACCCCGTTGGGCAAACGCTTTTTGCATGATCGGCCAGGCAACGAACTCCGTGGTGCCCGGGGCGACCGTCGTTTCGATCAGCGTCAGGCATTCCGGAGTGACCTTCTCGCCGATCGTCTTCACGGTTGCTTCGAGAGCCGCCATCTCGACTTCGCCGTTGCGCATGTTGCCGAGTTCGCGTTTGCTGTAGTCGCACTGCACGTCGACGACCACGCAGTCGGCCAGCTTCAGGCAGTCGCTGTTGTAGGTGGCGGTCAGCGTTTTCTTTTCCAGCACACAGCGGGCGATCATCGGATCGACTTCGGGGTCTTCCGCCTTAACCGGCGAGACGCCCCGATTGAGCATCGGAATCTTCCAATAGCTGCGAGTACTGGGACGCTGGCAGCCAATGACGAACTTGCTGGGGTTGCCATCGGCGTCGACCGTGTCGGCCACGATGGCGGCCATCACGGCTCCCCCAAAACCAACGCCCATCACTACAACGATTTCTTTCCCTTCGCTCCGAGCTTGCTCGACGAGCGCTTCGACGCGGGCAAATTCTTTGTCGAAATCGCCAGCTTCAGGCAGTTCGAACTTCTCGCCGGCAGGGTTGATGGAAAAGCTGGCCATGGGAATGGGTCTCCGTCGCGACGCGGTTTCTGAACAGGATCTGAGAAGGGAGCAAACCACCCAGTGTAGCAGAAGAAACATGCCTTCGGCTGCTTCATGGCTCCCGACCAGTCACGCCCGAAACCAGACTCAGCTGCGGAGTAAAGGTTGTCCGAGAACGGACAGTCTTTCGCCAGAGCATCGACGAAGGCTAAGGGCGAATGTCCGAATCCGGACACGCACAATCCCGGAAAAACTTCACACAAACCATTACACAACAATATCTTACGTCGCACCGAAAGACTCGCCACCGGGAATGGCACGAGCTTTGCTTTTTGGTAGGGCGTGAGCCGAGCGATGTCCGGCAGCGGACAGCTTATCCGACTCACCCTCATCTCGAATCGACTTGAACTCGGGTGATGGGATTGGCGCGTGTTGGGCCGTCTTGCCCTTTCGGCCTTGGGCATTCGCCAATCCCTCACCTGAGATAAATCCTGGTGAACCTTACTATCGGGTGAGCAAGCTCATGCGATTCCTTTTCTGCCTGCTAATCCTCCACGCGTGCGGAAGCCTTGTCGCCGCGGCCCCTATCGAACAAGGTGACATCGTCCCAAGTACGACGCTACCGGCGCTCTCAGAATTTCCGCTGGAACAAATCAACGATGGCATAACCCGCAGCGGGCGTCCTTACAACGGCTTTACCTCAACGGAAGACCGTGGCACGATTACGCTCGATCTTGTCGGGCGTTTCGACCTGGATAGTTTTCTTATTTGGAATGACGTCAATCTCACGGGGGAAGGGATCAAAGACTTCCGGTTAGACTTCTTCGACTCGTCGAATACTTTGATTAGTCCAGGATTCTCCGCTACCTATACCGCTCCGCATCGACAAGCTGCGGCCGGAGAATACGTATTCGACAACGTTCTGCCTGACGTAAGTCGCGTCGATCTGGTCGTGTTGAATTCCTATCAGGGGTCAATCTTTGCGGCGAATCGAGATTCGTGAGGTCGCGTTCACAGGAACTCCCGTCACGGTTCCCGAACCCTCGACCTACGCCATGGCGGGAATGGGCCTGTTGGCCATTGGTCTCTACGGCTGGCGACGCCGACGCACGTAAGCTGCCGGCGAAAACAGACAGCCGGCAAGCTCAAGAAGATACGCTTGGCGGCCGGGCGAAACGGACTATCGATACACATGTGTTGCTAGGGTTTCTTTTGAAAGCCCTGGTATGAGCCTTCGCAGGTACTGCCCCACCTGCGAAGGTTTTTTGTGCGCTGGCCAATTCTGCTCTCAAAGCCGTCCTAGGAATGCGCCGCAGTCTGAAACCGTGCAGCAAAAGAAAA
>CAYLRE010000448.1:0-3056 GCA_964385715.1 uncultured Planctomycetaceae bacterium
AAGACGGCGGTATCGTCTGCGAGAAGGTCGTCGAAGGTGACGACAATTTCGGCTACAACGCCGCTACCGACACCTACGAAGATCTCGTCAAGGCGGGCGTCATCGACCCGGCCAAGGTGACCCGCACCGCGCTTCAGAACGCGGCCAGCGTGTCGACGTTGCTTTTGACCAGCGACGCCTTGATCGCCGATCGTCCGGCCAAGGACAAGAAGGGCGCCGGCCACGGCGGCGACCACGACATGTATTAATCGCCGCCTCCTGCCTCGGCGTTCATTCGCCGCGGCGGGAGACGTGCTTTAGATATCCGCCTAGGACTTTGCCAGAAGTCCTTCCAGCTTAGCTCGGCGATCTGTTCAGGTAGGAACGGGTCGCCGAGCTTTTTTTGCGCTATGGTTGTCGGGCGGCAGTTCCCGGCGATTCATTTTCTTGGACAGGATGAACGGGATAAGACAGGATACGTGACAGAACTAGCCTAGTCTTCTCCGCCTTGCTTCAAGAGCTTGGAGCATCCGATCAAAATAGGTCGGATCAAGAGGGAACTCGCATTCGAGACAATTGGCATACGCCGAGTTAACATTATCGACATCGACCTCTTCAATCGTCGCGATTTCCAACAACGCGTCCCTAATCATTTCTAGAGTTGCTTTTTGCTTATCGATCAGTTCCAGTTTTGAATAGGCTTCGAGATCGACAGGGCGAAAATGAAAACAGCCGATTCCGTCCGCTTCCCAATACCTGTCGCTGCCTTCGTCATTCGATACGCACTCGATGTTCAGTTTGCGCAAGCTCGCAATCGGACGATGCCCCTGCAGCAACTCCTAGAATAGAGCGCAGCAGACATGGGAATTCTTGTTGAAGTCACGGGCCACCGCCCAAATTTTGGCATCGTCCGAGAATTCCACAAAGATTGCTAGATGTGTCTTCGCCATGATCGTATTCTCACGGTTGCCATTAGCTCATTGAGTCTCTCTATGGTATAGCACAGCTGGGTAGGAATATGGCAACGGGGCAGGGGAAGCTCGCGTGCGAGCCGCCGTGACCTCGTGAGTGGGCGTCGCATTGAGCACTGGCAAAGCCAGTGGCACCCCTTGGCCGTGCCAACTCCCCGTTAACTCCTCCGTTTCGTTGCGGTTAGGATCATGGGAAGGTGAGTCCGTCCACGTGCGGATCACGGAGCCTGCCCACGTTTCTAGCGAAGAAGGAGTCGCATGTTCTCACTGACAAGACCCACCGACGCGCAGATTCGCCAGCTTCTGCGAGAGTCGACGGACGCACCGTATTCCTACCCAGAGGTCGGTGTCTCTCGTGGCGACGCATCGGATGCTCGCTTCGTACGTGATCATCAGCGAGGACAGCTAGGCACGGGTGAGGCTGCGTACCTCGCGGCTTGCCAGGCGATCAACGAGTGGAAGATGTTCCCTACGCCTTGGACGGCCGTCTATTCGGTCTCTCATAAGAAGACGGGCGACGAGGCGACCGGCACGGTGGAACCAGCAGGCTTAGCCGGTCTCGCACCGGAAGAAGGTACGGTTGTGGCCCTCGTCATCAAGACGCTCGGTCTGTGGTCACAGAACGCCTGTCGGATTGTGCATACTTTTGACGAGACAGGACCGACTAGGCGTTACGGATTTGCCTATGGAACGTTGCCAACCCATGTGGAGACCGGAGAGGAGCAGTTCGCGGTCGAATGGGATGAAGAGGATCGGGTCTGGTACGACCTGCGTGCTTGGTCGCGGCCCCGGCACTGGTTGACGTGGGTCGGCTTCCCGATCGCGCGTCTCTTCCAGGCGAAGTTCCGTCGCGAGTCGCTCGAATCGATGCAGCAAGCGGTGGCCGCAGCGCTTGACGTCACTGGAGCAGGTGACGGTTTCGCTACTAAGTGAGGAGGACGCTTCAATGCCCCGTTACGTTTCCGCGATCGTCGGCACGCTGGCATGGCTTGGCGTGATCGGTGTGCGGAGACCTCGCTTGAGCAGCGAAGAGTGGGGCGAATCGCTCCTGCTGTTCGCTGCTTTGGTGCTGTTCCCGCTGGCCTTGCGTCTTGCAGCCGATCGTGATGGACAGGATCGTGATGAACAAACCAGTGGCGTATCCAGCGGGCGACTCGTTCTGTGGACTTGGGTCAGCCGGCTACAACTTCCGGCGGCGTTGCTATTGGCCGCAGCCTACTTGCGCAAGCCCGACGATATCGCGGTCGCACTATCCTTGCCCTGGCTCCTGCTATTATCCGCCACGGCTCTTGCAGGAACTTGCCGACTACTGACACACCGCCGGTGGTTTTCTGCCCAGGCCTGCGTCGATATAGCGTTGATCTATCCCGTCGTGGGAGGCGTGTGGGTCATGGTCGATCGGGCTGGCCTGCGACCGCTCGACTTCGACGCCGTGATTGTCCGTTTGACGGCCGTTCATTTTCACTATGCCGGTTTCATGTTGCCGCTGCTGACTGGCTTGGCGACCGCGCGGCTCACGTCCCCGCTGCTGCCTAGTCTGAACTTTGCGGTGATCGCGGGAGTTCCACTGGTGGCAGCAGGAATCACCTGCACGCAGCTCGGTTACTCGCCCATTCTGGAAGTTGCCTCCGCCCTTTGGTTGGCACTCGCCGCGGCAGGTGTCGGCTGGCTGTATTTATCGCTCGCTTCGTCTAAGGAATGGCCTCGAATCGCTCGCTTACTCTGGACGATCGCCGGAGCCACGCTCCTGGCGAGCATGACTCTGGCAGGACTCTATGGACTACGGGCAATCCTTCCACCGACTACGATCGAGTGGTTGACCATTCCGCGTATGCAAGCCGTTCACGGCACCGCCAACGCATTCGGGTTTTCGTTATTGGGCGCCGCGGGCTGGTTCGCTGCCACAAGACGTTGTCCTGCTCGCTCCAGCTGACGCGTGTGTCTAGCCTTGGGCGGAAGTACACTCGGATCTTGAGAAACATATTGAACAAATCGCCAGGAGAACGCTTATAATGCGACTGCGATATCGTACTCCTCGCCACTGGGGCATGCTGCTATGGCTGAACTCGCTCTGCGATACTCACTCGACTACGCAGCATTTGTTAT
>CAYLRE010000449.1:0-3039 GCA_964385715.1 uncultured Planctomycetaceae bacterium
GAGCGGCCAAGACGACGACCCACGGACAAGTGTTCGTCTCGGTCGAGGCGATGCGACCCTTCGTGATGCAGATGATGACAATGGCCCCGCCTTTGCCGCCGCCGCTTGAGGATTTTAAGAAGATCCCCGGCTACCTGGAAACGATTCAGCTTGACGTTCATATCGATGAAGACGCCGATCTCGTGTTGTCGTTCGATGCGGTGGACGAAGAAAAGGCGGTCGAGCTAGAGAAGCTCTTGAACATGGCGTTGATGATGGGCCGCCAAGCTCTCACGGCGCAGATGCAGCAAGGAATGCAGCAGGGCGCCAATGATCCGGTTGAGCAGGCGATGGCGAAGTACTCTGCACGGATTCTCGATAGGCTGTTCGTACAGCTAAAGCCGCAACGTGACGGTGATGTTGTCGCGATCAAATTAGAGAATCAAGGGACGATTGCCGCTTCGAGCGTGATGCTAGGCATGCTCATGCCGGCGGTTGCTTCGGCCCAACAGACGGCCCGGAGTGTCGAAGTAGCGAACAACCTTCGCTATCTTGGTCTCACGCTGATGGAGATTGAGTCCGAAGAAGGCCGTTACCCCGCACCGACGATTGCGGACGCTGCCGGTAAGCCGCTGTTGAGCTGGCGAGTAGCGGTCCTGCCCTACCTTGGCGAACAGGAGTTGTTCGAGCAGTTCAAATTGGACGAACCATGGGATAGCGAGCACAACATCAAGCTGTTGCCTGCCATGCCGGAGTTCTTTCGTAACGCTACCGCTCCGAGCGATACCAAGACGACGTTTCAATTGGTGGTCGGGCCTAGTACCGTGTTCGCAGCTGACAAGCCTTCATCGAGTATCATTACCGATGGTGCGAGCAATACGGTCCTGCTCGTGGAGACCGACGCATCGGCCGCCGTGGAGTGGACCAAGCCGGCGGACTGGAAGTTCGATCCCAAGAATCCTAGCCGCGACCTGGGAGGAAACCGGCCAGATGGATTCTGGGCTGCCTATGCCGACATGCATGTCAGCAATCACGCCAAGGACACCGACGCGTCCGTACTGCGGGCTCTGTTTACCTACGCCGGTGGCGAAATAATCACCGAAGACGGAGTGCTTGACGGCCCCGATCGAGAGGCCGAGGGGGAATGAGATTGTTGTAGGACTCTTTTGACGTCAAAGCTGATACGTTCCGATATCGTCGTCGCGCGGGCGAATAACTATTCGTGCATAAAGGCTGGTGTACGGAAAACGGATTCCCCGCATGACTGAATTCTTCACCTGGATGCAATCGCACGAAACGCTACTGTGGTGGCTGGGAATTGGTTCCGCGGTGACATTCGTCGGCAGTTTGCTGGCTGTGCCGTTTCTGGTCTCCTGGATTCCGGCCGACTACTTCGCCGATCGCGAAAGGCACGGCCGCCGTTTTCAGCAGTTCCCGTGGATGCTTCGGTGGCCGCTGCTGATCATCAAGAACCTGTTCGGCGTGATCTTTGTCGTCGTGGGCATTATCTTGATACCGCTGCCAGGTCAGGGCCTATTGATGGTTCTGGTCGGCATTGTGCTGCTCGACTTTCCCCGTAAGTTCGATTTTGAACGCTGGATCGTAACGCGGGGGCCGATCCACAAGGCAGTCGACTTCGTGAGAGACAAGATGGGCCGAGAGCCGCTGGTTATCGATGGGCACGATGCGGAAGTGGATGAAACTTCGTCTGGCGATATAACCTCGTCCGACCCGTAGACGCGCCGTCCCCTGCTCCGTTCTACTGGGGCCATGACCAACGAGAACGCAGCTTTTGAAATGCCGAACCAACCGACGCACGCGCTGCGCGGGCGAATCATGATCGTCGTTGCCGCCGTCATGTGGAGTTCGAGTGGCTTCTTCGCCAAAAGTACGGTCTTTGACAATTGGCCGCTGCAGGACGAAATCGGCTTGCCGCAACGAGGAGCGATGCTGGCCTTCTGGCGAGCCGTATTCGCCGGCGCGGTGATTCTACCCTTCGTCCGCCGAGTGGAGTGGCGCTCGGGCATGATTGGCATGAGTGCGTCGTTCTTGTTGATGAACGTCACCTACCTGCCTGCTATGACGCTGACCACCGCGGCCAACGCGATCTGGCTACAGAACACCGCGCCAATTTGGATCTATCTATTCGGCGCGCTGGTGCTTCGCGATCGAATCTTGCGGAGCGACTGGGTGCTGCTGTTGTTCGGGATGGCGGGCGTGGCGGTGATTTTGTCTTTCGAGTTCGCCGCCCACGCGCCGGAAGAGAGTACGAGTCTGCTCGGAGCGACCTTGGGGGTGTTGTCCGGACTGTTCTATGCCGGCATCGTCATCAGTTTGCGCAGCCTGCGAAACGTGAATGGGGCTTGGCTGATGGTGCTTTGTCATGGTACGACCGCGCTGGCGCTGTCGCCCGCGGTGCTCAAGTGGAATGTTCTGCCGCATGGTCAGCAGTGGCTCTATTTGGTCTGCCTGGGGGTGTTTCAGATGGGACTGCCTTACCTGTTGTTCGCATGGGGCGTGCGACACGTGGCAGGACACGAGGCAGCAGGCCTGGTGCTGCTGGAGCCGGTGTTGGTACCGGTGTGGGTATGGTTGGCTTACAGCGGAACTCCTGCATACGATCGTCCGGCCTGGTGGACTTTGTTGGGGGCGGGACTGATTCTGTGTGGGTTGCTAGCACGTTACGCCGGTCGATGGGGTCGCCGCCGCTGAGTTCCTCTCGGCAGGTACGACGACAGGCTGCTAGCACGACGAAACTTCTTTTTTCTAGGTACCAAAATCGCCTGTTGCTAGCTCGGGTTGGTTGCTATAGTTCGCACCCCCTAACTATCGGGTGGCAGCGATCGTAGAGGCAGATGCGGCCGCCATGGGAGGGTTTGCGCGTGATGTTCGACGTGCCGGGCATCCTCCCCTTGCGATGAGGAACATTTGAGAAGACTTCATGCGATCAACCGTTTGTATATTCTGTTTGCTTTGCTTGCTGATCACCGGCTGCGGGACGACGCGCTGGACCGACACCAAGCGAACTTCGACTGAGCAACTGCTTATCTCTGACGCTAT
>CAYLRE010000450.1:0-3029 GCA_964385715.1 uncultured Planctomycetaceae bacterium
CGCCCGACATGTTTGTATCCGTCGACATAGCCACCCAGCGGGTCATGGAATGCAATGAAACGTTCCTCGCGACCACGGGATTCGCTCGCGTAGACGTTATCGACAAACATGTCTTCGATCTCTATCACGCCGATTGCCTCGACGACGCACGGCGTTCGTTTCAACAGTTCCTAAGCACGGGACAGACTCAAGTTGAATTGCTGCTGCTAACAGCAGCGGATCGCATCATCGAGGTGAGCCTCAACGTATCGGCCGTTCGTGATTCCGAGGGGCGACTCCTCTACAGCCGGGCCGTGCTACGCGATATTACATCTCGAAAGCATGCCGAAGAACGGATCAAGAGCCAGGAGGTCGAACTCGCTCACGTATCCCGTCTCAGCATGATGGGAGAAATGGCAACAGGCTTGGCCCACGAGATCAATCAGCCACTGGCGGCAATCACCGCCTACGCGGAAGGAGCCGCCGTCCGCCTGAACAACGGCGGCGTCGACAAAGAAGTGCTCACGGAGGTAATCGGCCGAATCTCTGCGGACGCCCAACGCGCTGGAGAGGTTATTCGGCGATTGCGCAACTTCGTTAAGCGACGCGAACCCCATCATACCCTTGTCGCTCTCAACGAACTCGTTCTCGACGTCATCCAATTCTCCAAACAGGACGCCAAGCAAAGGGAAGTCACCATCGCTGTTGATCTTGGCCAAGAACTGCCCTCGGTCGAGTGCGATGCCGTCGCGATCCAACAGGTGCTCCTGAACTTCATTCGCAACGGGTTCGATGCCATGGAGGATACGCCTGCGTCAGCGCGCCTCCTCACTATCCGCACGCACCTCGACAACCAGCACTCGGTTGTTGTCGAGGTGCAGGACTGTGGACATGGCCTTTCCGAGCAGATGGAGGAACAAGTTTTTGAGGCCTTCTTTACTTCCAAGGAAGACGGCCTCGGAATGGGCCTGGCGATCAGCCGCTCCATCATTGAAGCCCATGGCGGGACAATCTTGGCGTCCCGGAATACGGAAGGTGGTGCCACCTTCTCGTTCTCCCTGCCCATCACCACCGAGGTAGTCAAAGACGCGATCCAATCCCGTTAGACCAGTAGCGAGAAAGGGCGGCCCCGACCGATCGTCGGTCGCTGTCCCCGAGCTAGGACCTCAGCCAGGGCCAACCCTAATGAAACGAGACTCGCCATCGCTGACCATCGCCGTCGCTTACCTTGCCTAGGCGACGTACGGCGTCAGGAGTGCCGGGAACCGATTGACTTTACTTTGCTTCAGAAGCGTCAATCGATTCGCCGACAGGCGACACAGAAGAGAGCAGATCTCGTGCCAAAGAGCCGCGAGCAAAAATATCGAGAAACTCTGCCTTTCACCGCTCAGGAATATCTGCAGATTGTGGCGAGCTGACTCGCGTGTGTCTCACGAGCACGGTAAATGTCGGCGTTCTCTTGCGCCCACTTGCCCACACGCCTTAAAGTGCGCAGCCGCTGCTGGTTGAATTGCCTGCACCAATCCGATAGGTTCGCTGCAGGCGCACGCCGCTTGCTCCCTCACACGAATCACCAACAAGGCAAAGCCAACATGAAACGCCCCGCCATGATGCAACCCTGCCTGAAGCGAAATCGCCCTCTCCTCTCCCTGGCCATGATGCTCACCACCTTGGCCAGCCTGATGACACTCGCGCCGGCCGCGAGGGCCGACCAGCATGAAGAGGCGAAAGCCGCTCGCCCCAACATCCTTTTCATCATGAGTGATGACCATGCCTATCAGGCCATGAGTTGTTACGGCAGCAATCGCAACAAGACGCCGAACCTCGATCGCCTTGCCAAGGAGGGAATGCGTTTCGATCGCTGTTTTGTCACCAACTCGATCTGCGGTCCGTCGCGGGCTGTTACGCTGACCGGAAAGTACAGTCACCTCAACGGCTTCCGCCGCAACGGCAACCAATTCGACCCAACCCAACAGACCGTTGCTAAGCTGCTTCAGAAGGCCGGCTATCAAACGGCCGTCTTCGGCAAGTGGCATCTCGGCACCACGCCGACTGGCTTCGACTACTACCACGTGCTCCAGGGCCAGGGCCCCTACTACAACCCTTGGATGCACACCTCCGACGGCGAGGTCCATCACACCGGCTACACGACCGACGTCATCACCGACCAGACCCTCAAGTGGCTCAAGAGCAGCCGTGATGACTCTAAGCCGTTCTTCCTCATGTACCAGCACAAGGCGCCGCACCGCAACTGGCAGCCGAGCCCCAAGCACATGAACAAGTACGACGACGTCGACATTCCCGAACCCGAAACGCTGTTCGACGACTACTCCGGCCGGACTCCCCCAGCCCGCGAGCAAGAGATGTCGGTCGCCAAGGACCTCCACGAGGGCGACCTCAAGTTCGTCATGCCGTGGCATCTTACGAAGGAGCAACAGAAGGCCTTCGTTGACGGGTACAAGAAGAAAAACGACGCTTTCCGGGCCGCCAACCTAACGGGCAAGGAGAAGACCCGTTGGCAATACCAACGCTATGTGAAGGATTACCTCCGCTGCGTGGATTCGCTCGATGAGAATATCGGCCGCGTGCTCGACTACCTCGACGAGTCGGGTCTGGCGAAAAACACGATCGTGATCTACACCTCCGATCAAGGCTGGTATCTCGGCGAGCATGGCTGGTACGACAAACGTTGGATGTACGAAGAAAGCTTCCGCACCCCACTGCTCGTTCGCTGGCCTGGCAAGATCAAGGCAGGCAGTACCACCGACGCCATGTCGATGAACCTCGACTTCGCGCAGACGTTCCTCGACGTTGCCGGCGAAGATGCGCCCGGCGACATGCAGGGAGCCAGCCTGGTGCCCATTCTTAAGGGCCAGCAACCCGACGACTGGCGAAAGAGCGTCTATTATCGCTACTACGAATACCCTTCGGTGCACATGGTTCGCCAGCACCACGGAGTCCGAACTGACCGCTACAAGCTCATCCGCTTCAAGACGAAAGAGAACAAGGTCCAGGACGGCCCCGAGGCGTGGGAACTGTTCGATCTAGAA